>DBRB01000007.1:24488-41729 GCA_002305475.1 candidate division WWE3 bacterium UBA1379 | reverse complement strand
AAAAGAATTGGTAGATTGACCCGGTCTTATACATTCTGTTATCGAAATTCTATTTATAACCCTCGACGCTGTTTCTAACGCTCAACTATAAAAGCTGTTATCCCAGACCGAGTAAGAAAACCTAAGAATAAGACTAATGCCGAATGATCTGTCGGTATTATCTCTACTTGGATTATCGCTGCTTTGCGTAATCTAGGGACAAGAACAATTAGCCGTTATACGGAGACTGTACCAGCAACAAAAAGAAATGTATAGTGTCCGTTAACATGCCTTTCATGTGAATATAATACATTATCTGAGTAGGTGAAAAGCCTGCTTTTTTTATACACAAAAGGAGGGATGGCCTTGGGCGACTTATTTAAAGATATGGTAAAGAATAAGGCAGTAAATTATGTTTGGAAAGCTATTATATTGCCTAATCTTCCTATAATACTGGGATTATTGGCGGCAATGATCATAATTCTTACTATCTACGGGGCTATTTTCTCCGGTAGTCCGGTTGCGGGTGGAGATACGAACCTAGATAATATCGTAGATGAAGTTGATAAAAAAGTTATAGAAAACTACGAGAACTTCGCAAATAACTGGAATATTTATGATACATGGCTGACAGAAGGCAATGTAGTACCGCTCAATCATTTTCTTGATTCAAACAACATAAATACGCAAAATATTCCCGAATCTATATGGATGAACATTGATGAAATCAAAAAAAAGAATAAAGATTACCAATCTTACAATGGCATGACAAATGTTCATCAGCTGATAGATCGTGATGGAAAAGATAAAGCTTTGGTCAATAATTGGGGGACAATACAATCCTACATATCCTGGTGGATGCTCCAGCATTCAGACACAACAATGGAAATACCAGAAAAGTTATTTGAAAATTTTATTAAGGAAATGCACCCGAAGTTTGAGTATCGGACCTCTACTCGTACAGACTGTTATTGGGTTGAGGATGAAGAAGGGAACGGGTCATGCGAATGTATCTACACTACTGAATATCTATTAGTTGAAGCAGACACTATGCGTGGACATTTTTCTTATGATTATGAGTGGTATACATCCCATGACAGTAACGGTTGCGAAACTACTTATGAAGTATTAAGTAATACAAATACTTTATCGCCAAACGGAAACCGCTGGCATAAGTTAGAACAATGGCTTGTGGAGTATTTGGAAGTACCGCAAAGCGATGCCCAGGATGTAAGGTTAGCCTTTATAAACGCTGAAACTGCATTTTATGAAGAATCTGAAGTAATTGCATGGATGCTGGAAAGACAACCGTATATGCTCATTAATCAAGTCCCTGTCGGGTCGGTTCCTTTGAACATTCAGGAACTCTGCAGACAAGCAGCTGAACACTACGGCATACCGCATGAAATACTGATGGCAATTGCTTATCGGGAAACAGGTGGGTCTTTTGATCCCACTGCATTTAACGGGACAACGGGTGCTACAGGCTTAATGCAGTTTTTACCTTCGACATGGGAGGCATATAAAGTTGACGGTGATGGAGATGGCGATATTAATATTTTAAACGCAGCTGATGCGATTTTCTCTGCAGCTAATTATCTGAGAGACTTGGCCGGAAAAGCCCTCGATCTCCAGGATGATAAATCGATTCTTCTTGAAATATTGGCTCAATATGGGGGAAATCCTCTTACTCAGGAAGCACAAAGTTATGCTGTAGGGGTATATAATATTGCAATTCGTTTTTGTGTATTAGATGCGCTAGGGGTGTCGGGTTATGTATTCCCTTTGCAGGGCACAACTTTAGCGAATATTACCAGTGGATATGAGATGCGGTTCCATCCCACTAAAGGAGTATATAAAATGCACACCGGTGTAGATTTGGCTGCTGAATTAGGAGATCCGGTTCAGGCGGTATGTGCCGGCACGGTTTATTCGGCTGGAAGTTACGGGGATTATGGAATTACTGTACAAATATTGGGTCAAGACCAGCTTTTGCATATGTATTGCCATCTTTCCAGTGTAGCTGTAAAAAAGAATAAAAATGTTTCCGCTGGAGAAACTATTGGTTTCGCAGGAAGCACCGGACAAAGCACAGGGCCGCATTTACATTACGAAGTTCGGCGGCAGCCGTATAATTACGGTGATGATATAAACCCTATATCGATTCTACAACAAGCAAAATTGTACTAAAACTATTTGAAATATCAATCAATTTTTATCCAATAACCTATTGACAATTAAGAATAGTAAGAATATACTCTATATAATCAAACAGACTATAAGGAGGTAAGTGAATGAAAACAAAAAGATTATACCGCTTGTAAAAGCAAAGGCAAATGATTAAAATGTACCGGGCAGAAATGCCGGTAAAACCGAGATTTAACCGCATAATTGCACCAACGAGAAATTCAAATAGGGTGGGGGTCAAAAATTTGAATTTACCGTGAGGGGCGAGGTGCGTTCACAGATAAGTTGTGGTTCTTCTTAAATTTCCAGATGATATATGAAAATATAAAACCCTGACTATATTATGGTTGGGGTTTTTTTATGGGATAAAACGTAAAGGTATGCGCGTACCTTTGGGGAGTGGTAGTAGTGTTAAAAATGATTCTTGCCACAGGAGAGGAAAGCATTGATGAATACGTTAAAGCCAATGTGTTTAATTATGAGATCATAACGGTTCCGTTTAAAAAACCCTTGTTACAGAAGGTCCAAGAATTTCAGCCTGACTTGGTATTGCTTTCAGCATTACTTCCGGGGGACATCGATATTAGGGATATTATATTTGAAACACAGAAGGCCAGTAATTGCCGAATAATTCTACTTAGTGGAAACGCGGCTCCAAAGTCCGAATTAATAATTGATGCTTTTTTTCTTGGAATCAGAGATTTTTTGTTCGATCCGATTGACCCTAAGCTCTTTTTAGAAAAGATCAATCATCCAACATCATATCAGCAGGCGACAATGGACTTTAATAAAGTACCTCTTAAATCGCCTGGGTTAATGAACCGGATAATAACACTTAATAAAAAGAACCCTGTTTTACAGTCTCCTCAATCCGAAGTTTCTACTGAAGCAAAGCAGCTTACAGCTGGCATATTAAGTGTACTAGGATTGGCACCGGGCAGGACTTTAGAGGAATCATTAATTCGGATCGAAGAAGGGATAAGCGAATTACTTAAAAGATCGAAGTAGACTCATTCTATAAAAAATTATTGGAGGTATTATATTGAACAAGACACAACTCATTGAAATTGTTTCAGGAAAAACAGAAACAGATATTATAAAGGTGAAACATATTATAGATACCTTTTGCGAAACGATAACTTCTGAGGTCAAACAGGGAAGCAAGGTACAATTAAGCGGTTTTGGTACGTTTGAGCCAAGGGTCCGTAAACCGAAAAAAGGCAGAAATCCGCAAACCGGCGAAAGTATTATTATCCCAGAACGCACAGTTGCATTTTTTAAACCAAGCAAAGAGTTTAAAAAATAATGTCTGGTAGTTAATACTCGTCGTTAAATAAGAAGGATAGACTTCATTTTGCATGAACAGTTTATCCTTCTTTTTTTATATCTAAAAATAGAAAGGAGGCTGACAAAATGAGTATATACGTATCCAAACACGCTATAGAAAAATACAAGGCGAGAACCCATGAAGGCAATCCAAGTGATGAGCAGGCATACGATCAATTATTGCTTATTGCTCAAAGAGGCTCCAAAACAAGAAGATGCCCTGGTGATTGCGAAGAAATTACCTACAACGGAGATGCCATTGTTGTTAAGAGGCAAGGGCAAGATATAAATGTCATTACTTTCCTGGGAAATAAAAGATGCCGCAGATGGTTTCAGGATAAAGAAATAAAGCCGCGATATGCCCGGGCGTATTAAGGAGGCAATATGAATAAACAAGCACATATAACAACTGGTGCCCTGGTAGGCACGATTGCCGGTGCTGCGGTAGGCAATCCATATATCGGATTAATTGCCGGGTCCATAGGGGGATATTTGCCGGACATAGACCATCCAGGTTCCATATTAGGATTCTTAGTAGGACACCGAACTATAACACATAAGGTTGAATTTATTCTTGCGGCAAGTCTTCTTTTAGCAGCTGCAGGCTCGATATATGATCTTCATATGGCTGCTGGGTTAGGACTTTTTGTGGGGGGAATTAGCCATCTGTTATTGGATGCCTGTACGAAAAGCGGTATTCAGCCGTTCATGTTTCTGCCCCTCCATCTCAGAGGCCCATTGCGGTCAGGCAATATGTTAGTAGAAATTCCATTATCCATTTTATTACTGTTCTGCACATGCAGGATATTGGGGGTGTTTTAATGTTTTTACTTCTCATAACGGAAAATGAGAGCATCAATACAATTGTATCCAAAATGGCCCATGTTGTATGGGTTAAGGATGCAAGAAAGGCTCTAAGCCTGGCAATCGATGAAAAATACGATGATATTCTTATTGCGGAACCCTTTAATCGTAACAAAAAACTGCTGCAAGAACTGGACAGTAAAGAAATTAAATACGTGATTCTTAATGAGTCAAATGACTTGAAACAGTACATCCTTGATAAAAAAGCCAAAAAAGCTAAGAATAAAGAGCAACTGCCCGAAAGCAAAACTGAAAAAACATATTCTCAAGAAAATGTTTTACTTGTAACCGCTAACCAAAAAACCATACAAGAATTATGCGGTTTTAATATAACTATTGCTACAACCCCATATTCAGCAATTCAACGAATCCAGGATAAAGTGTATCGCGTGATAGTATGGGATCTACCAGTAGAACCTATCAAAACAACTTGTCTGTTGTATGTATGGGAAAGGGACTTAAAGACTCCGGATGAATTAGAATTTGTCTTACAAAACGGGCATTTAAGGATAAGTGAGAAAACCCCGGCAGTAGAACCAACAGCTAAAATAGTAATAAACCAGGAGACAAGTAATGCTGTTGAACAAACAGAGTTATCTGAAATCAATGTTGAACCCATTAAAACAGAGTTAAAGATTATCGAGCGGCTAAAACAGGTATTGCCTGAAAATGAACCGGAAATAACTTCTGTAAAAAACCTAAATTTCCGAGTCTTTTCAAAAATGTTCCCGGTTAAAAAAGAAAAACCTGTTGCTAAAGAGAAACCGAACAAAAAAGAAAAGCCCATTAAAAAGGAAAAACCCATTAAAGTGAGGCCGGTTAAAAAAGAAAAACCAGCAGTAAAAAAACCTACACGCCCGAAAGCAGGCATCTTTACTAAAACAGGTATAATTGCAGAAAATGAATTTATCAAGATCAATTTTACCAATCCCGAAGAAATCAATCTTAAATATGATGCTTTGGTTATTACCGCATCAATGGGGGTCGAGTTGGTAAAAGAGTATTGCCGGAAGAATCCTGAACGGCCTGTAATTGTTTTAAAAGGGGACGCGAATTTTATAAGGGCGGGGGCAGATAAATGTGTCAGCCGCATTAACCAAGAAGTAATAGATGAAATAACCCTGTTAAGCAACAAAATAAAGAAACTGCAAAGAAATACCGAAATAGATCCCATAACTGGTCTTAAAACACGTACATTCGTTGAAGAGTGGAAAACTATTCAGGAGTTACGCAATAAACACTATAGTCTGATACTTTTACGGATTAACGGCTTTAAAAACATCATTGAAACATACGGCGACGAAGCTTCCGATAAAGTTCTTGCTTCCGTTGCAGGATTTCTTAAAGAAGAGTTTGACGATGTAGCAGCTTATTATAATAAAGATAAGTTTATACTCCTTGTACCTGATAATGGACAAGCACTTACCATCAAGGACCGGATATGCCAAGACTGGTTAGAAAAAAGCGTAGTTACTCTTGGAAGTAAAAAAATCAGAATAACTATTCTAGCGGAAGTTGCAGAATGGCAACCGGGGGATATTATAAAGACAATTGATCATATGTTTTACAAAGCACAAGAACAGGTTAAAACGCCGGTAGATCAAACTAAAATTTTATTGTTAGGGCATATTCCAGCCAATGAACTTACCTCAAATGGTTTAAATGTAACATATGATCCCAATGAGGCCAGTATTGCTATAAGTGAAACTAATTCTTGGAATTATGCCCCCTCTGATATACCGCTATATATACTTGGCAAAGAAGGCGTGTCCTCCTGGAATATTAAAAAGTCCCGGCCAGATGCTATTATTCTGCCTACCATCCAAGAGATAGTCAATCATATAAAAGGGAAACCAAAATTACAGGTGCTTCCTGGGGCGCGAAGCAAAAATAATTCACAGACAATTCCGAACCATGGTACATTGTATATTATTTGTCCATCCAGACCTGCAGTTGCAGGAGAAATTGCGGTTAAAATAAGCCGTCAAATCAAAGGAGCAGGGTTTATTTGCGCCTCTGGTTCCAGTTTATCTGCAAAAATAATGGGTATACCCGATAAAACTCTAATAACTGCTGACTGGAGGTTGGTTGGATCGACCGCTCCTATTGATTGGGAAGGTATAAAGGTATGGCCTGTAGATCCTTTTAAACAAATTACGACCAGTTACAATATTCATAAACTGGTTGATGAAATAAAAAACTATTTTTCACTGGTCATTGTAGACTGTGCAGGAAATCTGGATTTATGTCAGCGCATTGCATACGATGAAGGCGTAATCATAATACACCAGGAAGGTGATGCTGCTGATTCAGTAACCGTAAACTGGTTAAAATTATTTGGATCCCAGAGCGTAATGGCTATTAAGCCCAATGAAGAATTTAGTATAATAGAAGCCGAAAATGGTTTCATAATAACTACAGGGATTGTTTCGCAAACAGCCTGGCAATAAGCCAGGCTGTTTTATGGGATTATTTCAAAGGCATAGTTAGTTTCTAATGGCAACTGATTCTGGCTTTAATCATCCCTCCTTTTCCCCATTCACTCCCCTTATTAACCTGCCCTTATAGGGCAGGTTAATTTATGGTTAAAATAACCAAAATGCAAAGGGGCGGTTAAGATAACTTATTTTTTTGATTTTGCTAAAAGCCTAACGAAAAAGAATAATATTGGCATTTTCGTTTATCTGATCTTAAACACATTTTTGGTTGTAACCGTAATAAGCAGTTTCTTCGATGGCATAATCGGGGTATTTATCGGGATTGCGGTTTACATTATTTCATTAATATTAGCGCTTTCTCCTCTTGGGGAATGGATATTAAGATTTTCTACTGGATGCAGAGTAATAGAAAGGCATATTATGAATAGGCTTGGCCCGCTGTTTTCCGAATCGCTTGCAAAAGCCAAATTGATCAATCCTTCTTTGCCAGACGATATTCAGTTATTTATAAGTGATGATAAAGAACCAAATGCGTTTGCTACCGGAAGAAAGACGATATGCTTGACAAAAGAAATTTTTCAGCTTAGTGACGAAGAAATAAAAGCTGTCTTCGCACACGAATTAGCTCATCTTGCCAATAAGGATACAGACTTGATATTAATGATAACTGTAGGGAACTTTCTGGTAACTGCGTTCTTTATTTTCTATAGAATAGCTATATATATCGTGGGTATTTCTGCTGCAATAATTGTACATAGGAATATTATGGATTTATTATTTACTTTATTCCTTGATATGATTCTTGTTGGAGTAATGTGGTTGTGGACAAAAATAGGAATTGTTCTGGTGATGTATTCAAGCAGGAAAAATGAATATCTGGCGGATGAATTTGCGTCCAACTGCGGTTACGGTGAGAATATGATTGCAGCTCTAAAAAAACTTAACTCAAGCGGAGCAAAAGGATTGTGGGCAAATCTGGCATCTAGTCACCCGGCTACAAATGATAGAATCGCCAGACTTCAGGAGCTTAATTCTATATAAGGAAACTCAACCTGTGTCTAAGGACAGGTCTTTTATTGGTATTAGTAATACTTGAGCATATAAGCTATTTATGGTCATCGAGATATCTCTCTGTTAAAATAAAAAGCATAGAATAGGAGATTGATCTTGGGAGGGAGTCAGAATATATAAGAACTTAGCTTTTGAAGCTTTACAACAAGCAAAAAAAGAAAGTCCTAACAATATTACTGAACGTGCCTGGGCGATATATCTTAAAATTACTCGTTATGCTCCAGGATGTACCAAACAAAAATTTATCCAGTGGTTGATAAATAACTCCTGACAGTTCAATTACTGGCAGGAAGAGAATAAAGAGGGGAGGAAAAGCAATTAAACAGATTAAAGGAGGAATGACAATGAAAAGAATGATTACAAAGAAAACAATGATGGCCTTATTAGCGGTGGTTTTATTGGCTGCGTTTTTAATGCCAAATCTTATCCTGGCTGGTCCGGACATCAAAATAGTTATCAACGGGCAGGAGATAAGTTTTCCTGACCAAAAGCCTTATATCGACAGTGCAAACCGTACCATGGTCCCGGTTCGCGCTCCCATGGAAGCTATCGGCTGTACTGTGGAGTGGGATGCGGATAAACAACAGGCAATCATAAGCAAACAAGATACGGTTGCAGTATTTACCATTGGCAGTAAAACCTATACTGTAAACGGTGTAGAAAAAACAATGGATACCAAAGCAGTGATAGCAGGTAATCGGACAGCATTTCCGATCAGATTTGCAGCTGAAGCTATGGGTGCAACCGTAGGCTGGGATGCAGCCACTTATACGGTAATGATTAACACAGAACCGACTCCCACCGGAATTATTATCGCAACCCCTGAACAGGTAGCCGCAATAAAAGAACCTTGGGATGAACAATGGTGGGCAACAAACTACCGTATTGGGCCATCTGTAACAAGATCATTTGATGCGATGACTCAAGAAGAAAAAGACATTGCCTGGGGGTTGTTGGAAACCGGTATTATCAAACCGGGGCAGACCTTTATTGCCAGTAAGGACACCACCTGTGTAATATTTACTGGTGTTTATGTTGTAAGAGGTTATTTAACCATTGAAAGCGGCAAAACCTATTTGGGCTCAGTATCAGGCGCATACGAAGATGGTGAATACGTCAGGGTAATATTTAATTCTGATGAATTTGTTGGTGAGACTCCTAATGCCGTCCCGGTGCATGAACAAAGACCTTAATTCTACTTTTAATATTTGGTGGAAATAAAGCGGGAGAAATCCCGCTATTTTTTTGACCAAAAACGAGGAGGGTTACTATGAGAAAAATACTTATGTTGATTTTTCTGTTTTGTTTTATGGCTGCAGGGCCGCCGGCTTTTGCTGCTGAATACACTGCTGATACCTATAACCCTAAATACGAAGGGGCAAAAGCATTAAACCCTGTTAGCATGCCACCGCGAGATGTACCTGAAAATGGAGTTTCATATCTATTTGATACTTCGATTCCAAACTTAGATTTAATGATAAAAGGCATCAGAAATGAATACGGCGGGCAGCTTGATACAATGGCACCTATTATTGTCGATGGGGAATGGAAAGGTGTTCAATATTGGGTAGAATCAGTCAAATCCTCCAGCACCAGTAATGCACGATACCGCACCAAGCATTTGACTTTTCAGATAGGCAAATTTAAGGCCATTGATAGTTATGACCGTTACCGTACAGAAGCACCGTCGTATTTGCCGGCTGGTGGTAAATGGTATGACATGGCTTATATCACAGACGACCACATCAAAAAAATGTTTCAGGCTTACTATCCTGACAGGTATAAAAACGAAATAGAACCTTTATTTACGTCCGAAACTTACTTATATACCGGAGCGGTAATCGAAATCGTGCAAGGTTATAACGATGACCATGTAGCTTGGATAGATGCACATTCTCAATGTAAGACCCTCGGCGGTAAATACGTTCCTGATTCTGTAGAATCAATGGAAACCCGGTGGCAGAAGGTGATAATCGGCGGAGAAGCACCCGACTTTTACCCCGCGCCTGAAGGCAGTACAGAGTGGAAAGAGTCTTATAAAGAGTGCGCCGCAATCTACACCGGCGAACCCGGAACTGAAATAACATTTCCGGTAAACTTATATAATATCGGTAAAAAAGAAAAAACCAACTTTAAAGCAGTATGGGAAGGACAAGGTGATGATCCCGTATTCGGATGGGAAGGCAGTAACCCACCCTGGCAAGTAAGTGAAGTTGAAATTGATAAAGGCGGATCGAAATCCTTTAATATAACTGTAACCGTACCCGATAAAGCTGTTAAGTTATTTTTTAAATCCAATACAGATGGTAAAACACCTGTGACGGAAAGTAATACCGACAATAATATCATGGCAATCGTGGTACAGCCAGATGGGATCGATCTGGCAGTCACTACTGAAAACAATTCGTATAGCGAAGTGCCAGGGGTTCCTGTAAAAGTTAAAGTGGAATTTGATTTTTCCCGCCTGGATACACAGACTATGCCGATTGATGCAGTATTCACTTGGACGGGTGCAGCTACAGGCAGTCAAACCTTGACAGTTTACAGCGATGAAGCCCTCGACCTGGCTTTAGCCGATACGACAACAGATGATGAGTGGAATGCAGTATATGATAAAGCCTTCGAGAACTCTTTTTATTATGTTTATTTTACCGGCTATGCGAATAATACTTATACTGTCACCGGCACGATCATGCCCACTGAAGGGACTGACATAGACTTAAGCAATAACACTGCTACTGCAACAATAGTGATATATCCTAATGCAGTCGGAACAGACATTCCAGATATAGAAATCGAACCTGAAATCATTGTAAATTTAACAGGTTAATCCTGAGCTGCCTTAATGGGCAGCTTTTTTATTTGGAGAGAGAGAAGGTATATTCGTGTTCAGAAACCAGCGAGGGCAAGTAATGGTAGAATTTGCCTTGTGTATAATCATTTTTATGCTGTTCATGTACGGACTTATCACAATGCTTTTATGGAGTATTGTGGCATATTGGACTCAGGAAACTGCGCACGAAGTGGCACGTAAATATGCCGTGCAGGATGATAAGGCCGCAGCCATTGAAACAGGTTATAAGAAAGTCAATATATTAGGGGCGGGTTATTTCATTGAGCCGAAATCAACTGTAATAGAAGTCTATGCACCAAAACACCCCGAACATGGCGATGTAGCAACGGCGACTGTGACTACAGTACCTACAATAAAGAAATTATTTGTCTTTTCGATGCCCGAAATCACCCGTGAATCTGAAGCAATGCTTGAAGATCATAGACTGTATTATGACGATAAATATAAAAAATATATTGGTAATTATTAAAGGGGGCGTCTGGGAAATGCTCAAATCACAAAGAGGCAGCGTATTGATCGAGACTGCCCTTTCCTGTTTGATTTTAGTTGTAGTTTTGATGTCTTGCATGGAAATATTCTCGATAATAACAAATACCTTGAGTGTTAATAAAATCGTCAGAGAGTCAACTCGCTCTGCAGCTATTGCGAGTATGCAGATGGAATATCAAGGCCGTGCTAAAGAAAGTCTGGTAGAAATAGCAGAGAATAAATGCAAAAGTATGACCAATATGTATTTACCCGGGAAACCAGTGAATATTCACTGTGAAACAAGTGCTGGCGGGATTACCTGTCAGGCTATGTTGAGTTACCAATACTTGGAGTTCATTCGCAAGGACGGGATAGGAGGAAAATCTATTTATGCAACCGCAACATATCCACTCAAAGATTAAAAAAACTCTATCACAGGAAGGTAATATATTAATTCTCTCTCTATATATAATAATTTTGGTATTAGTCTTGTCCTTCGGCATGATAGAAATAGGTAAAGTGATGGTAACAAAAGAAAAACTTCAAACTGCGGCAGATGCCGCTTCCCTGGAAGCAGGTAGTATGGAAGCATATCGTGAGGTTAAAATAGTTGTACATACGAAACGTGCCGGAAAGTGGATACCAGGTGATGAGGATGATCCGGGATATTGTCTTAGTTGCGGAACAGTAACAAGAGGACCATTTACAGGTAGCGAAAAAAAACTTCTGGAACAAGGTCAATGGAAAACTCGTTGTGCCAGAAAATGTCCGAGTAACTGTGCAGAGTATCGTTGCTGGTATGAAATCAAAGATAGAAAAATGATGTATAACGGCAACAATATGAGTACGGAAATGTCAGAAACCCAGATAAATACTGCTTTAACAGAGAACGCAGAATATCTTCGTCAGGACTTGATTTGGGCTGTAGATGAAAAGGATGAAAAAATTCTTAATGCAATATTTAAAAACAAGCCCACGCCTAAAGATATAAAAAAACTATTAGAGAATAGAACCCAGTTTATAAATGACTATTTAGCGAAAATTGATATGAAACAAAATTGTAATTATAATTGCTCAAAAACCAGAATAAAGTATGGGGACAGTAGCGATGAATATAAGAAATGTAAAGCTGATATTGACAAATGTAAAGGGCAGCAAGAAAAAGCAAGAGCATTTTATGATATGTACCAAGATAAATTACTCAAAATAGTCAACGAACAGATTGAATTGGATCAGCAATTAGTGGATTGGAATAACCAGCTCATTGAACCCTCAAATACCTTAAAAAAATTCTTGGCTTCCCGCAATAGTGAGTTTTTTAACTTAAACAGACCTTTAGAAGGTAATGTTAATCAAGGGAACAGCTATGCAAATTGGGCGGAAATTACTTCTGCAAAAGCCTATGATTATGACAGAAACGCGACTGTCCAATCCCCTTACTATCCATCAGTGGTAGTAGTGGCAACTGCTAAAATATCCAACTGGTTTTACAATGAAAGTAATAAATTACTCTCGGTAGGGCCAAAAGAATGGGTGATAAAAGTTTGTTCCCAAAGTTCAACATCATATAGAGATGCTTCAGAATTAGCCGGACAGGAATATGATAATCCAAGCCAACATAAAGGAATTGGTAGTTGGCTTAGAGTTCCTAAAGATGCCTGTAAATACTGGGAAGAAAATGGCGTTTTGCCATAATTATAACCCCCGATAATCGGGGGTTTTTTTATGCCATGAAAGGAGGAGAACAAATCAATATATACGTGGGAGAAACTCTATTAGCCTCAAACGTCCGTGTAGCTGATACGTTTTTTGCACGACTCAAGGGATTATTGGGGAGTACCCAAACAGAAGGGTTGTTAATCAAGCCATGTAACCAGGTTCATTGTTTTGGCATGAAGTACAACATCGATGTTATCTTTATCTCCCAGGATAGTATTGTTTGCCACATTCAGCCGGATATGAAGCCTGGCGGTATATCTCCAATTATAAAGAAAGCAAAAAGCGTATTGGAATTGCCCTCCGGTCGGGCAAAAGAAATCAATGTGGGAGATAAGTTGATATTTAAGGAGGGATGATTCTGGATATTGCACTTGTTAGCTCCGTACTGATAGGAAGCGCTATCGCTGGTGTAGGAATTGCCCGTGCTGCACCACAGATAGACCAGAAGGCAGTATTGACCAGTACAGGGGTCAAAACATTGACAGAGGAGGATAAAAGCCTTCTCCAGTTAAAAATCACCAGAGCGGGACTTTCGATAGCCCCGGAATACTTTCAAGGTATACGGGTTGGAATGACAGCCCTTATTGCAGTGGTAATTATATTTCTTGCCCTATTAACCTCAACTATCACAATGTACTTACTTCTGCCATTAGCAGCAATAGGTTATTTAGTGCCTAGTGCAATCCTTAACGGCAAGATTGATAAACGTAAATTGGAATTTAGAAATCGGTTAGATGACTTCGTATTATATCTTTCTACTGCTTTAAGATCCTCTCCTGAATTAATTGTGGCATTACAGGAAGCTGGGCGGTCAACGGGCGGAGTATATGAAGAAGAAGTCTCCAGGGTTGTTCAGGAAAACTCTTTGGGCAGGAATCTGACTGATGCTTTGTTAGATATGGCATATCGGGTGGATGACGAAGAAGTAGCCTCGTTATTGACCTTAATCAGTCAGTCCAGTATTCATGGTGGCTCTGTGTCGGATAAAATGCAAGACTATGCCGACAAATTACGAGAAGGCAAACGTTATGACATTATGGATCAGGCCGCTAAAATCAACACGAAATTAATCTTTGTCGTGTTGGTGTTTATGTTGATTCCAACACTAATGGCAATTGGATTCCCGGCATTTTGGGCACTCAATAATAATTTTTAAGGAGGAAAGCACAGATGAAAAGGTTCAAACAAATTATGGTAAGCGAAAGAGGACAGGGAATGGCCGAGTACGGTTTGATTATTGCGCTGATCGCCGTTGTATGTATCGCCGCAGTTGCATTTATCGGTAAAGGCGTCAATAAGAACTTCGAAGAAGTAGGAGAAGCACTTGGCGGATAAAATGAAAGAGGGCATTTTATATGCCCTTTTTTATCTCATTGCGATTGGGTTGTTGCTTTATAACACTTTTGGGGTATTGACCATCCCGGGTCTGATAATGGCGATTTTAGCGATTGTATTAGTGTTTTGTAAAAAGCATTATTTAGTTGCCATGATCGGGATATTCACTGCTGCCGGAAGTTTTACAGCCCAATATATGACCTATTTTTGTCCCTATTGTACTGCGGCGGCGTTTTGCTTCTTAATTGGCGGTTTAATTAATCTACGCGGGCGATATCAACAAAGAATTTCTATAAGTATTCTGTCAACAGTTTGCATTACTGCTGCCCTTACTTTGTTTATTTTCTCACCAGCACCGTACTATAGTACGGAAACTCAAGCAAATGAAATAATATCTGATAAACCTTTGGTATATATTTCTATTGAATGCCGTGCCTGCGAAGAAGTCATAAAATTTCTTATCGAGTATGATTCAGCAGGAATCGACTGGCAGCCAGTCTTATTGGGCGATTTTGAAAAAGGAAAACAATATTTAATTGATAAAGGCTACACCGGGGAAGTATTATCTGCTATGCAACCACCGGGAACAGTGATCCCTGCATTAGTCTCACGTGGAGAAATATATGAAGGGTCAAAAACTATCGAAGAATATTTTAAGGAGGAAAACCATGGAGATTATTAAAAAGAACTTTTCAGTCATCATTGCGCTTGTCATAGCCATTGTTGCAGGGATATTGATATATTATGCAGTAAGCACTCAGACTTTAACCACTCCTATCGTTGTAGCAAAGAACACCATTATGGTCGGAGAAGAAATTAAATCGGAAGACGTAATGGTTGTGCAATATCCCGCATCAATCGCTCCTGGTACCAGTTTCAGCAGTGTCGGCAGTATTTTGGGTGCAACCGTAATAAACGGACCTATAATTGCCGGAAATGTTGTTCGCAGCGAAAATATATCGGATGAAGGAGCTTTAAGGGCCACCCTGAATACTTATGCAACAGAACCGGGATGGACAGCTATTGAATTACCACCTGGCGGGGCTGCCGGAATGTCTGCCTTAAGACAGGGAGATAAAGTAGATATATATAGCGAAATAGGCGATCCCGAACAAGGAACAGTCATAGGATTGGTGTGCCAGAATGCAATTATATTGGATAAACCAGCTACAGATGAATCTGAACAGTTTATCGTTGCTGTTCCCATAGGTAATGCGCCAGCAGTTGCGGAACTGATTATTCGTGGTAAACCTATGACACTTGCTCTAAATAATTCAGAAGTAATTGTGCAGCAACCAGCGCCGGCTGAACCAGTTGCAGAATAAACAGGAGGGTTTGTTATGGAATTTAATTTTCCTACCACGCCGCGAGAAGCCGGCAGCGGTAGATTGGTAACATTCCTGCCGTTAAGGATTGGTGCAGGGGCTTCTACATTAGCCTGCATGACAGCTTATACCGCTGCCCCTATTATTCCAACGTCTTTGATTGATTTTACTGCTGAAAGCAAAATTAGAAGCTATCTGGGCTATCACGGAGACATTAGTCCGGCTTCTATTTTAGATATAAACAGTATCACCAATTATGGTGCCGTTTTTACTGCGAGTGAAGAACACCATAAAGACATTAAGGTATTCCCCGGTATTCCAGCAGGTCAAATACTCGCGGGAGGGCAAATCGATACTCATTTGGTGTTGAAAGCAGTCAAGGCATTGAAAAATACAAGTCCTTTGACGGTGGCTGTATCCGGCCCGTTGTTTCGCTCTGGCTGGTTATTGGCTATGCTTTCAGATGTGATTTGTGTAGTAGGGAAACCAAGCCGGACTGATATGGACGCTTATCAGCCAGTAATGGATTTTCTTAGCCGATTCGATTGTTCAGATAGGATTAAAGTTATCCTTAACCAAAATAAGTATCCTGGCAGTATGTCAGCCAAAGCAGCAGAGAGCTTTTACCGGCCTGATATTATTATTGACTACAACGAGAAAATTGCCCTCAGTGCGAACAAACGGGAAGTATATGTCGATTCCAAAATATCAAGAGTGCTGATGCCACTGATTAAGGGGGAATAAGATTGCTCGATATACGCCTTATGGGTACTTTGGCTGTGCGTGACGGGCTAATGGAAGAAACCGTTGTCATAGCTGATTTACCCAAATTACAAAAAAGAGAAGTAATCTCCAAAGAATTATATAAGGAAATAAGGGACCAGGTGCAAGGGGCTGTCAGAAGACAATTTACGATGGAAGAAACTGATCCTATTACGACCAGAAACCCCATTACAAAGAATAAATTTGCGACCTTAGTTGATTATCTTGTTCAGCATAATTTCCCAGGTGTTCCTGAATCATATATCACTGTTCTAACTGAGAAATTGTTTTCTGATATATTGGGTTACGGGCCTATTGAGCAGTATTTTAACGACCCGAATGTTACTGAAATAATAGTAAATGGAACAGAAATCCGCATTGAAAAAAACGGGCAAGAAATGTTAGTCCCGGAAAGATTCGATTCTATCGACCAGGGGCAGGATTTAGTCCGTCGTATGATAATTAAAACTGGTAAGCGGATAGATTATGCAGAACCTCGGGTAGATGCAAGGCTGCACGATGGCTCCCGCTTGAAGGCTCAAATTGATCCCATTGCACCTGACAAACTGTTGATTGCAATTCGCAAGTTCCGACAGGACGTGGATGTGCAAAAACTTATTGAATCAAAATCTGTATCACCGGGTGTTATAGCTTTCTTGAAAACTGCCATTAAACTGAGATTAAATATCATGATTACCGGAGGAACCAGCTCTGGTAAAACTACATGGCTCAACTCTTTAGCAGGGTTTATTGATAAAGATTTATCCATCATTACTATTGAAGATCCTGCGGAATTACAGTTACAACATCCAAATGTACGACGGTTGGAAGCGCGCGGACCTAACCTGGAAGGAAAAGGTGCATACACACTATCTGATGCGGTAAAAGACGCTTTGCGAATGGCACCGAAAAT
>DBRB01000007.1:0-24363 GCA_002305475.1 candidate division WWE3 bacterium UBA1379 | reverse complement strand
GTTGAAGTTACAGGAGTTAATAAAGTCAACGGAATCGTTGAAGATGTGGTTAGCCAGAGATTGTGGCAATATGACCGTTCCACGGATTCCTGGAAATGGGTGGCGAAAGACTTCCGTTACCGTACTTTGTTTGAGGAGGCGGGTTGGAAATGTTATTAATGCCCTCTATGCCCTCAGTCTATCTTGTGTTTGGCGTTGTATTGGCTGTGGTAGCAATATTTCTTATCGTTCTTGACCTTTTTCCGAAGGATAAAGGCGTACAATTACATGATGAATGGGCAGAAACCAGAATGAATATTAATAAGTCCCATACCAAGAAAAACTTCATTATTGGCGTTCTTATTTGTTTTGGGTTGGGGTATTTAGTCACGGGACGGTTGCTATTCGCTGTCATTGCCTTGCTGGGAGCTGTCCCCGTTGCAAGATATCTTAATAAGAAGATTATCGATAAAAAGAAGTCATTAATGGAAGATCAGTACACACAGGTATTAAACATCATTGTTACCTCTCTGCAAGGGTCTTCGAGTAATGTATATAAAGTTCTTGAAGAAACGGTTGCTTCGCTTAAGAGTCCTGCTAAAGAGGTCTTTGTGGAGATATTGCATCGCAGCCGGACAGGAACCAAGCACTACGAAGCCATAGGTGCGGTTGCCGAAGAAACCCAATGGGAAGATTTAAAGCAACTGGAAATGGCTTTTAGGCTTTATGATACAACTGGCAGTAATCTGCAACAGGTATGTACTCATCTGTTAAAAAATGCCTATGATCGTAAAGGCAACAAGAAGTATGTGGAAGCTACAACAGCCCAGATACGTCTGACAGGAATTATATTAAGCATCATACCGTTTTTCTTGATTGTCTTTATGAGGCTCTCGGCACCGGAATTTATTGAGCCATTGTTTTATACATTGCCAGGTGGTATCGTGTTTGGTTTGATAGTATTACTGGTGTTTACGGGTAATCAGATTATCAAAGGTATGATGAAAACTTTATCTGCTTAAAGCTCATTCTCATTCCTACTTTTTCTTTTGGCCTGTTTTTGAAACAGGCTTTTTTTATGTCAAAAATTATATGACCGGAGGGAAATAAGTGAAAATATTAATGGATTTAGACAAGGAAACGCTGCAGAAGTATTCTGAACGTTCGGGGATCCCTTTTGATACAATTCAGCCACTCGAACAAGCAGTTGTTGTATTATTGCCGGATTCCCCAAAATTAGAAGAAGTATTTAATCTGAATATGCCAACCGCAGTTATCGCAGGAGATATTACCAGTAAAACCAAAGAAGCAGCGCACGAAATCGGATACCCCGATGAAGCTATTATTGTAAAAGACAACGATACTTTCAGAACATTGTCAGGAACACCATTATTCCGGGGTAAGAATATACCACTGAGCAAAATCGTTACTATCGCCAATTATATTTACGAAAATGATATATTGCCAGAAATCATTGTTTGGAGTCCCGGAAAAGAAACTACTGCTGCCAATGTTCCAAAAGAAGATATGAAAGACCCGGGGGAAAAAGTCATATATAAAGAACCTGTTCGGATGGCCCCCACGGATAGAAAACCAAATATAATCAATGTGCCAATATCGGTTATTGCTGATAAAGCAAAAACAAATATCTATCTCATAAAAACCATTTCCGAAGCACAATCCGGGGATATTGCTTATGCGATCAGCCGTAAACTGGGAGGATTGCATATCGACATAACTGGCTGCTTGCCGAATATCAATTACGGACCGGATAAAATTTCAGCTTTATCCACTGAAAAGTATGGGTATAGTTCCGATGGCATTAAGGTTGAAGTGGCAGAAGCCCAAATAGACACAGTTGTTTATGAAATCGACGCTGATTTTATAGACAGTAATCTTCTGCAAAAACTTTATGACAAAGCCAATAAGGTATATCAGATACCATCATCATTCATCCGCAGCGTTGATTCTATTCAAGCATGGATAAGCGCACAGTTTCGGCTTGATGGAATTATCGTCACTGAAGACGATGAAGAATTTAGACGGGAATGGCCTAATTTAACTTTTACTTTAGACCAGGTATTAGTTTAAAAGAGGGGGGAAGTGTTGGTATTTGCTAACACGAAAAAATGAGGATATTAAACCTTAGCAATCATGACATCACAATAGAATTACGGAATCAAGGGCATATTATTATTTCGGACCCATCTGAAGAAGTTGATGCTGTAGTTTGCAATATTGATACTTATAAACTTGCTCCAGAAGGCGTACCTATGTTTGTTCTGCTGGCAGGCGGTAATAAAATGCTGATTTGGAGAGTACAGAAGGACTATCCAGAAGCACATTGTTACATGGATGCGAAAGAGTTGGTAAACGATATTACGGCTAAAGTCTATGAAGTAGATACGTCAGTTTTGCCGGTCAATAAACAAAAGAGCCTTATCGTAACATCATATGCCAACAAAGGCGGTGTTGGAAAAACCACTACGGCATTATCAATCGCAACAATAATAGCAGAGCAAGGAGCCAAAACGGTTATTGTGGATATGGATTATGCCGGAGCCAATCTTGCAACTTTTTATAATATAAACCGGGAGTTTATGAATTATATCGCAAATCCTGAACTTCTAGACAGGGCACTTTTTAAAGTACAGGGGAATTTATATTTGCTTCCTGCACCATCAGATATTATACCGAACACAATACAGCCCAACGATGTTTATAAGATATTGATGGCCCTGAAAAGTAAATTTCAAGTTGTCGTATGTGATACGCCCCCATCGCCATGGGACAAGAAATACATTCATCCTGTATATGCCAATTCTGATCTGGTTTATGCCGTTGTACGGCAGGAAAAATTCTCGGTGGCAGAAGTTAAAACATACTCCCCTCAGCTTATGGCAATGGGAACAGACCGGGAAAGAATGAGGATAATACTTAATGCGTATAATCCAAAACTTATGTCCCTTCAACAAATTGAGGCAGCTTTCAATACAAATGCGAAACTGCCCAAAGTCAGGATTGTGGCTACCGTTCCTGATAGCAGGGAGGATCATGTTAAAGCCTTGCAATATGGGGAAGTCTTGAATAAAGACATTTGGAAGCAAGTAACAGCGGAGATACTTCAAAGTCTGTCCGATGAGGTTATACCTCCGGAACCAGTACATGAAGGACTCCTGTCAAAAATCCGAAGGAGGTGGAGACAATAGAATATTTAATATGTCTTGTTCCCGCAACTTTTTCTGCTTATACCGATATGACCAGGAGAACTTTGTATAACGCAGTGACAATACCAATATTTATAACCGGAGTTATTTATTCTATTTGCAGTCATACATTTTTAAATAACTTTTTTACTGCCTTGGTCACTTTTATCATATTATTTGCATTTGCCTGGAAGGGTGGAATAAGCGGCGGTGATGTAAAATTTACAACTGCATTAGCTATGTGGTTTGGCTATCCACACACTCTCTACCTTGTATTAATTGGTTGTGTGCTTGCATTTTTATTTGGGATCGCAAATTGGGCAAGGTTAGGGATATTGAAAAAAAGATTAGTAGACTTTATCAAAGAAATTTTCTTTCGGATCATATTCAGAACGAAAACAACGGAATTTCAAAAATTACCTAAAAATGACGAAATCTCCCCTGAAGGAATACCTTTTGGGACATTTCTTGCTTTAGGCGCCTGGGCAGTATATTTACATCATATAAGTGGGTTTGTTTGGCCGATTTAAGGGGGCTATGGTTTTGCTTAAATGCGTGATCTGCGGTAGGGAGTTGCCCTACCAGCAGATGAAGTGTAAGGTGCGCGTAGTTGGGTTAAAGGCAATTGTTGATAATTACTGCCCGAATTGTGTGCTTTATATGCAGGATCAAAATATAAAATTACCTAAAGTCCCAGTCAGCAATAAAAAGACCGAAAAAACGGTTGAAGAGCAACCTGAAAAATGTTCTGTATGCGGGGGAATATTTCCAAGCCAGGAGATACGAATAAGAGTTAATGTGGCTGGTATAAGAGCATATGTAGAACACTTTTGCCTAAGCTGTTATAGCGAATTAAAGGAGCATGAAGCCCAACAAAACGAAAAAAGCGACATCAAAATAACAACATAGATTTTTTAATAAAGCCCCGTCAGGGGCTTTATTTATGTAGTTATTAACAGTCCCCTAAAAGTAACTAATATACTTCGGTTTTGAAAAATTAGGGGCTTACGAGTTGGTGCATGGTGTAAATGGCAAGCATAATGGTCTCCAAAACCATAGATCTAGGTCCTAATCCTAGTGTCAACGCCAAAGTAAATCGACTTCGAAAGACTGGATTATACCAAATAAGAAAACAAAGGAGATATATTATGAAACTTTTATTTAACCCTATGGCGATGTATAGCCTGCCCCGTATGAAAACCTGGGCGATTTTATTTATTACAGGGATTATTATTGGAATCGTTGCTTATGACTTTATAACCCCTATATTAACACCTATTTTTAAAGCCACATTTAAAACGGTTGGAGGTACGTCTTTAGCTGAAATGAACCCAGGGATTGCGATATTGGTTATATTCGCCAGAAATGCTTTTATCGCGTTGCTTTGTATTCTTACCGCCAGACTTACCTTTGGAATATATCCTGGGTTTGTTGTTATATTCAACGGACTGATAATTGGTTACGTAGGAACATTACTGGTATCTAGCAATACAATGTCTGCTTTACAGGTATTCGGAGGAATAGCACCCCACGGTGTTTTTGAACTCTTTGGAATATTCTTGGCTTGTGCGATAGGCTTTCAAAAAGTGCCGTTAAAAGAAAAACTTAAATACTCTTCTCTGGTTTGGGTAACTCTGCTTATCGCAGCAATCACAGAATCCACAATTACTATGATGATCGTAGCTTCGTATTAGCTTATTTATAACAATATCCTTATTCCTATTAAAAGATGGAAAGGAGGCGCAATAATGAGCATAGTAAATAGAATTCGGGCTATGATAACTGATTATACCGCACAAGAAATAGCAACTTCACTTAGAATGCCTTTGGAATTAGTAGAAGGCATTATAAATGGAACGATAGATGAATCAGCATTAGAAGACTATGATCCGGCCTCAAAAGTCACCGTGGTAGATAAACATATCATCACTCGGGGACACATATTAGCTGTTTTGGAAAATCCAAAGCTGGCAGCAGAAATAGCTTTACGATTATCAAACATACAGTCTACGGCAGTAATTGATCTGGAGAAATATGCTACGTTGCCAATTCACTTAGGCTTGGACATTAAGAGTATTCCGAAAACGACAAATTACCTATGGGACAATAATATAACGCCAACGGCATATAAGAAGAATCTTTATCTTTATGCTATGCCGCAGCAGACTGAAACCGGATTAAATCAGTTGTTTCGGTCACATCCTTGTGTAGTTATAAATTGTTCTGTAGAACAAATGGCCAACATATATCCGGTAGCTGATATTTTCTATATTCCAGTGAAACAAGATGACGCAGGGATATATTTTTTATATCAGATACTCAAGCAGTACAAGCAATATGAAACCTATACCCATGTCGTATGGCTTTGTAAAAACAATAATGAAAAATACTTATCACAATTAAGATGTTTTACTTCTGCTCCTGTAGCAGGCTGTTTGCATAATAGCAATTACGGCAAACAGTTAGAAAAGATATTAGAGCCTATACTTCCGGCAAAGAAAAAGCGGGGGTGGTTCTAATTATAAAAATAAAATCTTAACAAAAGGCATTCTTAAGGAATGTTCTTTTGTTATTGGAAAAATCTACAAATGAAGGGGAAATTAATGTGCAAAAAAGATTAATTATAGGATTAGCCTTAATTGTTGGGATAGGCGTAGCCATCTTTTCTTATACGACGATCAATCAAAGGGTTGAGTTAGCAACAAAAACAGTACAAGTTGTTGTTTTAAAAACAGATGTTGATGCCTATTCGGCTATAAGTGCTAAAAACATTGAAACCAAAGCTGTTCCTCCATATTTGGTGGATGATTACACAGCAATCAAACCAGAACAAGTATCTGATCGGGTTACATCGGCACCAATCTATGCCGGGAAACCTATTGATATGAGAAATATTGTTGACCCAAAGGAAGATATGCAGGACAAGCAAGTGGTGGGGATATATGTTGATGCAGCTCGCTTTGCCGGTGTTACAGAAGGTGATATTGTTGATGTTTACCGCGTGTCAGTTGCAGCTGGGAATCCTTCTCCGTGCATTGCTTCTAACAGCAGGGTATTAAAAATAACCGATGAAAAAGGTGTAGCCCTAAAAAACTTGGAAGGTCAAAAACAAGGACAGCCACATATCGTGTATTTATTGGTTAAACCGTCAGAAGTACCCCAGGTTGTACAAGGTTCAGTTGTTCAGGAAAAAACCTATTTGGCATTGTCCAAAAAAAGTAAAGAATCAACTCCAATACCTGTGGCAGAGGTGGTGGAAGATTAAATGTTCAAACGCAATAGAGAGCCTGATGAAATAAGGCCATCCACCTTATCAATAATGGAAGCCAACCAGATCATAGTCCAATATCTGATTGATAACTCCACTGACGAATCAGTGGATATTTTTGAAAAAGCAAAATCAGGCGTGCCAGGTTCAATGCAGGCTTGTCTCGAGCGTATTGTTGATGCTTTTAAGGAACTTAAAATCACAGTAACAGATATGGGACTCGATGAAGCGGCATTGACTATCTTCAATAAAAACTACGGTATGGGAGAATTGACACCCCTGTATGAAGATCCGGAAATTGATGAAATCAGAGTTACGCCAAATGGAAGAGTCTATGTAGTTAGACGAGGGAAACTCCAGTACGTCAATATACGATTCACCAATGAAGAAACCGGAAACTTGATAAACAGGTTAAAACCTATTTCCGATGTTGGCTCACCGCTGGATGAAAGTCACCCGACAATGGAACTGGTAAGGCCAGACGGTTCCCGTTTGACGGCATTATGCCGTCCGGTTACGGAAGGTTATTGTTTTGCTTTAAGAAAACCTGGGAACTTGTCTGCACAAGACCTTATTAAATTAAAAACAATGGATGAACGAGTAAGCAAGATATTAAAAATCTTCACTACCGGCAGAAGAAATATTCTTGTATGCGGGGGCGTGAACTCCGGTAAAACCACATTATTAAGGTTGCTTGCCAGCCAGCTTGATCCGCGATTATCTATCAGGGTGTTGGATATTGATAATGAATTGAAATTGGAGAAAATCCATCCTGATAGAGAGATATGGGAATTAGAAGCCCATCCGGAAGTAGGAGCAGATATGAGAATACTGTTCACAAAAATACTGCGCTTAACCCCCGATGTCATTATTGTTCCTGAATTTCGCGGTATGGGTGAAGTGTTAACGACCATAGAAGCCTGTACTCGTGGTCATGATGGTTCAATGGCGACAGCTCACTTTTCGTCATTTACCTCTGTGGAAGAAGCTGTTAGAAATACTGCCATGTTGGCTATCCAGGAAGGGGTAAATCTTCCGTTGCACTTAGTAATAGAGCGTGTAGCACAGGCGTTTCAGGTAATCATTCAAACCTTTACTGATGCACGTAAAGGCATAAAGAAAATAACAACAATCACAGAAGTATCTATCCAAAATGGAAAAATCGAATATAACCCAATCATTGAATGGACGCCTTATACGGACGATTATACAGGGGAAGGGGAATGGAAAATAATTAATCCACCTACCCAGGCTTGTATCAATGCTATGCGTGTATATGGAGTGAAGATGTCCGATATACAAGAAGTATTTGGGGGGGTTGGTGATTATTAATACCTATATATACACCATAATTTTAGGTCTTGCTATCGGAACAGTTATAACGATAGTTTCTTATGTCACGGTAGGGATACTGGCAAAATTTGCACCCGAGTTTGCAAGACGCGCGAAAGAAAGCATAACGCTCCCATATGTTTTATCATTTAGTGCCTTGGTCATTGTTTATGCAATAGTAAAAAGCGTAGTACCTGCCATAATCGCTGCAGGAATTGCAATGTATGCTCCCAACCAAATAATTTATGCACAACAGCGCAGGCGAAAATCATTAGCCTTGGAACAATTGTCTGCAGCAGTGGGTTTGTTTTCAAATACATTTCTTATAACCAAGAGTATTCCTCGTGGTTTGGAAGCAGTAGCGAAACACGTTCCTGCACCAGTAGGAGAGGCGTTCCAGACAGCTTATTCTGAATTAACCTTCGGAGTGAGCATTAATCAAGTAGCCGATCAGCTTGCAGAAACTCTAGGAATATCATATGCGTATGTCTTTGCCAGTTTGCTTAAGAGTGCAGATAAACAAGGTGATGTAATGGCGCCTTTGTTCCGTGATTTAGGATATAAGATCGCTGCTGCACGAGATAAAGCAAATTTTCAACATACCGAAGTCAGCACTGTAAGATATACAAATGTGATGCTTCTGGCTCTACCAGTACCGGCTTATCTTGTTTTGTTAAACAAACTTCCTGAAGCCACAGAAACCTTCTTACAAACTACCGCAGGGAATGTATTGGTAACTATGTGGCTGGTAGCTATTATTGCGTGGGTATTTCTCGACAGATTGATAGTCGAAGAATAGGAGGAGATCATGCTGATATTATTTGCATTTGGCGCAGGCGTGGTTGTCTTCGCTATTTTTTATCACACGCTTGATTTAAGTGTCAAAAAATTTCAGGAGAACGCATTCTCCCGTCAGATTAAACCGGACCTCAATAATAGAAAAACACTTACTTACATTGGTGCCTTTGCCGGCTTACTTTTGGGTATTTACTTTACCGCCGGCACTTCATATATATTGCTTGGCACAATTTTATGTACTGGGCTAGGCGCAGGTGCAGTACGAGGAGCTTACTATGCGCTAGATAAAAGAAAGGAGGAGATAAAGCGGCAAGAATGTTTTCTGCTGTTTACGACGATTGAGTTGTTTTTACAAAGCGGGCTGTCAATTCCACAATCTTTAATCAATGCCCGGCAGTTTACACCATCGTTAGCAGAGGACATTAATAAAACGCTTGCTGCGTGGCCAACTGGAGTTGTAAATGCTTTAGAGATATTTCAAGATTCTCTAAATTTGCCGGAAGGGAAACAGCTTGTTTCTTTATTGCTACAGGTGTCCCAATCCGGTAGCCAAAACCTCAGCGGCATATTGCAGGCCGAATCAAAACAAATGAATGAAAAGCAAGTTGCTGCTGAAAAAGCCCGCATAACCCGAAAACCGCTATTTATAGTTGGTTTCCGATTTGTCCCGCTTATACTGTTGCTAGGATTGGTCGGTGGGGTTATGATCACCCGGGTATTTGCACAGTTACAAACTGTAATGTAAATCTATTAATTTATAGGAGGAAAAAACATTGAAAAATTTCATGAACATTTTGAAAGACGAAAAAGGACAAGGCATGATCGAGTACATCGTTGCTCTTGGCGGTGTTGTTGTAATCGCTGTAGCGATTATGACCGTACTTAACACTGGTCTGGGTACTGGCGGAACTGCTTCTGATGTAGTCACCAGCGTTGACGGTGCTGTAAGCGGCACATTCAAATAATCCGATCATCAATAAAAAACCACCGGAGTCATTTAAGGCTACTGGTGGTTTTTTATTTATGTAAAAATAAAACCTTATTAAAGGAAGGAGGATATTATGCAGAAATTCATGAGGATATTAAAAAGTGAAAAAGGACAAAGCACTATTGAAATCCTGATTGCTATTGCCGGTGTTGTTGTAATCGCTGTAGCAATTACTGAGGCATTGACGCCCCCGGTGGAAACATTACACACTCATACCGTAGATGGCATAACTAGAATTACGGGCAGCGGACTTTAAGCAGGAGAGTACCTGCTTTTTTTGAGGGAGGTGGTCAGGATAAAAAACCAAAAAGGACAGGCAACGATTGAATTTCTTGTGATTTCAACGTTGGTTTTTGTAATTATTTTTGGCGCAGTAGATTACTGGATTGCAACCATGAGAATACAACAAGGAGAACATATTAAAAACTTCTATCTGGATAGGGCAAGAATTACAGGATATTTGTCCGAAGACGACAGGGCAGATTTGGTAAATGAAATGAAAGCTATAGGGTTTAAAGATATCGTTATAACTGCTCCGGAAACTCCGGTTGCTCGAGATATTAATAATCACCCTGTTATTGACTTAGTTATTGTTGTGAATTTTGCTGAAAATCCTTTTATGCTTTCGTATGTACTTGGGACTTCCGAAAATACGCAGATTACTTTTCAGGGACGCACATTCAGCGAATATTATGAGTCCACATGATGTATAAAATCGAAGAATATAAAGGAAGGGGGTGAATGCGACATGTTCTCCTGTATAAGGGTTTGTCGCTAACGATAATGTTAAAAAGAATTTTATCCAATGAAAAAGGAAATGCCATAACAATCTTGTTTTTACTGTTAGTTCCATTGCTGCTTACTTTTATGATTGCAACTTTAGATCACTCCCGTTCTGTTTATGGTACAGATTTAGATTTGCAGCAAGCTTTAAACGATGGTTGTCGGGCAGCGGCGATGCAAGTAGAACCATATTCCCAGGCAATAGGAGATCCAGTAATAGTACCGGAAAAAGCCTATATTGCATTTAAAGATGTTGTAAGCAGCAACCTTGCACTGCAAGATATGACAGTCACCGAAGACAGTCCAATAAGCAGTATAGATTATTATTTCTTGGTTCCGGTAAATGATGTTGAAATGCTATTGTATTCCGATGAGTATCCCGACGGTACTCTTGTCGCTGGTGATGTAGATTTTAACGGATTAACTATTACTTATGACGATAAACTTTACATTGAAGCAGGCGAAAAAACTTTTACGGTCAATGTAATTAATCCTTCAGTAATCGCTGTTGCTCGTGCAAACTTAAGACCAATCTTAGGGAATCCAGAATCTATAGCAGTAAGATATTCCTCGGCACGGGTAGTGTCTAATTTTCCAGCTATTAATTAAAAACAGGAGGTATATATTTTATGAAAAAGTTCTTTTTGGTATTGGCGATATTAGCTGTATGTGTGTTTGGTTTCTGTGGTATTGCAACTGCTGCTGACCCTGAATCATATTTTACTGTGGATTCAACCGGAGCCATAACAGCATATAGCGGTCCTGGGGGTTTAGTAAATATCCCTGAAACGGTAAACGGGGTAACGGTCACTCAAATAAAAGTAGCCATGTCTACTGCAACAGAAGTATTTATTCCCAAAACAGTTACCCGGGTGGAAAAAAATACTTTATATAACACAAAAATTGTATGGTTCGATAGTAAAACAGCAACCATTGACACAAATGCCTTCGTATTTCTTGGTAGTTCTAAACTCGAAAAAATTATAGGTCATGCCGGTTCAACAGCAGAAACTTTTGCTGCTTCTAAAAGCAAACCATTTATCAGCTTTGAGAGTATGTTTGCTTACAGTAATGGAGAGGTAACGGGGTACATTGGGACGGAACCCTTGGTTTTTGTTCCTTCAGAATTAGGCGATATTCCAGTAACCGCCATAGGGAATAGTGCGTTTGCAGGAACGAATGTAACACGGGTGGTATTATCTTCAAGCGTACAATATATAAATAATAATGCTTTTGAAAACTGTTTCACCCTTACAACTGTTGATATGACAAAGGATATGGCGTCAGTTTCAAGCATGGGAACCGGTGTATTTTCTGGCAGTGCTTTGGCAAATATAACTTTCAATACCCTTATTACAACGATTCCCGACACAACATTTTTATCTACACAATTATCCAGCATAAAAATACCTGATAACATAACCACTATAGGTTTGGGAGCTTTTGCAAATAATGCAAATTTAACCAAAGTTATTATTCCAGATAGCGTTACCACATTAGGGCCTTATGCTTTTTATGCGTGTCCAAATTTGAGTGATGTCAAGTTAAATAATAATTTACAAGTGCTAGACACTGGTACATTCCAATATACCGGGATTACTTCTATTGATATACCTAAAGGAGTATCGGAAATTAAAAATGATGTTTTTGCTGATTGTAACGGATTAACCGATATCTATATATATAATTACGATCTAATTATACAAGATGATACGAGTATCCCAGAACAAACAGAGATTCACGGTTTTACTGGTTCCACTTCAGAAGCATATGCTAATCAATATAACAGGGTTTTCGTGCCATTTACCTCACCGGGCCAATTAAGTGATTATTACAACTATACTGAATATGAATTAGACCCTACGTCGTTAAATTATAGTGGCACTTTTACAGCGAGTGGCACAAGGAGTTATTCTGTAACTTGTTCAAGCTCCGACCCTATTATTATTAAAGCGTATCCGGACCGGTTCGTATTTCCTGGCACTGAACTTATTTTTAGCGGAAGTAGCGGCGTAACTCTTGATACCTATTACTTGGGAACACGAATCCAAAACAGTGTATATGATAGATTACCCGCCTTTATAGAAGGCGACCGAATTATCATTCCGGAGGTAACGATTTTTCCGTCCGCAGACGCAGATCACTATTCGTTCGGAAAGCAAGTGGAATTTGGGCAAGTAATAAAAGTAGCATATAATAGTACAAAGGAAAGTCAGACTGTGAATATATATCCTCTTACAATGTACTTACCACCATATAATAACCAAATCAACATCACTACTTTGGGTCAGACATCTGTTATGTTAAAAGTTGATTTTCATGGTATGCCCACAAAAGATGCAGAATACAATGACCCATTGGCAAAGTTACAACGAAGCACTGATTTAATAAACTGGGTTGATATATGCGACTTTGTATTTGTTGAAGGTCCGGAGACATTCACCGATCACGGACTGCTTCCTGACACTACTTATTACTATCGTGCGTTATATGCTTATAGTAAGTTAAAACAAACTGCAGGCACTTATCAAGGTGGCAAAGATTATGTAACTGTTCATACTTCTGAAGATTTTGCAGTTATATATGCCCAGCAAGCTCTAGCCGCAGCCGAGGCTGCAGCCGCTAATGCTGAAAATACTTCTCAACTCACAGAAATAACAGCAGAGAGAACCAGTGAAGTAAAGACTATCGTACAACAAATGCAAGAAGATTTAAGTGACTATGAATCATCCTTGACGCCAACTATTATATCGTTGCAAGCCAATAACAATGCGACTGCTACTAAAAATAGTACAATACAGATAACTGCTAATGCTACTAATGCGAGGTATTATCGGATTGGCAAAGGCTCAACATTCAATGAATGGCAGACATCGCCAACTTTAACATCCCCTACGCTATCGATGGGACCAAATACGCTGATTGTTGAAGCTAAACGGACAGCAAGTGGCGCAGTGACCAGAGCCACAATTGTAATATTCCGTATATAAGAATATAAGATTTAAAGCACTCTCTTTAAAGAGAGTGCTTTTTTATATTCAAAATCAAAGGAGGAATCCGTAGTGATTGATAAAGTAGAATTTGAACCTAAAAAAAGTTGGAATAATGGTATCCCCATGTACACACCCGGAGGAAATACGGAAGATAACGCAGTAACACCGGAAAATACCAACAGTGAATTTCAGCCTTCTATTTCCCGGATAGAATCTCCCGTCCTGGAAGTAACTAAAGCTGAAGAAAATCAGGTTGCTACTGTGGAAAACAAAACCACCCATATTTCTGTAGTTGAGGATGTTTTAAGTCAAATGCAAACAAAGCTAAATGAAATAAAATTGACTCAGCTGCGCCAGAGTGAATTGTCTTCCAAGGTCGAAAAATTGTCTATTGAATTGGCTGAAGCCCAGGCTGATGAAATTAAGGAAGCTGAAAAATTAGTAGAGCTGAAAATTGAATGGCGGGAATTAAACCAAAAACTTAATACTTTTGGCGATTTCGATGTTAGCAAATAATCCTTCAAAAACTTCCATTATGGTGGAACACCCTGCATGCCATTCACAGGGAGAACTCCTGTATTATATCGGCAAAAACAATATTAAAGAAGTGTTTGTTGATAAAGACTTGCCTGGGAACTTATCACATAATGCCTTTATCCAGGTGATTAAAACTAAATACCCGGATGTGAAGATATCAGTTATTGAACCGTATATAGAAACAGAATCGAAGCTGATCTCTGTCACAACAACTCGCCCGGGGAACAATCCTCTTAAAATTGCTCTGTTAGTAGCAATAATTCAAACGCTATTCAGTATCGCCATCCAGTACAATACACTAACGCCGAGAAACTTGGTTTATGCGATTATTGCAGGAGTAACGACATTAATTTTCTTTTATGGAGGATATAAATGGCTAAATTTAAGTCAATCGCAATCATGATATTCTCTCTGGCAGTAATACTTTCAGTTGTTGCTTTGACTGTTCCAGATCCTCGTATCACGACTACCAGCCAAAATTTTATAAAGGCATTGATTACTGCGGGAGAACCTGAGAAATATTGCTGTGGAGAAGTATTATTTCAAGTCAAGAACAGCCAGTTAAAACCTGCTGAGAGCATAGATATAAAAACGATGGTAACGGAAAATACTCGTAATTACGCCAAAGTCTATATTGTGGCAGAAATGAAATTAAAAGATGGTGTGGATGTAGGGTTTTATGAAGCTGAACTTCTTAAACAAGATCAATGGAAAGTATATTCCCTTAAAGAAACAATTCCCCAGATAATGTCTTTTGATTTACCCGTTACTGTTAACGTGGACTACACCTTTAAAAAGTGCGTTGAGAACTTATCAGTAGGCAATACCGAGTTGTTAGCCGGCCCTGCAAAAACTGCATATAAAGTACAGACTGGCGTTAAAGGAGAAATAACAGACCTGCAAACAAAAATACTTTATAATAATAAACTTGTAATTGCAGAACATTCATATAAGTACGACGGGCGGCCGGTAAAAGTATTAGCCCGTTACTTCAAAACCACGGAAGGCTATAAGATTGTTACGATTCAAGCCCTCTAAAATAAGAGGGTTTTTTATTTTGGAAAATTATAAGGGGGTGATTCATATTAAACGGGTGCTTTTGTTAACGATGCTTCTTGTTGGTTATTTGGCTACTGCTGCATCAGCAACAGAAATACGGTACGGAATAGACACTTACGATCACATTTCAAGCAGTACAGCTGATGTTGATATTGTCAATAGGGAAATAAGATTACCAAAACACGCTCCAAATGTTGCAGATTTCTTAGATGGGTTCGAATATATATACCTGTCACCTGAAGGGATACAAAAGGTCAATACTGACGGTACAACGACACCAGTTGCTACCGACATACCTGATCCCAATAATATAACAGCAATTGCAGGCTCGGGTAATTATCCGGATTTTATAGTGGCTCAGGGAAATTCAATTACACATTATTCATTTACTGGCAGTCAATATATTCCTAATCCTGCATTGTCATCTGCGGGATATACAGGAATAGTCAGTATCGGAACAAAAGAACTTGACCATGCTGTTCTTTCTGATGGGATAAAGTATATGGGTTATACAGATGCGGGAAGCGTGGCTTTGGTACCTGATATATCGACAAGTGGATTTGATAATCCTATTGCTATGGCAGTATTTCAAGATCATTATGGTACGGTTGTTATAGATGGCAATACAGTGAAGTATTTTAAAGAAGGAAACACTGTCACTGCGACAATTACCGGACTATCAAATGTTGTAAGCATATCTGCTTCTGATGGCGGAAATATAGCTGTAGTTGCAGATGGGCAAATCAAACATTACAATCTTATCGACAATGAGTTTCAATATAATTCAGTTTTATCAATTACAACCGGACTGACAAAACCAACCTGCGTTGCAACCCGTCCTGGCAGCTATGACAAGCTGATTGTTGATGGTGATGAAATTAAATACTATATGTGGACAGGAACATCACTTGAATTAAATCCTGTGCTATCGAGAACTGTAGTTGGATTGCAGTCTATGGGTAAATATGTAACAACAGCATTTGCGGAGTCAATCATCTATTCGGTGGAGGACCCAAATTATCTGAAACTGTATATAGACCCTGAATTGCAACCCCAGGAACCCGGAACAAGCATACAATGGTATATCACGGTTGAAGCAGGTGATACGCCAACATGGACTCCAATAACGCCTAATACATGGGTGCAAGTATCTGCTGAACAGATACGCTGGAAAGCAGTATTAAACACCATGGATCCGAATTATACGCCGAGAATTAATCCGGATATTGTGATATTGGTCAATAGTAAACCTAAGCCACCAACTACAGATATACCGCCTATGACCGGAGAAGATAAGTGTTATTACAACACTTCGCCTGTCATTAGATGGGTTTTCAATGATTCGCCAGAAGACTCTCAGGGAGGATTTCAGGTTATAATCAGCGGCGGCAGTATGACAGAAGATTCAGGTATTATTGAATCCTCCGCTACGGAATACACGGTTGACGCCAATGCAACTGGTAAGCTTTTTAACTCTGGTGTTGATACATTTACTGTCACCATAAGGGTATGGGATGAATTAGGTATAGCTATGGGGGCAAAAGAATCCGATTCAGCTGTAACAACTGCACAATTTTGTGTTACGGCCTTTGAGAATCCCAGAGTATCACTTAGAATGCCGGCTGAAGGAAGTTTAGCGGTAGGAGATATCCCAAAAAATTCGACTTCAGATGAATTACTGAAAACCCGGGCGGGGGGATTGATTACATTTGAGGTCCGGAGTATTGGAATAGATACCGCGCAATTTAATTTCCCCTATGCGGAACAGCAATCAACTATCGCAAATACATGGAACACTGCTGGAACTAACAAAGTATGGGGCGTGGAATTTTATACTGATGCAAATACAGATAAATGCCCAGACGGAACTATTGTTTATGGAAGTGTAAGTGGTAATGGGATACCTGATTTAATGTATCTTAATGAAACGATTCCCGGTGAAATGCCACCAAGCAGTTGGTGGCAATGGGATGGATATCGTAAATGGGCCGATGGAGTAGTGAGCGTAGGCGGATCAATATTTGAAGATTGGTCGGTTGTTATTCAAGGGCGGGAGTAATCCCGCCTTTTTTATATAAAAAAATAGGAGGATGGGCGGTTGACAAATTTATTAAGAAAAATACCTGTTATCGGCAGCACTCGTAATATTAAACACCATAATGAAACAACTTTTACACATGGCATAAAAGTTGCGCAGTTATCAGTATATATTGGAAAAAAACACTGTCTAACATCTTTTGAATTGAATAGCTTGTACTTCGCAGCGCTGCTTCATGACATTGGCAAAACAATTATACCGCCTTCTGTAATATTTAAACCTGGAAGCCTAACCAACTTCGAGTGGGACATTATTAAGAAGCACCCTTCAGAAGGAAAAAGGATTCTTGAGACTGCATTATGCGTGCAAAATACCGATATTTTACATAGTGTTTTGAGACATCATGAAAAATATAACGGAAAAGGATACCCGGATGGACTGTTAGGAGAACAAATAATATATCAAGCCAGGATTATTAGCGTAGCAGATGCGCTTGATGCGATGGTATCCCATAGAATATATAAAAGTGCATTCCCATTAAATAAAGCCATACGCGAGTTAATTAATTGTTCTGGAGAGCAATTTGATCCGTATATTGTTGAAAAAGCAGATAAATGGAACAAAAATAGTCTGAGGAAAATATTGATGATTTAAGTAAAGCCTCCTGTTTTTAAAATAGGAGGCTATTTTTATCCAAAGAGCAAAGGAGGATAGCGGAATAAAGGTTTAGACGGAAATAAAATATCCTGCAAAGGAGGAAAAAATCTTATGAAATTATCTATTGGAGAAACCATCTCAGGAGTGGTTACAGAAATCAAACAAGTAAATGGAATCCCGGAGGAAATAATCTTAAGTGTGGGCGGCAAGAAAAAGGCTGCTATACCTCTGACTGAGTTGCCAGAAAAAATAAATGGTGATGGTCAAAAGGCTGTACGCCATTTAGCACGCAAGTATATGAACCGTAAACTGATAGGAACCATTGTCAAAACGGACCCTTTAACACTGTCTTATAATAATGCAGTTAAAAACATCACAACCGACGTAAAATTAAAGGTTGGCGATGAAGTGAAGGCGACCGTTGTATGGACTTCCAAAAACAAGGCAGAACTCGAATACCATAATATACCGTTATACCTCAACGCCAGTGAATTTGGTTGGTTGAAATACGTGGATTTGAGATCCGCTCTGAATCGCGGCCAGAAAATTCAGGTAAAGGTAATCAATATAACAGAAGATGGCAAAGTTGAAGTGAGCCATAAAATGTTTGCTCCAAATCCATGGCCCAGATATCTTGCAAAATATCAAACAAGGAACCAGTATCTTGCCAGGGTTAAGAGCCTCAATAAAGTAGGTATAGTAGTATCCCTGGAACCGGGGCTTGATATTTTATGTGCCCCATATCCCTTCTTTGATGTGAGAGTCAACGACGATGTAGCTGTCGAGATAGTTGACATTGATCCCGAACATGGCAAGATGAAAGGGTTTGTTACTGCTCTTGCTAATCGTGCTTAATAGGAGGGATTGCGTTGTTTAAAATCGGTTTAGACTTAGGCTATGGCAATACCAAAATTGTCACTGAAAAGGGAAGTAAGATTTGCTTTCCGTCCCTGGCCAAAATAGGGGAAAAAATCGAGCTTGATAAAATGCTATCAGCTACCGGAGATTACGTTGTCACCATCAATGATCAAACTTGGTTTGTCGGTGAAATGGCTGCGAAAGAACATCGTCTTGCAATAAGGGCATTTGATGATACCCAGCGGTTTACTAATCCTGCATTTCAAGCTATGTTAGCAACAGCCCTGGCTGTAGCAACAGAAGATGAAAAGAATATACTGCTGGTCACAGGACTGCCTTTATCTTCGTATTCAAAATCAGAAAAGGAATTTAAAAATTTCCTGTCAAACTTTACTGCAAAGGTAGAACTTGATGGTACGGTTAAACATATAACAGTTAAACAGGCTCATGTGTTCCCTCAAGCAGCTGGTATATTTTTAAACCCTAATTGCGAAAAAGTAAAAGAAGAAATTAAGCCGGGTGATCTAGTTACGGTCATAGATATTGGATATCGAACAACTGATGTAGCAACTTTCAAGTACACCCAATTGCATGAATTTGAGTTTGTCATGGAAAATTCTTTCACCTTGGATATTGGAATGGTATCTGTATTTCGTGATTTAGCGAATCGGATAGCCGAGGAAATAGGTACGTTTGATGTTTCTCTGGAAGTTGCAGAGCGAACATTCTTAACGGGTGTAAGACGAGTAAATGGTGATGAAATTGGCTACGGAGATATAAATAAACAGATCGCACAAAAGACTATTGAGGCTATAGCAGACGATTATCGTCAAAGAGGACCGGGCAAAGAAAGTTACAGTCATGTCATAATGGCTGGTGGTGGAAGTATTGCCCTTAAAGAACAGCTGACTGGTGTATTCCCTGAAGCAGTATTTATGGAAGACGCACAGTTTGCAAATGCTATTGGCTTTTTAGACGTTGCTAGAAAACTTGATATTGTATTGTTTGATTAATTTGCAAAGAGGCTGTCAAAAAAGATGGCCTCTTTCTTAATTTTTATATATCGAGTGTTTTAGCAACAAAATGATACCGGTCTGAATCCTTGAGAATACCTGCGCCACGTTATAACTCAACACAGACCGGAGGTTGACAAGGATACCAATAGGGAGATTGGCGCAGCTTATCCAATATATGCTGCGCCATCCATGATACTTAGGGAAATCGGTACTACAAGGCAAAATGGATAGTGAAGTTGGCGCAGATGAAAAATGTAAATGAGAATACCTGCGCCACGAAGGAGGCATAAAACATGAGTAAACCCTTGCCGCGCCTGCATTTGCGTGTGGCGCAGGACAATCCAATTTACAGCGTTCCTGCAGGACAAAGAAATCAAAAAGCAGATGAATGGCTCCGGATCGGAGCGACTACAGAAAAACTCGAAATGGCAGCAGCGAAAATTGAAAAATTATTAAGACAAATTGGCACCAACGGTTCAATTTCCATTGATGAAGACCCAAACATAGACCCCAAACAAGATCCCAATTTTGAACGCGATATGAAATTAATCAAAAGTATTATGAGTCTAGGAGGGTAAAAATGAGACCGTTAACCAAGGAAGATGCTCTGAATATCAAAAAATTGAGTATTGAACAACTTGAAGAAGCCGAACATAACGCATATGAGTGGTTTCATTTCATTGGTGAGACCCGGGTAGAGAAATATATCAGTCAAGAATACCCGAACAAATATCTCTTAGACGATAATAATAGAAAGTCCTGGGGGGAAGTTATAAGCAACCCAAAAGGCGTGAGGATATTTGTCAAAGAGTATCCGCCCAGACTTAAACAATTCGGAAAGACCAAGTTTTCAAAAAAACTAGGTTACGGTGATGTTCGGGAAACATGGCGATGGCTTTTAAGACACGCTGTAGAGGACATCAAAAAAGTGGGATATACCCGAAATAAAAGCGGAACAGATATATTGGTATATCGGTTTCACTATAAGAAACTGGCAGACCCCGACCAGTTCAATATCATCCTGATTAATGATGTAATTAAGGATTATTGGCTTATCAGCGATGATAATTTGGAAAAAATACAGGTTCATATGTGTGGAGTTATTGATCCTGAAAACCCTGGTACAGAAATTTATATAATACCTTTTGAAGAATTTTTTAAATATCCTGGATTAATAAAGCCAAAACAATGGTTATAAAAAAAATGATGAAAAGTTATGTAATGAATTGCGCCATATAATATAGTAGAAATAGAACACATAATTTCTCCAGTAGAAAAAACAGCAAATGGAGAAAAAAGAGTTGAAGAATCAAGACAAAAAACACAAAAACAGGAGCATCCTAAAAATTCCAAACCGTAAATGGCCTTCGTCCTTAGAGTAATGGGCGTTTGAAGTATATTTTCAGGGGTATTTTCTCGTAAGAGGGTAAATAATAGCGAAAAACGGGGTTTACTGGATAAAAAATAGCAATATAAAAAACCGTGAGAAGCGGCACTCTGCCTTTGGTTGGAGGCCGCTATTTTTGTTTTTCTCCAGAAGAAACCCTCACCCCTTACATGTCGGCTTTATGCTATATGTTTTCAGCAAGAAAAAAGAATCAGTTTTTAGTTGTCAGGATGAAAAAATTTTCAGGAGGTTAATTATGGGTGCGCATTGGCAGAGACAGGAGATGGATTTATGGTTAATGAAAATGCTATATGATTATGGACCGTTGATGGGTAGTATGTTGGCAAAAAAGTATTCTACGATAGCGGGTTGCAAGGAGCAGAAGGTATATGACAGGTTAAAAGAATTGCGGCGGATGAAAATGGTTGGTAGTGAACAATATACAGGAGTAAAATGGGAAGACAAACTCTCACGAAGGCCAAAAAGACCAAAAAACCTGGGTAAAGTTTTCTATTTAACCGGCTATGGAGTTGAGCAAACCAAAATACTTGTTTACGATGTGAGTTTAACAGGCAAAGAGCGATCACAAAAGCCAGAAGAAAAAGAATTAGAAGTTCATTGGCAGGTATCGGACATAATAATAAAGACCGGCTTAAATTTCACGCCAGGAAAGGTATTCAAGTATGCCAAAGAGATACCGATGAACTTTACCATTGATCTGGGATATGGTGACTGGCAGATACTATTCGCCCGCAACAGTAAAGAATCCTTTAAGAACCTAGTCAATTTACAGGGCAGGATACTATACCAGCGTGGATTCAAAAAACGTATTCTGTTATGCGGTTCTAAAAGGCAACAGCAAGACTACATCAAATATCTTTTTCTCAGCCATGCAAATCAGGTTCATGTCATTAACTACCAGGAACATACAATGCTCACCCGTTTATTGACAGGAGATATAATACAGGATGCTGTAAATACTCTGCAGGCAGAAAAACTTGACACCCCGAAAGGCGGATATCAATATCTGGTAAACGGCAAACCAGCTAACATATTCTCACTGGTAACGTACCCGGTAGAAACTATATTCAGACTGGAAAAAACCATAACCTTGCCCTCATATATAGGCTTTAATGACGAATCACAGCAGAGATGGTATGAAAAACACTATCCAAAAATATTTGAACGGCATACACCATTCATAATCAAAGAACACGACCATCCCCTGGCAGAACCGGTTGAAGAAAAGGGGGTGTATAGAGATTGGGCAGCAGATATCGAGAACGAATACGAGCAACCGTCCTTCGCAACCTTGTGGGAATAATCACAGTAAGCCTCGGTGTGTTGGTATGGCTATTCCCACAGTTAGCCGGAATTAAAATACTCCTTATGATTCTTCTGTTGCTGGCAGCAATAGACTTTTTTATGAGCAGGCGCATAATAGTATTTGGCATAACCCTGATTATAATAAGCAGTGCTTATTTATTGCAGGCACTGCCAAAACTATATACAAGCATCGATCCGGAATTGTCCACAATGGGAAACGGCCTGACACCATTAATCAGATTAACCGCTCTGATAGCGGCAGTAATATTCATAGTCTTTGCCAACCGGACCCGTCAGACAGTTGGGAATAATTTAGGCAGTCTCAGAATACCTGTTTTAAGCAACACCAGCGAAGAACCACAGGAAATAACCCACCCTGATGTTTACTTATGCAGGACAATTGGAAACCGGCCTATAAATATCAAAGGCATGGACAGGTATTTACACACCCTTTTGATTGGCGTGACAGGCTCAGGTAAAACATCGGCAGTGCTGGAACCAATGATCTGGCAGGACTTACAGAATTACCGTAATGGACATCAGCTGGGAATAACCATTGTAGCACCAGACAGTGAATTTCCCAATAAAGTGCGCAATTGGTGTCAGCGGCTGGGGATACCCTATTATGCGGTAGACTTGGACGATCCCAATTCCAACCGCTTTAACCCTTTGGAAGGCGACCCCACCACCGTATCAGAAATCATGCGCACAGTATTAAGAGTCACATTTGGAGAGCAGGAAGCCTTTTTTGCCCAGGCCCAGGAGTTACATGCAAAGAACACCATGCTGCTATTAAAGCACCTAAGAGGCGACAATATAAACCTCCTCGATGTTTACCAGGCATTGATGGATGTTGAAGGGATGCAGACCTTGGTAGACGACTACGAAGAACAGTATGGAGAAGATGTCATAACCGAATACTTCAAGAAAGAAGCCTTTGGCAGGAACCGTGACAAACTGCATCAATTTGCTATGGGGTTGCGCTTGCAGATATCCGACTTGTTGACCAACCAGACCATACGCAACGTATTGGTAGGCAGATCCGATATAAGTTTGGATCATGTCATGTCAGAAGGCGGCGTATTATTGTTTAATACCTCGCTGGGGAAAATGGGATATATGAGTAAAGTATTCGGGCAATTCCTTATAATGCACATTCAAAATGCAGTTTTTAGAAGGCCCGGAACCGAGTTTACAAGAATACCCCACTACTTGTATATTGACGAATTGCCCGTCTATTACAATCCTGAACTGGAATCACTGCTCAATATCGGCAGAAAATATCGTTGCGCCTGCACCTTTACAATCCAGGGACCATCACAGTTGGAAGTAGGTCGGCAGGGACAGGCCACCCGGGAAAAGATCATGAATGGCTGCCGGAACAAAATCATCCTCGGTACAGAATCCTCACGGGATGCAAAATTATTGGCAGAGATATTTGGAGAAGAAGAAAATACCGAAGTCAGAAGGCGGCGCAAGCGGTTTTCCGTATTCCCCGAATCCTATACTGAAACCGAAACACTAAAAGCACGGTTTGACTATACCAAGATATTAGAACTCAAACGCTGGCACGGGATCATCAAAGTCGTCAATATGGGCAGTAATCAGGAACCTGTGGAAGGAATATTTGAACCTCCATGGGAGTTTCAGTCCAGGATAAACAAAGAATTAAATAAACAAAAACGGATAACATTGGCCCAATAGGGAAGGTTGACAACACCTTCCCTTTTTTAATGCAATTTATTAGAAAACTAATTTTGGTTTTTAAAACAGGAGGCATATATGTTACATACAGTACAAATCAGTAAAATAAAATCATTGCCAGCCGGTACCCAGGTTATAGACATAACCATTAAGAGCAGTGAACCGCCATGGAATATCTTTGCGCCGACCTGGGAAATGGTCAATGACTTTAAAGCCGGTAAAATAAGCGAAAACGCATATACTAAGCAGTATATGGAATTAATGCGGACCCGGTACCCGAGGAATAAATCAATATTCCGGCAGCTGATCCAAAAGGCATTGCAAAATAATGTGGCACTTGCCTGTTACTGTGAACCGGGGGAGATTTGTCACCGGCATATATTAAAAGACATATTCTTAACCATTGACCCCCGTCTTGAATATGTACCGGAACC
>DBRB01000011.1 GCA_002305475.1 candidate division WWE3 bacterium UBA1379 | reverse complement strand
ACAGTCAAAATCAACTTCTCAAGAGATCTCTGATCCATAAATTCATCTCCTTTATTGTTTACTTGTTATCATTTAATTTAAAGATATATACTGTTAAAATATTTTGGATCTAAAAAGATTAAAGCGATCTTCTTTATCGGATAATTACCGCTTACCCGTTGCTTGAATTCCTCATAATCATAATCATAATCATGATCTATAAGCTTACCCTTATAAAATGCAAGAACAGTGCCCAACGGATATTTTTTTAATAGCCATCTCCTTGAGATTTGATACGCTATAATACCGATCAAATACGAGTGAATCCAATATATTTAAGAAAATTAACCCATAGATTTGACCAAGTATAAAGGCTAACAATAAAGCGACGAATAAGACTAAAACAATATTTACAATATCCAACTCTTTTCTGATAACAGTTTTGTCTGAAAAAAAGTAGTTTAAAACAAGCAGCACTACTTCAATCAGAAAGAAGTACTTAATGCCCTTAACCCTTGCATCTATTTCCCTATCCATATTAATCTCCCTTCTCACATGTTATCTGATATTATGCCGATTATAACATTTACTTCACCTAATAACTTTTCGACTATTTCCTTTTATAAAACAAAGGAGCTTTAATAAAATCTTTGAAATGGATCATAGTATGTAGATTTAATCAGCCCTAATAAATGATACAATTAATCAAATGAATGCCCACAAAACACTTAAACATAAAATCCATCACCAACATAAAAAGACTTTAGATCACTTTCATAAAAAACATAAACACGTTATAGAAAAGGCAAAAAACAAAGCGGCAGCAATCGGAGGTGCAGTAGTGATAGCTGCAACTACTGCTACCAGCGATCCTCATGCTGTGGCGGTACAAATCCACAATACCAGCAAGGAATACTTAAAACAGGAAACTGCTAATCTCCATAACTTCCTTCTGATGCTTAATTCGTTAATTGCTCACAAAGATAAATTAAACCCTGAAGAAGAACAACTACTGAAACAGGCATTATCAAAATATCTGAAAATGGATTTAAAGGTGGAATTGGACGGAAACAGGATGAACGAAATAATGGGATATATTGGAGCTGAACAACATTTATTAAGATGGAAGGGTGATAATCTGGCAAAACATTCAATTCAGAAAGCAGGAATGGCTCCTCTTCAAGGTGCTTTTAAAGACTTTGAAAATGAGGAGCAGGAAAAATGGTATATTGCAGCACCCATTCATGAATTACCTAACTGGAATCAGGACTGGGCTACTTTAAAGCCATGGTATCGTTTTAGAAAAGTGTTAGTATACAACCCAAAAAATCACCGGGCGGTAGCTGCAGTAATCGGTGACGCAGGACCGGCGAAGTGGACAGGTAAAACATTCGGAGGAAGCCCGGAAGTGATGAATTATCTTAAAATGGTGGACGGCTCCCAAAAAGGAAAAGTGATTGTCTTGTTTGTTAATGATCCGGATAATAAAATTCCATTGGGTCCGGTAGAATCAAAACTGGCTCTACCCGATCCTGAAATCATATGACATATTTTTTCGAAGAAATAACAGAAATAAAAGAAATTACCTTGTTTATAGAAAGCAACTGTGATGACGACCATGAAAAGTGTGAATTAATCGATATCGTCAAAGAAACCATTCATCATAAAGTTTTGGATAGTATCCTAGACCTTCTTGATCAGGATCAGAAAGAGGAATTACTTCTTCTCCATTACAATAAAGCAGAAAACAAGACTATCGTGGAAAAAGCTAAAGAATGGGTTGCTGAACTGGAAGATGTGGTAAAAGAGAAAGTACGTGAATATGAACAAGAATTGATAGCCAGTATCAGAGAAGAAAACTAATATCTGTAAATTTCCAGTGTACCTTCTATAAAATTTCCTATGAGGTATCTTACAACAATAGGTCCCATACCTCCCGGTGAGGGTGAAACCCAATTTAAATGTTCAATGTTTGTACTCATATCCAGATCCCCCACTGTTTTACCAACCACTACAGATGAGCCGAAATCAACTACGGAAACTCCGGGGAGAATGTTTTCACCCTTCACCAGATTAGGTACTCCGGCACTTAATATAATCAAATCCGCTTTTAAATCCTCACCCGTTCTGTAGTCCTCATATATCTCAACTTCTAGCCCACGGGTCCTGAAATAATGGGATGCAGGCTTCCCGACCAGGAAACCACCGCCGATAATAATTACCTTCCTCTGCTTGTATTTAATGCCTGTTGAGTTTAAAAAGTGTTCAATGGATCGGATTACAGGAGATAGTTTTTTTGATTCACCACTATAGAACATTTTCTGTGCTTTGTCGGATAGAATATCAATATCTTTTTCTATAGGTATGAAATTCAACAAATCATTTAATTCTAGTCTGGGTAGGGGTAATTGAATGATAACACCGGTGTTTTTCGGGTCTAAAGTAATTCGTTTGACTAGTTCTTCCATTTCAGATTTCCCAAGATCAGCTGAAATATTATATACATGTGAACGAATTCCCAGCTTTTCACATACTCTTAACTTAAGTTGTATATACTTTTCAGAGGATTTGTTATCCCCTATCTGAATAATTGCCAATTCATGTTTCTGAAAAAGAACTTGGTTGGAGTTAATAATTTCTCGAAGAGATTCTTCAATTTTTACAGCTTCAGCTTTTCCGTCAAACAAACGCATTTGAGTATTATACATCCATTATGCCTGGTTTATTCAAATAAATTGCATTTATATAAAATATGAACTAAACTATATTGAACTTATAACAGTTCATCAAAATAAGGAGAGAAACCTAATGGCAAGGAATAATCCCTTCCCAAGGAAAATTGGTGGCATAAGTGAGAAAAAATGGGTTCTGGAAAAACGTGATCGTGAGAACAAGGGAGTTATGTATGCAACCCTGGATCTTCAACACAATAAAGTGACGGGATGGGTTACCAATATTGCTGATGCGACTATAACTACCAAACAAAAAGCAAGGACCATTTGTGATAAGTTAAATTTCAAAAGCAAACAGAAACTTGAAATAAGATTTGTTTGTGACTTGTAATAATATGGCTGTCAGGATGATGTGACCATTATTCTGACAGCCTTTCATTTTTAAATCAATTTGCTATAATTAGTTGCCATTATAAATCCATATACTCTACTAAGGAGAGACAATGTCAGAATTTCAATTAAAAACCCACAGTAATGGTCAAATATTAATAGTTGTATATCAGATAAATTCGACGGAATTTTATTTATACAAAAATAGGACACGTTATGGAATCACAAACAATGCAGATAAGGCATTACCGTTTGAGACAGTTGAGAAAGCTCAATCCTTTATGGACAAAAATCAAAAGGTATTAGAAGACCTAATCTGAGGTTTTTACTACCATAAATGTCTCAACTGTAATTTCTGCCTATGTGCGAATGTGATCAAACCCAAGCGTATAAAAATTGCTTGGGTTTTTTCTTTTTTATACCTACACAAAAAAGAAAAAGCTTTGGTTTTTGTACCAAAGCTTTTCCACAGCTACACATTATCTATTTGATAAAGACACTCCCGATGTGCCGGGCCACTGACGTTGAATCCCGTGGATCCAGTAAGTGGGCTCCTTCTAGCCTGCTCCTCCCCGAGGTGCAGGGTAAAGATCCCTGTAAAGCAAAACGTTGAGAAATAATCGTTCAGCTTAGACGTGCACACCAGGAACCAGATGTTACCATCTAAATTGATAATAACAGAAATTGATTGCTTTTCAATAAGACGTACTATGACAATAAATGAATATAAACAGCACTTTACAGCGTTCTTACAAGAAAATTAATAAAAAATGTTAACGAAATGTAAATGAAAAATTAAATTATGATTAAGAAAGAATTGGAATGAAGAATTTTATCTATATAACGCTTAGAAAAGCCCGGGAAGTCCGAAGATTCTTAATGCTGTGCTGACCAGACCAGAGATTATTCTCCCTGTAGTATTAGTCATTACCAAAAGAAGTAACAACCAGATACCATAAGGTGCTATCTGCATCCATTGATATGACAACCTCTCCGGCAACAATCCATTTACTATTTTAAATCCGTCCAGAGGATGCAACGGAATCAAATTGAAAAATCCTAGAATCAGATTATAAAACACTACAAAAAACAGGAAAGTAGTTAATATTCCGGCCATCGGAATTGTTTTTAGCACTATTGCTAGTATACCTGCCAAAATCAGGTTTGATAAAGGACCAGCAAGGGAAATCAGAGCTGAATCTCTTTTCGGGTTTCTTAACATCCTCGGGTCATACGGTACGGGTCTCCCCCACCCGAATCCTGCAAATAAAAGAAGGAGTGTTCCTAAAGGATCTAAATGAGCCAGGGGATTTATGGTTACTCTGCCTAAATGTTTCGCTGTAGGATCGCCTAGTTTATCAGCCACATAAGCATGAGCAAATTCATGAAATGAAATTGATGCGACCAGTGACACTGCTACCAGAATAAACACATCAGGTCTGGTTAAAAGCAAGTTAAATAGCATATGGAGATTATACCAGTATTATGTTAAAATCTCGTAATGACTTCACTAACAGCTTACATAAAGGATGCCATATCGGAGGTAAAAAGGGTAAAATTCCCGACGCGTAAGGATACAATCCGCTTGACTGGGTATGTAATAGGTGTTAGTTTAGCCACTGGATTATTTGTGATGGGAATTGATTATTTATATAAAGAAGCATTAAGATTATTTTTATAATTATGGACGATCAAAACACACAAAATACAAATGAACAAAACGGATCGGATAACAAGACGGAAGGTCTGGTAGTTATCTCTGAAGCTACTACACCCGATGCCAAGTGGTATGTTGTACATACCTATTCCGGACATGAGAACAAAGTGGCAGTAACTCTTAAGCAAAGAGTCGAAGCTGCAGGTTTTACTGACAGAATTTTTAAAATCTTCATTCCTCATCAGGAAAAAATAGTCATTTCCGAAGGCAAGAAGCGATCCGTCGATGAAAGACTTCTACCAGGATATGTAATAGTACAAATGGTGATGAATGATGACACATGGCATATTGTCAGATCTACTAGAGGAGTGACAGGATTTGTAGGAACAGGCAGTAATCCAACACCTTTGCCTGAATCTGAAGTGAAGGCTTTGATGAAATTCACAAAAATGGAAACTCCTAAGTTTGAAGCAAAATTCAATGTCGGAGATTCCGTGAAAATTACTGACGGACCTTTTGCAGAATTCTTAGGTAAGGTGGATGAAGTGAATGAAGAACAAGGGAAAGTACGTGTATTAGTATCTGTTTTCGGTCGTGAAACTCCGGTAGAACTGGATTTCATGCAAGTATCAAGCATTTAAAGGCTTATCTCTAAAAATCATATGGCTAAAGTTAAAAAAGTAAAAGCAATAGTAAAACTAAATTTACCGGCTGGTAAAGCAACCCCGGCACCACCTGTAGGACCCGCATTAGGACAGCACGGAGTCCCACTTATGGATTTCTGTAAAGAATTTAATGCCAGAACTGCAAAAATGGGGGATGATTTAATTCCGGTGGTTTTAACAGTCTATGAAGACAGATCATTCACATTCATTACTAAATCCCCTATCACCTCTTCCCTAATCCTTAAGGCATTAGGCAAGAGCAAGGGTTCCGGTGTTCCTAACAAAGATAAAATCGGAGTGTTAAACAGAAAACAGGTAGAAGAAATTGCTCAAACAAAAATGCCTGATTTAAACACCAATGATCTAGAAGAAGCAATCAAAGTGGTTGAAGGCACGGCCAAATCCATGGGAGTAAAAGTGGAAGCCTAATATTCGAAAAGTTCAGAAAGAAAATACTATGAAAAATGCAACTAAAGCTACACAAATAAAAAAAGACATTAAAGTATATTCGATCGAGGAAGCAATTGCTCAGTTAAAAGCAAGTGTCAAAACCAAGTTTGATCCGACGGTTGAATTGCATCTGAGTCTTTCTCTTGATAAAAAGGCGGATCAAAGTGTCAGATTCACCACTGTATTACCTCATGGTACTGGAAAAACTAAAAAAGTAGCTGTATTAGCAAGCAAAAAAATTGCTAATGCTGATCTAGAACTGACTGAAACGGATATTGATAAGCTAGAAAAAGGTCAGATCAGACCTAAAGTAGATTTTGATGTTCTGATTGCAGAACCAAAATTTATGCCAAAGCTCGCCAAAACAGCCAGAGTATTAGGACCGGCAGGTGTCATGCCTAATCCGAAAACCGGTACAGTTAGTGATGATGTTGAAAAAGCTGTAGAGCAGGTTAAAAAGGGTAAAATTGAAATCAGAACAGAACCTAATGCAACAAACATTCATACGATAATCGGCAAGGCAAGTTTTGATGACAACAAGCTCGTGGAAAATTTTAATGAAGTAATCGGAACCATCAAAGCCAACAAACCTCAAAAAGCGGGTCCAGATTTCATCAAATCAGTATATATCGCTTCAACCATGGGACCTTCATACAAGATTACCCTGGAATAAGCTCTAATCTTTATTCTGTAGCATCGCAGATTACTGCTTTGTAATATAGACTTCAATGAAATTATTAGAGACTGCTAATACTCCATGTTTTAGTTGAAGTACCAGCATATTATCCTCTTCTTTATCATTGCCGGAATTCTTTTTCTTTCCTGTATCTATTCTTAAATACTCGGAAATTAGAGTAATAAAATTTGCATGATTATATAATATGTCAAAATTACCTGTTCCGTTTTTTGAAGACACAGAAGCGGCTAATCCTGAAAACAGTACTTTATTTCTAGTTTTTACGGTTACCTGTAACTTAGTCGGACTTTTTATCATTTGCTTTCTACCTCATCTACTTTTCCTATATACATAAATTTATCTTCTGAAACATTGTCATACTTACCCTCTATAATTGCTCTCACCCCTTCTATTGTGTCATTTAACGTCACATATTTTCCTTCCCGGCCTGTTTGCTCAGCTGACACAAAGAAACTTTGTGTCATAAAGTTTTTCAGTTTGATTGATCTTTTATATGTCGTTCTGTCATCATCAGATAATTCAGACTCCCCTACCAATGAGACAATTCTTTCCAAAGACACTGATTTTGTCAGAAGGCTTTGTGCTTTTGACATAACATAGTAGTGAGTTGAACTGACAGAATGAATATTTAATGCACTGGAAGATGAACTGAGAATATCAATAGCAGGAAATCTACCCTCCCGATAAACATCTCTGGATAAAACAATAGCTGTATCCAGATAGTCATAAATTGACTGTACCCCCGGATCCAAAAGATCATCTGCCGGCATATATACTGCTTCAATTGAAGTGATACTGGCATCTTTATTTGAAACGAGACGTTCATGAACTTTTGCCATCTCTGATCCTAAAGTTGGCTGATAACCGTCCTCGGAAGGAATTACATTCATTAAGAGAGATAACTCATTCCCAGCCTGGGCAAAACGGAAGATATTATCTATAAAAAATAGGACATTTCTTTTCTGAACATCTCGGAAATATTCTGCATGTGTCACAGCTGAAAATGCAGTAAGAAATCTCACGGTAGGACTGTCACCCATTGAGCTTAATACTAGACATACTCTGTCCAACACACCAGTTCTTTTCAGTTCGTTATATAATTCATGACCTTCTCTCGTACGCTCGCCGATACCACAGAACACGGATACATTTTTTTCCATATCCTTATTGATAATGTTATGAAGAATTTCCGTGAGCAGAATTGTCTTACCAACCCCCGAACCGCCGAATAATCCGGTTTTACCGCCGATAATCAAAGGGCAAAAAAGATCCACCACTTTAATACCCGTTTCCAACACCTGTTGTTCAGCAGATACAACTGAATAAGGAGGAGATTCATGATAAATCGGACTAAAAGACGGTGAGGTAATCGGCCCTTTTCCGTCTTTTGGATTACCTAAAAAATCAATCACTCTGCCCAGATTAAATTCTCCTACGGGTATCTCCAGAGATTTGGCAGTATTTCTTACTCTGGCACCCCGTGAAATTTTATGAATAGGAGCTAACAAAACACAATAAAATGTTGTGGCATTAACAGAGCGGAATACTTCCATTTTTATTTCAGGATCCGCATCCAGTATCAAAACATCATGAATACTGGGACGGTTGATGCCGGAAAATTCCACTTCCACCACATAATCTTTTACACTTTTTACTTTTCCATATTCTTGTTCTGGTTCGTTTGTCATATTAATGAGTACTCCATAATGAAATACTTGATATTAAGTTCAACTGATTACTGTTTGTTGTTTTATGTTTGATTTTTCGGACCTGATATCTGGTCTGTTCAAATCTCTTTTTTATTCGCATGGTTGCCCTATCCAAGCTAATCATCCTGCTGGCAAATTTGCTTAAACTTGATTCATAAACTGTCTGAATAAATATGGATTCAAGCATTTCGCTTTCAAAAAATGCTAACACCTCCTCAATGGATGGCTCAATAATGCATGAAAAAGTTGTCTTGTCATTATTTGTCTTATTTACAGGGGATTCACTGTCTTTCATGATATTACCTGCTACAGGAGTCTTTACCGGTACCTGAACCAATACGTCGGCAAAATATCCGTGGTATACGTTAATTGACTCATAAGGTAAAATCTCCTTTAACAATTCTTTCGAATTTTCTTCATCACTTCCACTATCGGAAAAGTCGAAATATTTATATTGTTTTTCGTAATTTGAACTGTCAAGGAGTCTTTTTCCTACTTTACCCACAATCACTACATCCGCATCAGTCCTTTTTAGATCCTGAAAAAATAGATCATATACCCTTCTGACGATATCGCCATACAAACCGGTGTTTGCAGACAACAATACGAAGACTGTTTTACCGTTAGTCGGTCGGACCATGTGCTTGTTTTTCTTGTTATCTGCAAACAATCCTTTCTTGTAATTGCTGGATACCTGTCCGTAGATATTATTTATACCGTCAAGAAAACTACGGTTAGTTAACACAGATAACTTTACTTTTCTCATTCGCATAGCAGCTATCTGCTGATACACCTGGACAATCTTTTGAGTGTCCGAAAGTCCGCTTATTTCCATTGATAGTTTTTTATTTATTTTCATAACTATGACAAATATGACATTATTTCCGGTAGAGATCCTGAAATTTTTCCTAATAGTACGTTTAAATCGTCGGAAGTTGCTACCAGATCATCAACTTTCTTTTTAAACTGTTCATTTTTTTCATACGACATCACCGCTTTTTCGAAGATTACTCTAATCTGTGTACTATCTTCTCCTGATAATGCACCTACCCACACTAAACTGAATAATACTATCTGCAAATTTATGTCCAATACATGACCCATTGGCTGGTTAAAAAAGCTGAGGATTTTATCTCCCATATTTAATGTTGAAGTAATACCCTCATTTATTTCAGCACCAAAATGAATGAAATCTTGTGTTCTATCATATAAACTTAAGAAACTAAGAAGTTCGCGGCTAACAGCCCAGCGTAACTTTGTCTGAGTTTGTCTACCGACTCTTGTAACTGATAAAAAGTAGTTAATAGCAGGTCTTCTACCCATATCAAACAGACTTGTATCAAAAAATACGTGCCCGTCTGTAATAGACATGATATTTGTCTGAATGAAACCCGAAATATCACCTTCCTGTGTTTCTGCCACAGGAAGACATGTTATCGTATTAGTACCGTTTTTAGTAATAAAATGTCCTGCCCGTTCCAGGAGACGCGAGTGTGTATAAAATATGTTACCAGGATATGATAATCTTCCAGGAAATTTTTTACTAAGTAATGATATTTCTCGATAAAACTTCGCATGTGTAGTCAAATCATCTAGTATAATTAATACATCACGCCCATTGTCCTTAAAATACTCAGCTATTGTCATAGCACAATATGGTGTGATAAATATTGTCCCGGCAGGATCTGAAGAACTGGAAGCAATTATCATGCAAGTATTTTCCAAATGATTTTTCTGGATAAAGTTCTCCACTTTCTTAATGTCAATCTTCTTCTTACCAATACACGCATATATGCATATTGTCCCTCTTCTGGATTGCATTAGCATAGTCTGCAGTAAAAATTCTGTTTTTCCAGTCTTTCTATCTCCCACCACCAGCTCACGTTGTCCCTTACCTAAAGGAATTGTCAGGTCCACAACTGCCACACCTGTCTCAAGAGGATCAGAAACTTTTTCCCGTTCTTCAATACCGGGTGCTGCTTTATCAATAAATCTAAACTCATTGTGTTCAAGTATCTCATTATCATTTAAGGACTTACCTAACGGATCCATACTGTGCCCGATTAGATTTTCCCCTACTGGAGTTTGTAACAGGCTGCCTGTACGGACTACCTGGGTACCGGTTCTAGGCGGAACGGTAGAAAACACTAGTATTTCTACCATATCTTCCAATAGGGATGTTACCCACCCGATGCTTCCATTTTCAAACATTACAACCTCATCTATCCGCACTCCGGGAAGACCAGTTACATAAACCACAGGATGAGATACCACTTCAACATAACCGATTTCCCGGGTATCTTCTAATATTTCTTTAAATGTTTTACTATAATAGCTGGGTAACATTTTCGTATCTCTTAAAATATCTATCAATTTTTTTTCGTAAACTGTCATCAAAATACCTGCCGTTATATGCAATGACTAACCCGCCGGCTATTTTATTATTTATCTGTAAGTCCATGACAATATCACTTCCTACATGTGTATTAATCCATGAATATACATCACTTATGGTACTCTCATCAGGTTTATATGACATAGTCAATGTCATAACACGAAGCTTCTTATACTGTTCTTTTAAGCCCTGTAGGAAGTCTTCAGCACTCTCCCTAGTAGAAAATTTATTTTCCTCATCCTTTGCAAAGGATGACACTGTGGGACATATCCTAACAAATAAAGAATAGTAATCAGGATTATCATTGGATAATGAAAATTCCAGATTTCCCACATTGTATAAACTGGTAATATATTCCTCGATTTCATTAAGACAGATATTCAGCTCTCTGACGGTTCTGGGATTGCTCATATTTTATACCTCAAATATTCCCTGTTTTTTGGCTTCCTCTAAACTGGCAAAAACCAACTTTTTATGTCTTTCTATGTCAAGGGATTCTGTAAGTATCTCTCTGGAAGCATTAGCTACGATAGTGTAAATATTTTCATCAATTTTCTTCATCTGATCTGTTCTGTAAGATTCGAGTTCTTTTCTTATTTCTTCATAACTTTTCTCAATCTTTTCTCTGACTTGTTTACGACTCTTAGCTGTTTCTTCTCTGAGTAGATTTCGGAAATCCTCCAGATCTCTGATTAACTGTTCCTTGGTTTCATTGGCGGCATTTTTCACAACCGACAGACTCTGCACTTTCTGATCATTTAATTCGTTCTTATATATATTTAAAATACTTTCAGCCACTTCATTAAGAGTAGTGAGATGCTTCTTTGATATATGTTCGATGGAAGATTCCATTTCTCGTCTTAATTCTTTATTAAATATGGTACTACTATCCAAAAGATTCTGCGCTTTGACTTCTGCGTTTTTAACTATCAGAATAGCAGTCTGATGAGCTTCATCAATAATATGCATGGCCTTATCTGCTTGATGGATTTCAGATTTACCGCCTGCTTTTAGCTTGGATACATAAGGAACAATTCTTGTATATAGAATATAGATCAGCAGCAGATCAAAAAGGAATGTAAGGAGAAAGTATGTAGTTATTAGCAGTGAATCATAATAGTTCATATATTTTCTTAATTAATCACTTATTAAAAAGTAAGAATAAAATACGCAATCGCTAATCCTACGATCATTATTAGAAATGTCAGTAGGAAATTAAATACTACTACTGATTTAATCAGGTGACCGGCTAACGGATTTCTTCCCAGAGCCTCAACACTTTTCCCAGATGTTTTCCCGAAACTGTAAAAACCGATAAGAAATGATATGACAATCATGGCTATTGCAAGTAAATATCTGATGGATTGTCCGGGTGTAAAAGCTCCGATAAAACCGGATTTTAGAAGCTGGAAAAGATCTAGTTTCATATCTGAATTTATAAAAGCAGTCCTGATATCAATCAGCACATTTATCTTTTGAACATCATCAGGATTAGCCGGTTCATAACTTTGTAACGCTACACCTAAGACATGTCCGGATTTTGTCGCTTTTTGTCCTACACCGGGGATATTTGATGAGGTAATGAAATCACCTGTTTTGATCGATCCTCCTCGTCCTGATACCTTAACTGAAGCTTCTCCCTCTGATGATACATACCGGAATACATCTAAATTTGCATCACTTAAAACTAATGCTGACTGGGAGTTAATAACTCCGAATAATTCATTGTCGAATTCCACTTCAGATAATCTATAGTCCCCATTCTTGTATGAAACGATATCTCCGTCTTCCCCTGTATCCAAAGGTACGGCAATTGTCAGCTGAGAAATATTTGAGTATGCTTTTTGAGGTAATAAAATTGACAACAGGAAAATTATTCCAAGTGAAGCTATGAATTTTTTCTTAGAGCTCATCGGGCAGAGATTACTCATATTATAATTAGGTTACAGTATTAAATATTTATAAGTCAATTACTAACTATAAATTTTACTCAATTTTTCGATTTTTAATCTCTATCATTTGGCTTAATACCAACAATTGACAAAGTTTTATATGTATTTTTATTTTTAGCCGTGTTTATAAATATTTTTTTGATTATATTTTTTTACAAAGAATAATATTTTACTCATTTTCTGATAAGAATATCCGGATAACAATTTTGAATAACCGTAAAACTGCTCATAAGACATGTTTTTAACTCTAATCAAATTTTTATTCCCAATAAGAAACATAGCGAAAACCAGGAATAAGTAATTATTAGAACTTAAGTGTGTTTTGCTAAATTAATACTCATTTTACAATACCCGTAACACACTATATTTCTCTATTTTCATAATACTTCATGTCATTTTACAATATCGCACACTTCAATTATTAATTTGTTTTTTAAAAGGTAGTTTATATTCCCAGGAATCTGATTTATGTCATAAACTGGATTTTTGAATTTTTTATTTTGTAGATATATTGAAAATGAGTAATTCTACATTTCAGAACATGAGAAATTTATGCACTTAAATTTATACGCTTTAGGTAGGTTTGACATATATATACCTATCTATGTGACACTTAGAACAAATATTTAAAAAACCCTTGTTGAAAACCGCTAACTTATCGAAAAAATACTCAAAATTATTTTGATATTATGAACCAATATTGCATCAAAGTATTGACACTAAACATCAACTTCTTTAAAATTTAGTAAACTTACCAAATGTTGTAATAACAGCGTTTGATAATGATAAAGTTTGGAAAAAGTTTATGAGCAAGACTCCTGCCCGGAATAGCTCACAATCTAATACATTTCAGAAGAACAAACTGAGCGTCTCAGAAGCTGCTCGATTAATTAAAGTATCCCCCTCTACACTCCGAAGACTTGAACAAGAAGGAAGAATTACTTCACTCAGAGAAAGCAACGGTTACAGAAGCTTTATCCTAGCAGATGTTTTATCTTTAAAAAATCAATTAGAAGAAGAGAAGAAGAGTAAAATTGCAAATGACAGTATTGTAATAAGAGATATCCCTGTACAAAAACCAATAGAAACTGAAAATATTATAAAAAATGAGGATAAAGTCTCAGAAACACCAAAGATTAAATTCGCGGATACTACCACTGTAGTTAAAAACACTAAACAAAAAATTGATTTCAGACACCATAAAAACAGCCTTAAGACTCCCCTGCTTTACACTAAAGTTGCAGCAGGTGTAATGACTGCTGCTTTCATAATTGGACTTTGTATACCTCTTGTTAATGTAGTAAAAGGTAGTGTGATTTTACAAAATGGTAATATTGTCCTAAATTATCTTAAAAAAGATGGGAATGAAGCTAAAGATGAAAATGATCAGATCGCCAGCGTTCTAGGTATAAGAGAAAGGGATCCCTTATTCACATTTATAATAAACACCCCAACTGAAATAAGAGATACACTTTTAGTAGAAGATTTGGCAACATTTAACACAGGTATAAACACTATAAGCATTAATGGTGTGTCAAACATTGACACAACTACCGAAACCACTTTTGAAGGAATTATTGATATTAATGGTGATGTAGTAGGGACCGGATTAAATGACGTAAGAATCCAACCCGGAATAATAAATGAAACCCATCTGGCTGATGGAGTCAATTATGAAGGTGATTGGAATTTTGCAGGCACCTGGTCTATTGACGGAACAGAAATCGTTGCAACAGCTGAAGAAATAAATATGCTCAGCGGATTGGATCTGGAAGGAGACTTCATGGATGTCCTGAATAATATTTCAGCAGATGCGGGCGGAATAATTTTCGGTGATGGGTCAAATCTTACTCAAAATGCCAGTTCTCTTTACTGGGACAACTCTAATTTCAGACTTGGTATCGGAACTAATTCCCCTCTTGCTGCACTATCAGTAGGAGCAAGCAGTCAATTCCAGGTTAGCGATAGTGGAATTATTACATCCGGTACATGGAACGGCAGTGATATAGATGTATCGGATTACACAAATCTTTCTGTTGGAGACGGAATTCAGCTGCAGGGTGATGAAATTTCATTAACTGACACAGGAGTTGCTCCCGGATTATATGGTTCAATTACTAGAATCCCCGCTTTTACCGTAGATGCTCAGGGTAGAATTACCTCTGCAACACACTTTGACGTAGAAGTACCGGGTCCATTAAGTTTTGAAAATGGTTTAACAAAAGACGTTGATGTAGCCAGACTGGGAGGTGTAATTACTCAATCCACCAGATTATATGATGCTTCACATGAATACTTGTACCTGGATAACACCAATGGATATATAGGTATCGGAACTACTGCACCAGATTACAAACTGGAAGTAGCCGGTGATATACGAGGATTAAATCTGTATCAGGGCAACAATCAGGTTCTGGATACAGCCACGAGCTTCAGCGGTGATTTATCAGGCACATATAATAATCTCCAGCTGGGAAATGATGTTGTATCTACCACAGAAATTATAGACGGTACAATCAATGAAGCTGACCTTAATGTGAACAATATCCCCTCTTCCGGTCAGGTATTAACATATGATGGCTTAGGAGGATTCAGCTGGGTCAGTGCTTCATCAGTCGGTGTTAACTACTGGAGCAGAACAGGATTAATGCTTACCCCTGCGTCAGCCGGTGACAGCATATCCACTACCGGAAGAATCGGTGCCGGTAATACTAATCCTCAGTATACCCTGGATGTTACAGGTGATGTTAATCTTACCGGTACTCTTCGCATTAACGGTTCTCAGATCTCCACCACTGATGTTGTGGAAGGAACAAATGAATACTTCACCCAGGAAAGAGCTAGAGCTTCTGTCTCCGCCACGTCTCCTTTAACATACAATCAGACAAGTGGTGTATTTGGAATACAAAAAGCTGACACCAATAATGACGGGTATTTATCCACAGATGACTGGGATACCTTCAACAACAAACTTAATCCAACCCTTACCCAAGGATATCTCTTCATCGGTAATGCATCCAATATCGCAACAGGGGTGCAGATGAGTGGAGATGCTACCATTAATTCATCCGGTACTTTAACTTTAGCTACTGTTAATGCTAATAC
>DBRB01000004.1:140-16622 GCA_002305475.1 candidate division WWE3 bacterium UBA1379 | reverse complement strand
CCTTGAGCTCCGTCTTCTAAAATAAGTAAATCATATTTTTCTGCTATTTTTTCTATCGCCGAATAATCAGCAGGAAGGCCGAACAGATCCACCGGAATCACCGCCCGGGGCTTTAAATTCTCTTCTTTTGATACTTTTATGATCGCTTCTTCCAGCTTTGCCGGATCTATATTGAAAGTATCCGTATCTACATCTACAAATACCGGCGTTGCTCCCACCAGCGAAACCACTTCCCCGGTAGCAAAGAAAGTAAAATCAGGAACGAATACTGCATCCCCAGCTTTTATATCCCAGGCCATCAGCGGCAAACTGAGGGCATCCGTCCCATTGGCACAGGCAATGCAATGTTTCACGTCTGTATATTCAGCTAGACTCTTCTCCAGTTCCTTCACCTGCCTGCCGGAAATAAAATTGCAGTCATCTAAAACCGTCTGGACAGCCTGATCGATCTGCGGCTTTAAGGCCAGATATTGTGCCTTCAAATCACGAAATTGCATTTAACCCTTCCCCCTAAAATTATCTAACTTAATCTTCCATTATTGACTTCTTCATATTTCGTAAAAATTTCTTATGATCTATTGCAAAATTTCCTGTTACACTGCCATTGTCTGGAATTGATTTGGTAACGACCGCCCCCATGTTAGCTCGTGCATCCTTCCCAACCGTAATTCCATTTTTTATAGTAACCCCAAAACCGATCCATGAATTCTCGTTAATTATTGTTCTGCCACCAATACCTGAATTAGCTACAACCATTACATTTCTGTCCATTTTGACCCCATGGGCAATATGAACCAGGTTATCAATCTTGCAGTAATCCCCAATAATGGTATCATCCCAAGGATAAATAGCCCTGTCGACACAGGTATTATACTGGATTTCGACTTCTTTACCAATTATTACCCCACCAACATGTGTAACACTGGCAATACCATATTTATTTCTTTTAAACTCAAATCCAACTCCACCAATTTTGCAGCCAGCTCTGAGAATAGAGTTATCTTGAATTACCGTATTATCTCTAATCACAACAAATTCTTCGATTATCACATTGTTTCCTATAGAAACATTCTTTTCAGCTATAGATGCCAATGGACTTATTATGCAATTTTCTCCTATGGTTGTTTCATATGACTTCCTTACATACTCACCTTTACCGCACAAATAATTATGTATTTCAAAAAACAACTCCCTCGGATTTTTTACTACACATAATCCGAAGTGCTTATTTAACAAAAGTGCTTTTATTTCTTCAGTTGTTAATACCATCGAAACGCTATCATCTATACTATCAATAAATTTACTAGAATCTATGAATACACAATTTTCATAATCTATAGTTGATTCGGTCAATGCTAAGTACTTAAATGGTTTTTCATTTACAAAGCTGACTATATCTTGGTAATCCATTTCTGCCAAAACTTGACTTAGAAACATAAGCAAATCACCTCCCTAAAACCTTCCTTTAAAATCCATCGTACTACAACTCTTTAACGGTAATCTTACAGCTTGTCCTTCTGCTGCTGACTTATAAATAGCCAAAACCAATTCCAATGCCCTTCTGCCAGCTTCAGCATCTATATAAGGTCTTCTGTTATTTTTTATTGCATCTATTACATCAGCATATAAAGGAGTATGACCAAATCCGTATATATTAGGCGGATTTTCATGATACTCTGTTTTAACTGCGTTTGGATCATCTTTCTTGTCAGCAAAAAGCCATTCTTCAATAATGTTTACCGAATGACCACCGGCTTTAACAGTGCCTTTCTCGCCGAATATATAGAGCGTCTCTTCCAGATTTGCAGGATAAATATTCGTGGTTCCTTCAATAATCCCATAAGCTCCATTTGTGAATTTTATCAGAGCGATACCCAGATCTTCCGCTTCTATATAGTCATGCTGCAGGCGATCTGTATAAGCATAGACTTCAGTGATCTCGTCCCCCATCATCCATCGCAGCAAATCGATATTATGAATACACTGGTTCATCAAGGCACCCCCGTCCTGCTCCCAGGTCCCCCGCCAGGGTGCCTGTTCATAATATTCCGGTCCTCGATTCCAACGGATATGGGCCGTGCCATGTAACAGTTTGCCGAATCGATTGTTCTCAATAGCCTCGCGGATTTTTTGGATTGATTTATTAAATCTGTTTTGATGACATGCACAAACCTTTACACCCCTCTCTTCTGCTAATGCGGTGATCGCATCAGCATCTTCTAAGGATAAAGCAATGGGCTTTTCAATGATAAGATTTATCCCTTTTTCAATGCAATCCAAAGCGATCTGCGCATGTTTGCCGCTCTCTGTGGCAATGGCCACCAGGTCAAGTTTTTCTTTCACGATCATCTCGTTGTAATCAGTATATTGTTTGATGTCCGCAGGCAGGTCACACTTTTTGATCTTATTTTCCATCGCTTCTGGAAGCACATCACATAAAGCAACAATATTCAATTCGTTTTCTTTGGCTGCGATAATATGGTTTGGTGATATGCGCCCGCAGCCGATAATAGCATAGTTCAATTGTTTTCACTCCTCACCCAACTATATTATGAATATTTTTCAACGCGGATTCTTATTAATTTAATCGCTATTGCCATAAGAGTTGATGATAATTACTAAATCAATTGTTCGTATAAATTTAGTAATTTATGTTCTTCAACATCCCAATTAAATACCTCGTGAACAGCCCTGCGCCCATTTTCACCCATCTGCTTTGCAATATCTGGATTTCTTAGCAGATATTCTATGGCTTCAGTAATATCATCAATGTTCTCAGGGTCAACACATATTCCACAATCATATCGTTCACAAATTTCACGTGCATAAGGATTATCAGAATTAATAACCGGCAATCCCATTCCCCAATACTCATATACTTTGGTTGCAAAATTATCGCCTAGGTTATACTGTCCAACATTAAGGACTGTGCAAGCACCAATAGTAGCCTCATTTATTGTTTTAATAACCTCTTCCCTGTTTAAATATCCTTTATATTCTACACAACTATATTCCTTGATAGATTCCAATTCACTTTTGTAATGATCCGGGCTAAACTTTCCAGCCAATATCAGTTTTGCATTGGCTTTGTAACAGGCCTTTATTAAATGAGTAATACCACGACTATATGTAAGTCCCCCTACATAACAGATGCTCCCTTGAGTTGTTTTGATATTATTACTTTTTTCGTGTTTAAACTCTGTTAATAATGGAAAATTCCCTAGTATCATAGTTCTCTTCGCCCTTCCATCAAACGGATTAACCCCCCCGAATGTGCATGGCAGAATAATTGCATCAATTTTTTTCAGAGCATAATTCTCAAACAAAATAAACATATTTTTTACAAGACCTCTTGTCCATGAAGGTAAATAATGCTTTTCAGCAATTTGAATATCGTAAAACTCATGGCTATCAAAAACAACCTTTTTACCCTTTTTCGCTAACTTTATTCCATAAGGCAATAATTCGGGATCATGGAGTTGATATATATCGGCATCACATTCCAGGGCCCTTCGATATACCTGTTTAGTAATCTTAAGCATTCGTTCAATTCTATTTTTCGGCTTAGCCACACCTAATATCTTGACGCCATTAATAATCTCATCCCCATCATTTTGAACAACCAATGAAACATCATAGCCAGCAGCAACCAATGTCTGACACTCTTTATAAAATATTCGAGTATCATTTTTAGAATGACCTGATGTTAGATGGCATGCTTTAATTTTGCTCATGTATTATCCCTCTCCCCTGAATTGGCATTATCCCAGCATTATCTAAGAATTAGTAATGCATTATGCTTTACAAAATCTTAATCAACATCAACATTTTTGTGAACCGCAGTTAATAACCCTATTATAGGCCGTTTTTCTTTTATGAGATTATTGCATAGTCTGTTTTTTATAAACATACTCTAATACCTCGTCAGTTAAATCCCCAAATAATGGGCCTTTAAAAACTTGGTGCATTTTAGCATCAGGGGATCTCAGGTTATATTCAATTAATATGGGGTTCTCATTAGTGCCAATTGCAAAATCCCATGAAATCAATCTAAAATATGGTAGTTTCTTATGAATTCTTTTAATAACATCAATAGCAGATAAATAACCTGGTACTGCGGTATTATAGAAACTCTCAATAGATTCCTCAAAAACATTGCCTATAAAATCAAACTTTTTACCCTGAATATAACCATGTTGATTAACGCTAATCATATAGGCATTCCCTGATGAAACATTGTCAGTAAATGAACCTTTTGCACCCACTCTAATAACAGTAGATAACACTCTTACTTCCTCTTCCCATAACAAGCTCATAATTTTCAATGAATTAACTGAAGAAGGATTTAATGATTTATAAAAATGATGTTGATTAATGGGTAATTGTATTAAATAATCGCATCTATAATTATCAAATAGTTCATTTATATTTAATGTGTTATCTATATATTTAACTCCTTTTCCGCTCCCGGTATCAAGACTTGGTTTAATAACAAAACCTTCTAAACCTTTAGCAATGCATAGTGCTTTATCGCGTGTAATAATTTCATACTTTGCATCATAAAATAGCCCATTCATGTTGCGAATAACTGTTTCGGGAAATGATTCATCAGGAAAAAAATAATCGAACATGGCTTTGTTTCCCCAACCTATTGCTTGCCTACTACAGTTTAAAGCGGGAAGAATATTTAAGTGAAAAATATCTTCCGGTATATATTTTACGGAAAACTCATCATTAATCGATGTTAGAATTCTATGATAGCGGACTTGCTTTATTGTAAATCCAATTTTTTTGTAGTAATTCTTTATCTCTTCGATCTGCGATTTGTTTAATTTCTTGATAGATGGAGTTGCGTTTCTTATAATGATCTTTGCTATTTTTTGGTAGTTATGTAAATGATAATAATATGCTAGTTTATAACGAGTTTTATCTAACAAATCCCTTACATACATTTATGATCACTTCTTTCTATTGTTAAATACCCTTTATACCAAATTGATAATGTTTAAACCGGCCTATTTTGTTCCCCCAAAGTAGTATCAATTAACTTTTTTATGGTACTAACTAAATAACTAAAACTTTCTAATTTTAATATCTTCGACAAAGCCACATAAATAATTATTCCGGACCCAACTTGCAAAATAAGTGTTTCCCATGCTCCAAGGCCAAGAAATTTAAACAAATATATAATACTACCCATTATCATTGACACAAGAACAGAAGGCATTATATCTATCCATTGATCCTTGTAGCTATAATCAAGTAATTTCTTATTAGGATACGCATTTAAAAATGATGATAAAACAGCAGTTAGAGCTTGTCCAATTGCAATTGCATATACTCCGAACTGAATACTAATTAATAAAATTATTAATCCATAAACTCTTTTAATGATAGAAATTATTAAATATATGTCACTTCTACCCATAGCATTTATAGCCTGAAGATTTGCGGATTGAATCGGCATAAATGAATATGTAATACAAAATATTTGCAGAAATGGCACCGCTGGCAACCATTTATCTGTTAAAACAATTTTAATTAATGGTTCAGCCACAACAGCCATCCCAATCATCATCGGAAATATTAAAAATGAACTGCTGACAATAGCCCGTCTCATTATCTCCCTAACCATATTCTTATCGTCCTGGTGAACTGATAAGGTTGGGAGCATAACCGAATTTATAGACCCATTTATATTAGAAACAATAACGGACGGAAACTGTTGACCCCTATTATAATAACCTAAAGTTGATGCGCTATATATTTTTCCTATAATAAGTGTTCTTAAATCGACATATATTGTTTCTAAAAGGGATGATATTAATATTTTCCAGCCAAATGAAAAAAGCACCTTAACACTTTTAAAAGAAATAACTGGTTTTGGTCTCCATTTAACTGTAAACCACATAATAATAGTTATTGATAATTGGCTTAGCAATTGTTGAATAACTAGAGCCCATACTCCGTATCCAGTATATGCAGCTATTATGCCAGCTGCCCCAGAAATCAATGTAGCACCTATACTGCAATAGAATAATTTTTTAAACAACATATTTCTTGCTATATAAGCATTCTGTATAGAATTAAAGACTCCAAAAAATAATGTAAATCCTAAAACCCTCAATATAGAAACTAAGATTGGATCCCTATAAAAGTCTGCTATATAAGGTGCAGCAAAATAAATGAGTACGTACAATAAAATGGCTACAAATAAACTTAAATAAAATACTGAAGAAAAGTCTAATTCATCAGCATCTTTTTTTTGGATTAGTGCAGTATTAAATCCACTTTGAACAAAAACTTGAGCAATGTTTATAAACACCATTACTAATGCTATTATCCCAAACTGTTCTGGTGCAAGTAACCGTGCTAGTATAATTTGAACTATAAATTGTATCCCTTGCGTTCCGCTCCTCTCCATAAATTTCCATAAAAGAGACGAGATTACTTTTAATTTATTAATTTCATCACCCATTATGTATTTGTATATGCTCCTTAATATTTAACAATTTTGGAAAGATACATATTTACAACAGCACACTTTGTTATTTCAACTCCTTATTATTTATATCAATAACTTTAGCATATTCAAATATAATTATCTTTTATTACTGCTGCGAGCAAAGTTATTAGCCCATAATTCCATTTTCACGTCCCTATATTCAAGAAATCTGCCATAGACACACCATCAATGTCTGTCTCCTGCATATTGATGCAACCATTGGGATAAAACGTAAGTTCACCGAAAATCACTTCGCCCTCAATATCATAAAGGTCAACTCGTACAAAAGGAAATGGCTCACTCAGTTTTCTTGCCACATCAACCATTTTCCCCAAAGATTTAGGACGCTCTAATGGCTTATCAAGCTTATTGTATTTACCAGTCAATGTTGCTAGTTGTCTCCAATCTGTCGACATAATGGCACCTGTGATTGTTTCAAAGCGTCCGGTAATTGCAAGAATTGCTTTAGGTTCTCCATGAAAACAATAGAACTTATAGTCCATTGGGCTTTGCCCAGTACTATCGCAAAGATATTTTTCGCATATATACCATTTTTTCAACTCGGAAGGTTTAATACCTGCTACTTTTGCCAAAGGTACATCATATGTCAGTTCTTCTTTTTTCCATATTCGCTTATACTTTTCTAGCTCATTTTTATCGTACTTACCCTTATTTGCACAAATAAAACTATCATTACATCCTTGGCTTCTCTTCAGTACAAATCTATCAGGCAACTCATCCCATTTAATCTCAGAAGGGCTTGTCCACACCCCTATCAATTCATTTAATGTATCATCACATCCTTTTTCGGAAACATATTCGCGTACTAAATATTTGTCACAACAATCAAGCACGGTCTTGTTCTGATAATATGTATTCCAGCGTAACCATATCAATTTTTCGCTAAAACTTTTTGGATTTTTTAAATTGCATATAGATTTATAAGCAACTAAATAGCGAATCTTATCTGCTGTTCTAGGAGCGATTACACGTAATACTGTAAGAACAATTCCTTTAGCAGATTTTATTGATTTTCGCATTTTATTTGCACCCCCTTATCTAAACTATCAACATAAACTCCTGCACGACTTTTGCCCTCATTCTTTCGGTTTACATAGTTAAGACTCGCCAAGGAAAGTGCTAAAAAAATAAACCAACTATAATTACTCAAAAAACCACCAGAATAGAAAAACAACCTAACCGAATAAGAAGCATACATTAGCAACAGTTTTTGTTCTGACTTGTTTTTTGTCTTAAAGAAAAATGGGCGAAGCACCAGCAAGGCTGATATAACAGTGAGAATTACTCCGATGAATACACCAAATGCCATCAAATACTCTAATACCATATTGTGCGGACCCAAGCCTTCTCCAATGTACCCACCGTATACACCCCAACCCAAAAGGGGCCGTTCTTTAATCATATCAATATAACTGTTGTATAAAAGCAATCTTGCCTGACTTTCACCAATAGATCCGCTAACCAATCTTTCTAGTGTATAACTTTTAATATTGTATTCTGAAAGGGCACCGGCAATCAGATTTACAATATCTCCCCAGAATTCATAAAATAATGCTGCTAAAAGAATAGTTAAGGTAATGAGTACAATTCGATGAACGGTGTTTTTGACGGGAATAATACATCGCCAAATAATATATATGGCAAGACAAGGTAATGGGCCTCTCGAACCAAATAATGTTAGTGCAATTATGCTCATTATAATAACAACTAAATCAATGGCCTTTCTTTTCACCATATAGTGATCAATCTGAATCATTACTGGGATAAGCAAAGCATATCCCAGACTTTGACTGTATGTACCAAGAACTCCTTTACTTACGCCAAAAAAAAGCGCATAACACACAATCACCGTAAACATAAAAGAAGAAAGATACAAATACCGCAACAAAAGCTGCTTGTCCCGAATACAAAATACTGAGATAGCCATAGGAATGCATATTCCGCAAGTTATTAACGCCTTGTCAATAATGGTATCAATACTTACATTTCCATATAAAACACTGATCATAAAAAGTGACAAAAAAACAAGTTCTGATAACAATAAGTACATCGGCGCTCGCCTAAGCATTGTACCCAGTGCAACTAATAGAACTATAATACTGCATAGCGCAGCTGTGTTGCTCAAAATGCTCCATATCTCAGAAGAAACAGGGAAACTACTCTTTATAGCAATATTTAATGTCGCGAAAAAAGGGTACCCAATTATGAATATGCACAACCTCAAATCCCCTTTGGAGGTTATATTATGTTCTTGTCTATTTAAGCTATACATCGCCACCCTGCCGCCTTAGTGTGTTTTTTATCTTTTGTATAATGTATGTCATGTTACCAATTGAAAAGACAATTCTTTCTTGAAAACGTTCTCTTACACCATGTTTCCATAAGAAATTCGTAGTTCTTTGTCAACTCACTAAGGGCATCCTCACTGATATTACAAAATTGAACTGACACTTCTGTATTATCATATCGATCAATACACCGTTATTTCACTTCAGATAAAACGACATATAAATCACAGCAGTTCAATATTCCCCCGATTGCCTGAATTCTTCATAGCGTTTTTCGTATCAAATATGTATTGGGCATTTTGTTGGACGAAGTTGTAGTCTATCCCTTTGGTATGGTTGGTAGTGATGACCACCAAATCCGCCTTCTGCAATAAATCGGCGCTGAGTTCTTTTAATCCCTTTTTAATTTGGCCGTGTTCCTTATATTCAGACACAAATGGGTCATAGTACTCTACTTCTGATCCAACTTTTTCGAATTCATTAATTACTCTTATGGCTGGACTCTCTCGATAGTCATCAATGTCACCTTTATAGGCTACACCCAGAATCAAGATTTTAGCTCCGTTCAAGGCTTTTTTAAAACGGTTTAATATCTTGCCGGCACGTTCAACTGTGTATTCGGGCATACGGTCATTAATCATCATGGAGGATTCGATCATGGAAGTATGGAAGCCGTACTCCCTGGCTTTCCATGACAAATAGTAGGGATCCAAGGGAATACAGTGTCCGCCCAGACCGGGACCGGGGTAAAAGGGAGTAAAGCCAAAAGGTTTGGTTTTAGCGGCTTCGATTACTTCCCAGATATTAATGTTCATTTTGTTGCAGAGTATGGCTAGTTCATTGATCAAGCCGATATTTACATTGCGATAGGTGTTTTCCAGTATCTTTTCCATCTCGGCTATTTTTGGAGAAGAGGCTTCGAAGATTTCACCCTGCAGAACATTTCTGTACATAGCTGCGATCACCTCAGTAGCATCTTTTCCTACTCCGCCTACAACCTTGGGAGTGTTCTTAGTCTGGTAGATAAGGTTCCCTGGATCGACTCGTTCTGGAGAAAAAGCCAAATAAAAATCTTCTCCGCATTTTAATCCGGATCCCTGTTCCAAAAGCGGCAAGATCAATTCTTCGGTAGTACCAGGATAAGTAGTAGATTCCAGCACAACCATACTGCCTTTGTGAAGATATTTGGCAACAGCAATCGTCGAATCTCTGACATAGCTAATATCTGGCTGCTGATATTCGTCTAATGGTGTAGGAACTGCGATAGCTACGAAATCAACATCTTTTACAAAACTGAAATCACAAGTAGCAGAGAGCAGTCCCCTTTCCACCAGTTCTTTTAACTCACTGTCAACAACATCACCTATGTAATTTATTCCTTTATTGACCATCTCCACTTTTTGTGGCTGTATGTCAAAGCCAATTGTTTTATAGCCAGCCTTCGCTTTTTCTACAGCTAATGGTAATCCTACATATCCTAGCCCTACTACCCCAACGATTATTTCTTTACTGCTGATTTTGCGTAACAATTCTTCCTTAATAGCCACTTTATTTCCCCTCTCAATTTATGCTGTTGGCTTTATGCTCTGATTACATCTATAAGCCTCTCAGTTAATTTTTCGAAATTGTATTCTTTCGCTGCTCTTTTGGCATTTTCACAATATCCACTGTATTGTTCTTCCGATAGATTTTTGAAATATAGTATACTTTCAACGATTTTCATTGGCGAACTCTCAGAAAGTTCAAGACCGGCACCGTATCTGTCAATGATTGAATATCCTAATTTAAAAGTAAACAGAACTGGTTTCCCCGCAGCAAAATAATCAAACATTTTGTTTAAAGAACCACCGAAACTATACAAAGGCAGATTTTCTCCTAATGCAATATTCAATTGGCTGCGGGAAGTAATATAAGGAATATATTTTTTATCTACGCGCCCTTTGAAACTAACATTAGTTAGATTTTCTTCTTTTACGCGCACTTCCAATTGTTTCCTCTCGTTGCCATCTCCCCAAATAAGGAATTTGATATCCTCTACACCTTTCTCCTGTAAAATTTTAGCGGCATCCAAAAGTAATGCAACTTTATTGACCATTCGGATGGATCCTGTATAGATGACTTTAAATATAGAATCGTTTTCCAAATCTGGATCTTCTATTTGATAATTCTCCCTGTTATAGTTAAATACATCCAAGTCGACCCCATTATTTATATGGTAAACTTTATCCAAATCTATAGGCCCACCTGACACCTTGTCCCATCCCTTTTCAACTATGTAGTCTTTTCCGCCTTCCATTGTAAAGATAAGCTTGTCCGCTTTTTTATAAATCCATTTTTCACCGTGATAAAGAATTCTCGCTAACAAATTGTTTTGTTTTAACAATCCATACGCTATAAAGCCCTCAGGCCATAAATCGCGTATTTCACAAATACAAGGTATTGCCATTTTTTTTGCAATCTTAATTCCTGCAACCAAAGTAAGTGGATGAACACTAGATGCAAGAATTATATCCGGTTTTCCATATAAGTCAGCGTATTCTTTCGTAATGCAAAAAAGACTCTTATAAAAAGCCATCATATTGAAAATACGCTTTATGCCATTCCCCTTGTATGGTGGAGTATTAATAAATACAAAAGGGATTTTATCAGTTGTGCACGAAATATATCTCTTTTTCTTGGTATCAATAACCTCATCAGAATTATGTATAGTCGATGCACAAAAAATTGTTGGCTTATATTTCTTATTTAAAAGATATTTTGCGAACCAATAATGCCTTCCACCATGATCTCTAAACATACTTGTTGCGTAGTGATTTAGAATCCAAATATTTTCTTTCATGTACACCTCAAGAATTATCAAATTTTTTAGCAGGATTTCCTACAACGACAGAACCAGCTTCAACATCTTTAACTACTACGGCACCCAGACCTACCATTACACCTTCATTTATAATTATCCCATTGCGGATGACTGCAGAAGCCACCCAACAGTTGTCACCAATATTAACACTTCCACCCACCATGGTATGTGCTACAACAAAAGCATTCTTCCCAATTTTTACATTGTGCGCTATGTGACAAAGATTATCAATTTTAGACCCGTTACCTATCATGGTATCTCCCATGACACCTCTTGAAATACATGTATTTGCACCTATTTCAACATTATCCCCGATGGTTACTGAACCCAAATGCACTACTCGTTCTCGTGCACCATCTTTCCGAGTAAGAAATCCGAAACCATCTTCGCCTATTACAGCTCCGGATTGAATAAGGCAGTTCTGACCTATTTTCACATCATGATGTATTACAACGTTATTATATATTTGTGTCCCTTCGCCAATTTCGACCCTATCACCTATGAAACAATTATAACCAAGTGAAACACCTTTTGAGATTTTAGCAGATGGAGAAATTGTGTTGTTTGTTCCTACCGAAAACTTTTCTTTCTCGCTATAAAATTCTTTTAATATGCTGAAGAAAATTCTATGCGGGTCTTCTGTCATTATACAGTTCAGACATTCTTTTTCTTTTTTAAAATCAAGTGGCGCAATTAATAAAGTAATTGGTTTTTGCAGATAATCTGCCATTTTATCATCAAATACACTATTCGACCTTACCCACGTAATTGTGTTGGGTTTATATTCAAAAATACTTGAGAATCCATAGATCTCATCTTTTTCATTACCAACAAATGTATAAAGTTCATTAAGCGTGTTAGTAAATTCTATGATTTTTGAAATCTCCAGTTTTTTCATCATCCTACAATCTTCCTTTTAATTGATTCTCTTAACCAAATTCATCAAGAGTCGTTATGTACATTTCCCTTAAATGGATGAGATGTGGCTGCCCCTTCTTGATTCACACCTTTATGATTTAAGACAGTGTAAATAGCTAAAAAAAATATCTTGCAATCTAACCAAAAGGATAAATTTTTAACATATTGGATATCATAATTGAATTTGTCTTCCCAACTTTGAGCATTTCTTCCTTTTACGCCTGCTAATCCAACCAAACCAGGACGAACAGTATGCCTCAGCATTTGTTCTTGATTATAAAGATGTAAATAATCAACAAGGAGCGGCCTTGGACCAATAATGGACATATCTCCTTTTAAAATATTGAATAGTTGTGGTAATTCATCCAATGAAGATAATCGCATAAATCGCCCAAATCTAGTCAATCTTTTTTCATCAGGCAATAACTCTCCAAACTCATCTTTTTCGTTCGTCATTGTTCTAAATTTATAAAAAATAAATATTTTTTCTTTTAAGCCTGGTCTTGCTTGCCGAAATAGTATAGGACTTCCAAGGTTTATTCTTACTAGTACCGATAAGACTATTAAAACTGGACTTAATACGATCAGTGCTGCTAATGATAGAACAAAATCAAATACTCTTTTTACAAAGCGATTGTATATTCCTGAATTCAAATTGCAACCACCATCACTCTTCTGATCATCTTTCCAAGCTACATGATTTCTCTTATTAACATAAACGCTTCTGCTGCTTTCACATTTATCGTTGAGCCTCTGTATTTTGCTAACGCTTCTATCGCTTCTAGCGACCTAGGATTAGGGAAATCAGCTAATTGAGACTCATATAATTTCATAGCTTCTATTTTTTTATCAATAAAACCCGTAACATCTACATACACATTCGGAATAAATGCATTTGCAGCATGTGGTATATTCCACTCTGTTTCTGAGAGCGTTTCATATGCATAAACAGCTTTGACTTTATGTTTGTACTTCGGCCTTAAAGCAACCATTGCCGCTTCAGCGATTATCTGATGATCTTTTTGCATATCACCAAAATGAGGAATGTATACGATATCAGGTTCTACTTCACTCACAACAGTTAGTATTTTGTCATTGATTTCGTGACGTGGAATTTGTTCTAACATGACAGCTGGGAAATCAAGAAAAAAGGTTTTTTCAATCTCCATTTCTTTATGGGCACAAATAGTTTCTGATCTAGTTTGAGCAACTAAAGAATCCTCAAATAAAGGCATTATACCTTTTGTTGTAATACAAACATATACTACATGACCCTGAGCTACATATTTAGCTATCGTAGCTCCAACACCTATAATTTCATCATCAGGGTGCGGTGCAACCACTAATATTCTCATAAATCCAACCTTCTTTTATAGCTTTACGATTTATTGGTCCAAGCTTTTTATAACTTTTGCCGGTACTCCAACTGCTAATGAGTATGGAGGAATGTTTCTAACCACAGCTGCTCCAGCACCTATTGTAGACCATTCGCCAATTTTTAAGCCATTGATTACACAAGAGTTGAGACCAAAATAACAACCTTCTCCAACAGTTACTTTACCAGCCAAATTTGTTCCAGGCATACAGCTCGAATAGTTACCAATTATCGTATCATGACCTATTCTGCACCCAAGATTAAGAATACAGTTTGCGCCTAATTTTGTATTGATCGTAAAAATGGTTCCTGCTGCTACAATGCTTCCTACACCTAACTCAACATGATCTGATATTATAACTGAAGGATGAACCAAGGTAGCCAAAGGGATATTGTTCATCTCGAGTTCTTCTGCGATTTTCTTTTTTATTCTTGTGTTTGCAATTGCAATAACCACATAAGGTTTAGGATTCATTAAATAAATAGACTCAAGTTTTCCGAGTATTTTAAAGCCTTCTATTGTATAGCCTTCTAATCCATCATCGACAAACCCTAAAAAATTCCATTCTTTTTTAATTTCATTTATACTCGAAACTAAAGCTGCAACTTCTCTACCAAAATCGCTAGCACCTATGATAATCAAATCTTTAACTTGATTAGGCATCTTCTATCTCCTTGCAAGTCCTAAATAAATTCTATCTAAAAAGATCACTAATTATAGTAGAAATCCTCTTCAAATCCTCATCCGTGATCTTTGTATCACTGGGCAGGCAGATGCCGTTTTCAAATAGCTCTTTTGATACTCCATCACCTATAAAATCAAAATCTTCAAAGAAAGGCTGCATGTGCATCGGTTTCCAGATAGGCCTGGATTCGATGTTTTCTTTTTCCAATGCCACCATTATATCNNAGTGTCATGCAGCTGAGCCAGTAGTTTGGCTGATTCCAGTCATTAATCGGCATCATTTTTACACCCGGGAGGTTTCCCAGTTCGCGTTTGTAGAATTCGAATATGACTTTTTTCTTCTCTATTCTCTTGTCCAAAACCTTAAGCTGTCCCCGGCCAATTCCGGCTACAATATTGCTCATGCGGTAATTGTAGCCCAGTTCGCTGTGCTGGTAGTGACGGGCGGGGTCTCTGCTCTGGGTGGCCCAGAAGCGGACTTTGGCTATTTTTTCTTCATTATTGCTTACCAGCATGCCGCCGCCGGAAGTGGTGATGATCTTGTTGCCGTTAAAGGAAAAGATTCCATAATCTCCAAAGGTTCCGGTGTATTTGCCTTTATATTTTGTACCCAGGCTTTCAGCAGCGTCTTCAATCAAGGGAACGTTGTGCTGTTTGCAAATAGCCGTGATTTTGTCCAAGTCGGCAGCTAATCCATATAGATGGACTACCAGCACTGCCTTAACATTTGGGTATTTATCAAAAGCCTTTTCCAACGCAACCGGGCTCATGTTCCAGGTATCATAATCGCTATCTATAAAGACCGGGGTTGCGTTTTGATAGATTATTGGATTGGCTGTAGCTGAAAATGTAAGGCTGGGGCAGAATACGATGTCTCCTTCCCCTACTCCGGCTGCTTTGAGTGCCAGGTGAATCGCTGCTGTGCCTGATGATAAGGCAGCGGCTGCTTTGATGCCTACCTTATCAGCCAGTTCTCTTTCGAAGGCATTTACGTTTGCCCCCAGTGGAGCGATCCAGTTTGTATCAAAAGCTTCCTTTATATATTGCATTTCATAGCCTTCGGCGCTCATGTGGGGGGAGGCTAAGTATATTCGTTTTTTAGTACTACTTTCATTTGACATTTATTAATGCTTCCTTCCGCTTTGGAACAGTAGTTGAGCGGTTGTCAAGCAGTTGTTAAGCAGTTGTTTAACGATTGCTTCGCTATTGCCAGTCTATTGCTCCTCTATTGTTTAACTATTGTGCTTAGATAGTTGCTCATCTTAACTGCAAGGTTTTTTGACTTTTTTATAAAATCGTCATATTCTTTCTGCTGTATATATCCGATTTCTAAAGAGATCTCCATTTGACAGACTAACTCCATCAAGGATCCATACGCTATAGTGATAAAGTAAGCTTTATCTTTATTAGTTCTTCTACTTGTTCCTTCAGCAATGTTTGATGGTATGGAAACAGCAGCTCTATTCATTTGCTGTANNCCAAACATACTACCTCCGGTAATGACAATAGTTGAGCGGTTGTCGTTTCCTATTGCTTAGCTATTGCTTAACCATCGTTCCACTATGGCTCAGCCACTGTTTGACTATTGCTCCCCCATTGCTCAGCCACTGTTTAACTATTGCTAGACTATCGTTCAGCTATCGTTCTCCTCCCCGGTCAACGCAATTTCGTGTTTTACATCATGTAAGGTTCGCCGATACTCGGGGATCAGTTTGGAGACCAGTTTGATAACGTCCTTACGTGTTGATATGGGACTCTGGTTAATTATGTTAATGGTATTTAATATGCCTTCATATTTCTCATCCAGTTGCTTCTGGGAGATGAAGATCC
>DBRB01000004.1:0-132 GCA_002305475.1 candidate division WWE3 bacterium UBA1379 | reverse complement strand
CCGGGGCGGATGCCGGTGTATTTTATCTGAATATCTTTGTCCGGTTCATAGCCGGCCAGGGTGATGAGGTCACGGGCCAGATCGGCAATCTTCACCGGTTCTCCCATGTCCAGCACAAATATCTCGCCGCCT
>DBRB01000010.1 GCA_002305475.1 candidate division WWE3 bacterium UBA1379 | reverse complement strand
TCTTGAGAAGTTGATTTTGACTGTGATTCGTGCTTCTTTTGCAACCACGAATCCCTATCCCGATCCTCCTGCAATACGTAATGCTTTATTGGCTCAGGGGGTGGATGTTACACCCGAACAAGTACTTGGAGCCATTAGTTCACTGGAAAAGACTGGAAAAGTTGCTCGCGCTCCTCACTACTATGTAACGGGCAACTAAAAAGTATTTAGTTACATACAAAAGGTTAGCTTACCCCAGCTGACCTTTTTCTTTTTTTAAGGTTCGATCTATCTTAACCCTTTGGAAAATTATTGCTGGTTTTACAATGAAAAAATCTGGCAGGCACTGGTGGAATATTTGGTGAACTTCTATTGTGCTGTTCAGTGTTAGTCCTATAATGCCCTTATGGATGAAAATGAAAAAGCATTGTTAAAATCACGGGGTGGCATAGCTAGCGATAAGGGTAACTCTTATCGGAAGGAAGTTGCTAGTTTTTTGGTGATGCAGTTGTTATGGTTGCCTACAAATGCTTATGTACGTATTGAAAATAATGATGGTGACGATATTGAATTTTTTGATGGTACAACCACATACTTTATCGAATGCAAGGTTACTGCTTCTATCACTCACTGGACAATAGGAAAATTACGTGAGGAAGGTATACTTGAGTTTTTTTCCACTAAATATTCTTTGATTAAGCAAAATATTTCAGCTGGTGCTGCGGATAAGTATCGAGTAGTTTTGATGTCTCCTTCCAGCTGTAGTGATATCGCAGAACTCGCTTATTTAGCCAAAAAGAACGCTAAATTTTCTGAGAAAAATACTCGTTTAATAAAACAGTTAAAATTACAGGAAGATATAGTAGCCTCTGATTATCTAAGATATTTGGAGATCTCTAATTACTCCGATTTTTCTTTAAGATTTATGTTGGAGCCTGTTTACAAGCAAGTTTTTGGTGAATCAATTCTTTTAGAGAAAGTTCAGAATCTTGTACACAGGGATGGGTTAAGTTTTGAACGTATTACAAAAGAATTATTATTAGAGAAAATTCCCGAATTAGGGTCGTGGTTATTAAAGGATATTTCAAAGCATACTGATTCTAGTGTAGTACCCCCTTCTAAATTTTATAGACAATCTCTTAGCATTGTTGACTTAAAGGATAGGATTAAGCAAATTAAAGATTTGTCTTCAAAAGGCAAGCTCACTAAAAAGTCAAAGGTACTAATCAGGGAGGCTTTTTTAGCTTATAATACGAATATTAAGCTTGTGTTAGCTTTGTTAGAATTGTTTTCCTCCTACTTTATCATTGATCAAGGTACTGCAGACTTTTTAGTTTCTTGCATTTCTGGGAACCCTATCTATCAGTGGCATTTCTTTAAACGCTTAAAAGATCCTAAATGGTTTTCTTTATTAAAAAATAGTCTTATTCACGAAATTGTGACAAATACTGACGATTATGGGGTGAAAGATGTATTACTTCAATATTTGGAACAACTGGACTCTAAATTTACACCAGATGTAGAAGAAATGTTGTCTTCTTTGGTTGTAAGCACAAAAGATTACCGAATTCTTAAACATGTCGCTACATTAATAGGGAAGTTAAGTAACCCGTCAGACAAGTCACTAAAAATATTGGGGGAGCTTTCTACCTATACACACTCCTGGGTACGAATAGAAGTAGCGGAGGTATTAAGAGCTCCTCAGTTTTTACAGAAAGAAGAGTCCATAAATATTTTAGAAAGCATTATTACTGGGCACTTTTCCCCTGAGGATGTGGTGGTGGGGAGCTCAACTTTGTCACTTAATTTTCAAGGTAGAGATAACGAAAACCATGTGTTTAATGAAGCCTGCACTTCTTTAGAAGAATTTATTAAAACATATCCAATTAAGACGATCCTAACATTTTGTAATCTTCTAAATACATTTTCTGAAGAAGATTCAGGTAGATATGCAGATTATGAACGTGTAGGTAGTTTGGTCGATGATCACTCGTATATTTGGTATTCCCAGTCTGGTTTTAATAAACGTGACCATGAATATGACAGAAAAGAGCGTCTTGCTATGGAACTTGAATATTGCTTGGATTATCTCGTGAAAAACGACAGTGCTGTTATGGAAGAAACAACAGCTATATTGTTGAAGGAGCATAATGCTATCGTGTTTTTACTGCTTATTAAAACTTTCTCTGAGACGTCAAATTATATGGATTTTAAGAAGAAACTATTACTAAATGGCGATGTATGGAGAATATATGGTTTGCGTACTGGATATATGCAAGACCTCCTAAAATCTACAGGGATAAAAGATTCTAAAGATCCACTAATACAGGAAATAAAAAAATTAATTACTGGTATTAGCGACAGTAGAGTTAGAAAAGATGCAGAAGAATGTTTGCAGGAAGTGTTATCCGAGAAAGATCATTTTGACCGCGCCATTGGACCTATTACGGTTGGCACTTTTGAGAGTGAAGTAGTGGATCTTTCTAAATATACTGATGCAACCTTAGCTAAAATTTGTCAGGGTAAAAAAGTTTCTGGGTTTAAGCTGGACAACTGGAGCTTAAGGGATAACATACTCGCTTTCGGGTCTGCATATCCAGAGAGAGGTTTAAAGTTAGTGAAGGTATCCTCTTCTTTTAAGGAGGAAATATTAGGAAATCTAGTGGATGGTATTATCGCATCTCCTACAACTGATATTATCCGAATTAACTATCTCGCCAGTATTATTCCTGCGAACGATACCTGGGCACGTTTATCTATTATTAGAAAAATAAAAGATATATGCCAGCACAATATAGATTCATTAGATAAAGATGCTCTAGACAAAACTATTGCTTCAATTGAGCTGCTTTATGAGGATACCGATCCCGCCGAAACTCGTATAAAAATAAGCACAGACAATGATGTTCGTGACCTTATGTCTATTGGTATTAACTCTGTTAGAGGCGTTAGCGTAGAAGCTGCTATATATGTTGCTTTGAAATATCCTGAGAATGAAAAGATACGAGCTTTACTAAGTAAAGCTGCTTCCGATCCTTCCCAGGCTGTTGTTGCTCTGTTAGTGAATTACTTAGGCTATCTTCAGAAATCTGATTACTATTACAAATTAGGCTCGGATATTGTAGATAGTTGTATAAAGTTAAAGATACCTGGTCTGGATTACGAAATAATTAGATATCTGGATAAATTGGGCAAGGTGCGGCTTCAGGAAAAAACGGAAATAATATTACAATTGTTTGATAGTTATAGTGAAACCGTGCAACACGATATAGGTAGTATGGTTGGGTATCGCTGGTACTTTTGGGATTTAGATATTAAAGCTTTTGTAGATAAGATATTTAACAAACAACTGAAGTATCAACATGCAAGGGAGGGTTTTGCATTTTCCCTGGAGTCATCGTTGGGAGAGCATAATACCAAGCCAAACGAAACTATAGAGTTTCTAAAGAGATTAGTAAGCCCAAAAGAAGAACCATCCCCAAATGTGAGAGAAAGGGCATCGTATGTTCTTTCAAGAGATACTTTGAGCACAAAGCTACTAGAAAAACTTATTAGAGAAGGGTTTTTTTCCACATTAAAGACTGACATATTTAACCCTCGTGGCAGTCATCATGCGTTGGAGTACCTAAAGCGGTGCAACGCTCTAAAGGAAGATATCAATCTCATTGCTGTTGCTTTGTGTGAACTCGTTTCAGAAGAGTCTCCAGTAGTACAGGATCATTATATGGCAAAAGAGTTAACACAACTGGTTGTATCTTGTATGGGCAATTCTGCCTTAACTGGTGCTAACAAAGAACGTTTACTAAGTGTTATTGATATTTTGCTGGGTATTGGATATGAGGAAGCGTATGACGCCTTCAGAACTATGTTGTGATCAACTATCTATATTTTCAGATAATTTTTTAGTTGTTGTGGGTTATCTTGTAATTTCATTGCAACCCAACACCTTTTCTTGTCAATCCCTTTAAGCATCTCCTGCTCCTTTTGGAATATGTAGTCATCAAACCATAGGAATTCATTCTCCAGGTCGACAGCTTCAATCTTCATAACATTCCACTTTGTTGGTTTTATTCTTTTCATGTATTCGAACGTTTCTGGTTTCACATACTCTTTAATGTAGTTTAATGTTTCTGCTGCAGAACCATTACAATGCGTAGTTAGCCAGTACACATCGTATTTTTCAATTACATTTTTTATGAACTCATCGAGGTACAGGGCGGGGGATAGATCTTTATTCAAAAGGGTACCGTTAATATCAAGGTAAATTTTCATAAGTTTGTTACTTTACTTCCTGAGCCTCTGTTTTTGCTTGTTCTAGCAGTTTTGCAGCTCTTGCGTATCCTACCTGTAGCTTTCTTTGTATATCTCCTACTGTCGATAGTTTGTTAAATCTCAAGATAGTTATTGCCTCCTCAAGCAAGGTATCTGTTTCAATTTTTTTGGTTCGTGGACTTATTAGTTTTAATAATGCAGGGTCAAATGTAGGTAGTGATTGTGCCGCAAATCTCTGTAATCGCGCATTAATATCCTCGCTGCTTATGAAAGGTGCTTGTACTTTTAAGATATTCTGATTGTTAGGTCGTTTAAGCATCATTTGTCCTTTACCTTTTAGTTTTTCAGCTCCTTTGATTCCTAATATGCATTCTGAATCTGCGGATTCTGTTACGCGAAACGCTACTGCTGTATTAGGTTGTATTGAACCTATACCTCTATAAACGCATGGTGATGATGTACTTAATATGACATGCAGGTTTTTATGTTTTATTAGTTGAACAATAACCTTATGTGTTAATTCAGCGTTAACTTGTATCAAATCATAGAAATCGTCTATGAGTAGAATGGTGGGGAAGTCTTTTTCTTTAACAGTACTGGTCAGATACGTAAGTATGTTGAGAGCATCCTTTGGATCATTTACTACAGGACAGGCTAAGTTCGGTAGTAAATTATATGCAGGTAATTGAACCTCTTTTGTATCCATAAGTAAGAAACTAACTTTATTAGTTGGATAATTTTCCATGATTGAGAGGATGCATGTCTCAAGAAAAAGAGATTTTCCAGAACCTGTAGTACCTGCAATAAACACTGTTCCTAATGTGTTCAAGTCATCAACGACTGTTAAGCCAACTGCATCAATCCCAAACAAAATGTTACATTTACCTGGGGTATGGTTAGTCCAGTTATTGTTAATTAAACTGCTATAACGAACAAAAGGTTTATTCATATACATGTTTATTCATTTTAAAGGATCAAACTCGTTATATAGAATATTGAATTAACAACCGCTATTCCTAAAAGTAGAATTCCTAAATAGTAAATTAAACCATAGATTACGCTCGTCTTATCTTCTCTTTTAGTTCTAATAAATATGATTCCTAGTGTAATAACTATAAGTATAAGTTTAGTTGTCATACTAAAGGCTTTCTAATTGCAGGCTTTATCAAGCAATTGTTGGTATTCACTTCGTAATTGACCTACTTCTGCAGCTCTGTTGAGATCACCGCTTTCTGTCGAACATTTAATTGCGCAATCCTCTGTGTTCAGACCTTCGCATTTGTGTTTATAACAGTCACTTAGCTGTGTTTGATTCATTTCATATAGTTTACGGGTGTATTCGTGTTTAGCTTTAATTTCTCTTTCATACTTATTAAAAATACTTATGAATTTTTTGTTGCAAAGATAGGTTCCAGGTTTCATTGCCTCTGGAGCTTTATAATCTACTTTTTGATTGACATATATAGAGTAGGCGGAGATCGCCATAGTTGCTGTAAGTACTAATACGGAGAGTATAATTATTAGCTTTTTCTTGTTCATTTATTATATTGGCAGCTAAAAAATTACCAGTTGCACCACGTGGCGGTGTAGATTCAAGTTTAGTCCAATCATACAGTTAATGCAACATGCTACGTTGCGAAAATTTACTAAAAGAAATAGGTAAGAATATATCTAAAATCAGAAAAGCTAAAAATATTTCCCAAGAAAAACTAGCTGAAAAAGTTGAATTACATAGAAATCAGATTGGTCGTATTGAAAGAGGGGAGATAAATGTTCCAATTTATACCCTTTATAAAATCGCTGAAAAATTAGGTGTTTCCTCTTCCGATATTTTACCCTTTTAACACTTAATAGGTTGTAATGACCCAGGTAATTGGGTAATTTTCCTTAGTAAAATACCTATCCTATTTACGAGTTGGTAGTCATTCGTATACTCGCGCTAAAAGTCTCTCTAAATACCTCCCTTAAATTAGTTTTTATTCTATGTTGTTGTTTAAAAATTGGTACTTTGGTTATTGTTGTAGCAAGCAAACTGCGTGAAAATACTGAATCAGTGGGGGTGGGCTGGCCTATACCCCGAGCAGCCTTTTTTCGCGTAGTTGTGTGGTAGTGCCTCAAATACTCGTGCAAAAAATTTAGAGTTATAATGACAATATATGAAGATGAATATGAAGTTGAAAGAAGAAACTCTTTCTTGGATATCTGAATTGCGACAGCGTTTACTATGGATTCAATCACTATCTCATAATAAACATGCGGAACAACTTAAGCTAATAAACTTATTGTTTGATATTGATATTTTTACGAAAGCGCTGATCCACATTAGAACCGAGACAATTCGTATTGAAGACTCTTTTAAGAAAGGTTTCTTAGATAGCATCAATATTTTGGAAACCGAGTTACAAAAAATTAAAATTAATAATGTTAAATTATCACAGCTTTCTGAACTTATAGCTTACTGTAAGATGGCTCCTTATGACTTTACTATGGTGAGAGAAGTCCAAGCAATTATTACAGAGAAAGAAGTAGGGGAGTTATTTGGTGATAGACTAGACACGCTTGCAAACATTGACCAGCAGCTTGAATTTTTACACATTTTGAACACCATTAGCCCAAGCAGTACCTTATTTAGCTACAATCTCTTAACTGATATGGAAAACTTAGCTCTTTTTGGAAGTGAATCCGCTGCATTTCCGTACATGGAAACTGTCTCAAAAGCTTATGAAAAGAATAAATATGACTTTTTTGACTATTCATACAATAACATTCTTAATTTTATTTTTGAGTTTAATGTCTTAGGGAGATCCCTAACAGATTCCTTACACGAGAGTAATTTAATAAAAGTGCCCAATAACATAATCCCTTTTCAGTATAAGAATAACTCTTTAGATCTAGGAGAATTCGGATCGTTATATTTTGATCCTTCAAAACAATCCAATAAAAAACCACAGGGTTCGGATAGTGAAGTGTATCTTATGGGTGAGCTACTCGCTGCACTAGCTAAAAATCATTTTGAGAAAATATCTTTTGATGATGTTTCTAATACTTTTAATTTGCGAACTTTTTGGACATATATAAGTACACTAAATAACAGATTTAAAAACGGTTATTTAAAGACAAAGGAATTGAAAGTTTACCTAATATTGGAAAAACAGATTAACTCTGAAAAGTCACATCCTGCCTTTACCCTTAAATGGAAAGATTAAATATTCCTTAACTAATCTCATAGTCATTGATATAGCAGCAAAAAATACCACCTTTACTGATAACTAATCTGTATAAACTAACCTTAAACTTACGATTAATATTTTTTCATGAAAACCCAGGAAGTTAATTGGCTCAATGAAAATCTCAGGCAAAAGATACGGGAGGTATTTGAGTCTAAATACCATCAACCGCTTTCTACTGAAGATATTGAAGCTATTGCTTCTAATCTAGCCGACTTTATGGGAATTGTATTGAAATTTAAATGGAGACAAAAAAATGCAAATTTACACACTTATCCCTCTTCAACCCAAGCTAATTAAGCATTATAAAAAATATCCTAAAGCTTCAATTTCAGCACAGTTCCGATTAATTACAGAAAATCCTTCTTATGCCATTTTTTCTGATTATGTCGTGTTAGCTTTTGTAGTTTCCTGTGCTCGTGCCGCTGGTATTAAAGTATCAAAATCCCAGATTCAAAGAACATTAAGAATGTCAGTTGAACTTAAGGGTAATAGGCAAGTTCTGGCTTGCTTACTAGAAGTGAAATGACGTTACGGAAGAAGTCTAGAAGTCTCTAGGCAGAAAGATTTGTATGTGGATGGCTCTGTTTGCCTGTTTATAAATTTAGGAGGTTTTATGCCAATAAAAACGTTCAAAACTAAAGATTTGTATTTTGCAAGTGTTCTATATGCTGAACACGTTTCCTTTATAGGTATTACTTTTGTTAGTGGAATAGGCTGGTTCGAATATGAAGATCCTGAACTATGTGAGGAAAAGTATTCAGATTATATTGCTAGAAAGCTTGTGGTAAATGCTAAAGCCTACGAAGAATCCATAAAAACATTAAAAAATTTAATATTTCAACAGCGAGGAATCAAATCCATATGAAAAATACACATTTACTAGAAGTTACAGACCTGCAAATTAAAATACAGCTTAAAAATTCGGGAAATTTACTCGCTTACGCTTCAATCCTCGTGCCTACGAAAGACTGGGGGGACCTTGTAATTAAAGGTATTAGTATTTGGAAGAGTGATTATGAAGACGTAAGACTTGGAGCTAATGTGAACATTGAAGCACCTCATTACAAACGTTTCAAAGGAAAGTTCTATTACGCTTATTTTGAGGACAAACTTATGTGGCAACAGATAGAAAAGCTTATTTATGCAGAATATAAAAAAGCTATCGCCATTTCAGAGAATGTTTCTTCTTTTTCCGATATCATGATGGATTTGGACAGTTCACCACTATAGTAATATGTAAATATATAGTTACTACTAACTATATAGTTTAGTTAACTATTAGGTTAACTGTTTCTAACAAGGTAAGTAGTTAATATAGGATTAGTCTTATGACTGAAAAACTAAAATACATTTTATATGCCAGAAAATCTAGTGAAGCCAAGGAAAGACAAGTAGCTTCAATTGGAGATCAAAAAGCTGAATGTAAAAAGTGTGCTTTGGATAATGGCTTAGAAATAGTTAAAGAACTAGAAGAAAGCGGTTCTGCTTATAAACCTCACAATAGACCTTTGTTTGATACTATGCTGAAAATGATAAAGCGAGGTGAAGCTGATGCGATACTCACTTGGAAACCTGACAGACTTTGTCGTAATCCCGAGGAGGGTGGGAAATTGTTACAAATGCTTCAAGACGGGGTTATTCGTGAAATTAGAAGCCCGTTAGGTGAGGTTTACACGCCTGACAGTGACCAGTTAATTCTACAAATACACTTTGGTATGGCTACACAGTATTCCAAGGTTATAAGTCAGAACGTTAGAAGAGCCATGAAGCATAAAGTTAATAGGGGAGAATACTTCAGATCTGCTCCTATTGGTTACTTAAACTACGGTGAGGTAAGAGGTACAAAAACAATAAAACCCGATCCCTTAAAGGCACTTGTCATTAAGAAGGCATACGAAATGTATGCCACTGGGTTTCACTCTTTGAGGAGTATAGCTCAATTTTTGTTTGATAACGGAATTACGTCAGGTAAAGGAAAGATGCTTGGAAATAGCAATATACGCAAAATTTTAAGCAATCCTGTATATTATGGTTATTTTTACTACAAAGGGGAGTTGTTCAAGGGAACATACGAACCTATTGTTAGTAAAGCTTTGTTTGATCTGGTTCAATCAAAAGCGGGCGATAGGACAAAGAACAGAGTTAATTCTTGGAATCAAGAGTACAACGGGTTGATTAAATGTGGTGAGTGTGGGGGTTCAATAACTACAACAGTAAAAAAGAAATTTTACAAAGGAACAAATAGAACAGTTCTTTATCATTATCACCACTGTACAAAGAAAAAAGGTGTTTGTTCGCAAGCACCTATTACAACTGATAAGTTAGAAGATCTACTTAATAAGAAGTTTGAACAATTAAGTATAGATAACGAAGTATGGCGTTTAGGCTTAGATCTTGTTAAAGCAAGGCATGATTTTGAGGTAAAACAGAATAACACGCAATTAGATCATTTTAGAAATCAATATGATCGTATACAAACAAGAATTAATAATCTAGTAAAACTACGTACTGACAATGAATTAACTGCCGAGGAGTTTAAGGAACAAAAGAACAACTTACTTCAGGACCGTGCGAGGATAGAGGAGTTGCTTAATGATACAAAGTACTCGGCGGACAACTGGATAGAACTCGTAGAAACCTTTTTAAATGACGTTTTTCATATCAAAGAAGTAATGGAAATGGGGGAAAAGGAAGAAAAAAGAAATATGATAATTAAGCTTTGCTCGAACCTCTTATTAAAAGACGGAAATCTTGATATTACGTGGAGAAAGCCTTACGACATACTACTTAATCCCGCATATCGTACTAATTGGCAGGGGCGATAGGAATTGAACCTATAGTCCGAGTTTTGGAGACTCGTGGTTTACCGTTAACCGACGCCCCTATAAAATGAGATTATTTATTATATTATCAACATAATCTAAAATCAAACATTTGCAATAATTGTATATAAACTTTATCAGATAACACAAATCCCATTCTACTCATTGAGAAAGGAGTTTCAGATGAAAAATAAATATTTTCTATGCATTTTGGTTATGGTTATGGTGTTAGTCTCATCAATTACAGCACCTAAAAAAGCCCAAGCCAGTTATCAGGATAATGATGACACTGGCGGAAAAATATACATTCCTTATGTAGTAAATGCAACAACCCGTACATCGGAGGAGGAATATATCTTATACGAGGAGGAAAGACTCCATCAAGTGTACGACGACTATTTTGAAGTAGTCCCTATGAGTGAGTTAGATCGCATTTTTATTCGGACGTTATTAAAGAATCCTGGTTTGTTCAGCATCGGAGTCTCGACGATTGTTGTGAACGAGCCGTGGGGACCTCCCGTAGTTTATGACAGTCAGGACACTCTAAATTTTGTGAGTCCTGCTGTTAAGTGGGGGTCTGATAGCTGGTATTTGTTGTATAAATACATAACTGATGTACCGATGTATAGCCGGGAAATGTGGATACAATTATTTCATTGGATCCACCATACACCGGATATCTACAGATTAGGGGCGAATGCTGAGGCATTTGCTACTGTAATTCAGGGTGCACTAAATGGTAATGGTTTGATATATTATCTTGAAGGTGCAGGTGGGGTACGCAGCCAGTACATGTTTGTGCAGGAGGTAGTCGATTTATGGGGTAAGCACAGATCCTGGGTTGTGATTGTGCATGAATCAGGTGCAATAATCACAGGGTATGATCCCAGCATAAAGAATAGTTTGCCCAGGTCAGGTGAGTATGCCAAGTTTCTGGCTAAGATGTTTGCCCGCGGGTATCGGGAGATATCACCTTCTGAGGTGCCTTCCGGTATTATTAAGAATTGGGGAAACAATCGACTGCCTTTACTGCGTATATGGTGGTGGGCTGTAAGTTTTCAGGCACGCTATTATATGGCAATGCTTGGAACCACATTTAGTCAGGCTATCACCGACATCGCTAATTTTGTGGGTGGAAGGTTGATCACCATTCCGATTCTGTTTTTCTGGCCGGGTTGCCCGGATCAAATTTGCAACAACTAACCGGTAATAACATCAGAAGGGGTTATGGAGATGAAAATACCGGAGGATAATTTGAAAGATATATTAATGGAGTGAATATGAACGAGGATAACAATTTATCAGATCGGTTAACCATGTTATCCGATCAATTATATTATAGCTTAGTGCGTCGTGATACACAGACGGCAGTGCAAGTGTTAAATAATATTGAAGAGCTGACTGCTAATACTGAATCGCATGTAACACCTTTGACTCACCTGGAGGTAGCAGGTGCTACTCCGGAGTATGCAGCAGAGGTGATACGGGCATATAAGATTGCCGCTGGAACGAAAGAAGATCAGTAGCATTTGATAGGACCTCAGTATTTACTTTCTGGGGTCCTTTTTTTTATTATTCCAAATTGGAATTTTTTGTTCGGATATAAATTATGGATTAATGGAGCCCACTCGCGGAATCGAACCGCGGACCTACTCCTTACCATGGAGTTGCTCTACCGACTGAGCTAAGTGGGCATAAACATGGTGCCGAGGGAGGGATTCGAACCCCCGTAGGCATAAGCCAGCTGATTTACAGTCAGCTCCAGTTGGCCACTTTGGTACCTCGGCAATACAAGTGAAATGTTATCATGTTAAGTTTTTTGAGTCCATATGTGAATAAAGTGATAGTGAGTTGTATGAGCAGCAAAAATAGTGATTCCATAATCTCACTATATTGAACTGCTCATACTGTATATTTAGAATCAAGGATAGTTATTGGCTAAGAAATCCCTTGCTTCACCGTAAAAATCCTCAGCAAATTTAATTTTACCATCCTCGATTAGAAAAAATACCCAGACATGGTGTATCTCAGGATTACGAAAGGTTTGATCTAACTCGATGTAAGCTATTGCGAGTTGATTGCCGTCTGTTGCTTCTTTTGTATATCCCAGTACTTTGTGTCCATTTTTTTCCAACTCTGCCTTCAGTTGTGCCATAGTGAGTATATTTTCACGTGCTTCTTTGGCACTATTTTCATCTGTATAGATGACACCAATTACCGAACGTTTATCCATCTCATTCTCCTTTCACTTTATGCCGGTTTAGGAATAAATTATTCCACTGTAATGTTGTTAGAGTATCATAAAATCTATGGTAGTGGTTGGGTAAAGTTAATGGAGCCTTCTCAGGGATTCGAACCCTGGACCTGCGGTTTACAAAACCGCCGCTCTAACCAACTGAGCTAAGAAGGCCAATCACTTAGGGATAAGCCAAAAAATTTTACCATAATGACCATATCTTTATAAACCCCCTCGGTAATTTGATTGGCTTTTTACATTTCACACGGAGTAGGGGATAAAAAACTAAATAATCCTTGAAATGTTTATACTTATGTGGTTTAATCACACCTGTTATGGCTAAAGTTTGTCAGATATGCAACAAAGGATATATGAAAGGTAACCAGGTTCCTCGCGGAATCGGACGACGTGTTACCCGACGTACCATCATTAAGCAGCAACCAAATCTGCGGGTAAAGAGATTCATTATTGACGGCACCCCATTAACTTTAAGAATTTGTGCTTCATGTCTGAAGAGACTTAAATTTGATGAAGCCAAAATTGCATCCGAAATTACCTCTGAAGAAAATGCTGAGGTTAATGCCTAATTTCCATCTTTTTGATTAGTTTTCTTTTCAGACTTCATTTCAGCTTTCGGAGTATATCCGTTAACAAATCCGTCCCATTCGATAATTTTTGATCCTTCCACCTGAAGTCTCCTGATTTTCAGCATATTATCTTTGACAACTGCTTCATGGATTTTTACTCTTTTTTCATTTCTTTTAGGATCCGGATCTTTTCTTCCGAATGTACTTTCCTGAAGCTCTCCTAGGGTTGTCCAGGCAATAGGCCAGGGATGAAATGCTCTTACTGCTTTTTCGATTTCTTCTGGAGATTTCTTCCAATCTATACGGGCATCTTCCTTATATATAAAAGTGCTATTAGGATGAGAAGGGGATAGAGTATAGCTGGCTTGAGAATCATCCTGCGTTTGAAGGGTTAGAGTACCCTCAATATATCCCCGGATGACTTTCGGAAGGTTTTCTGCAGCCAGAGCGAAAAGATGATCATAAAGTTCTCCTGAAGTTTCCGTCCCCAGCATTTTATATCCGATTTGATAAATAATTTCTCCGGTATCCATCTTTTTATCGACAAGATGATATGTTATTCCTGTTGTTTCATCTGAGTGCAAAATGGCAAACTGAACGGGGGATGCTCCTCTCCATTTCGGAAGCAGGGAAAAGTGAATGTTAATAAATTTATACTTCGGCATCCGAAAAATTGATTCAGGAATAATAAAACTGAAGTCAGCCACTATACCCAATTGAATATTTGAGTAAGATATTTCTTCAGTAATCGGTTCTGTGCTGTACTTTATATTGTTTGTAGTGATGCATTTTATTCCGTTGGCTAATGACCATTTTTTAACTTCGGTTTCTCTTATCTCCTGGTTTCTTCCTACTTTAGTGTCTTCTTTTGTTACACAAAGCACCAGATTAACCAGGGGATCATTATTTAAAGATTCAAGAATTGGGATGGATCTATCGGAAGTTCCGAAAAAGGCAACGTTGATTTTGTTTACTGTCTCCTCCATAATATTATTTTCTTTGAGCAAGAATTTTATCCAGTTCTTCCTCATTTACAGTTTCACCCCTCACCTTGCTCGTGAAAAGGATGCCGTCCAGGTGATCTAATTCATGCTGAACCACCAGGGCAAGATACCCATTAGCATTCAGTTTGATTTCGTTACCGTCAATATCCTGCGCTTTTACTTTAACTTTCTTGTACCTATCGACAAGACCAAAAGTATCAGGAATACTAAGACAGGCTTCCCAGTCGGTAATTAATTCTTTGGAATGACTTATGATTTTAGGATTTACCAGAAGGATGTCTTGAGAAAGAATTTTATCTCTGTTTCCCGGTTCCGTATAAAAATCTCTTACAACAACCATACGTTTCATAACCCCTATCTGTGGGGCTGCAAGACCTGCACCTTCCGGATTTTTTGCATGGGATAAGGTATCAATAAGATTTTGTACTTCCTGCCTGAGATTATCATCAAAAACAGTCACCTTATCACACTGCATATTCAACCGCTTATCTGGAATTGTAAGAATAGGTACTACTGCCATACGTGTATTATACTATACAGGTAGAGTTTCAACCCCTAGGATACACAGAAATAAAATGATAAACTCCAGCTAGCTATGCTTAACAAACTATTGGAGCACTTTTCATATGACATCGGAATCGATCTGGGAACAGCCAATACTTTAGTGTATGTGAAGGGTAAGGGTATTCTGATCCGAGAACCTACTGTTGTTACTATCCATAAAAAATCAAAAGAAATACTGGCAGTAGGCAGTGAAGCAAAAAGGATGCTGGGAAAGACTCCCCAGAGCTTATGTGCTATTCGTCCTTTAAGAGACGGAGTGATATCCGACTTCTATGTAACGGAAAAGATGCTTTCTCACTTTATTAGACGGGTTCATGAAATGCCGTCAAAATTTCCCAAAATCCCAAAACCCAGAGTAGTTTTAGGTGTTCCTCAGGGAGTGACATCAGTAGAAAGAAAGGCTGTCATAGATGCAGCTCGAAATGCAGGAGCAAGAGATGCTTTTCTTTTAGATGAACCGATGGCGGCATCAATCGGTGTAGGAATGCCGGTACTGGATCCCTGCGGAAGCATGATTGTGGATATGGGAGGGGGAACCAGTGAGATAGCGGTAATTTCTCTGGGAGGAATAGTGGTAAATAAGTCTTTAAGAGTAGCCGGAGATGAATTGGATCAGGAAATTGTGAATTATGCAAAAACCAAATACAACCTGCTTCTTGGTGAAAAGACTGCAGAGGAAATAAAGATGAGTATTGGGAATGTAATGGAGTATGAGGGGGAATTTAAGGAGACAGCTTTATTTCGGGGTCGTGATTTAAAAACCGGACTTCCCAGATCCATTGAAATTACTCCTCAGGAAATAAGGGACGTATTAAAAGTACCAGTTTATTCTATTATTGACGGGGTAAAGGATGCTATTGAGGAAACACCTGCGGAACTGGTTCCGGATATCCTGAAAAACGGTATCACTATAGCTGGAGGAACATCACTTCTTAAAGGTCTGGATAAGTTGATGTCCCATGAAATAAAAGTTCCTGTTCATGTAGTATCTGATCCCATGACATGTGTGGTTAAAGGATGCGGAAAAGTACTGGATGATGAGGAACTTCTAAGAAAAGTCCGGATCTATTAATTACCGTTTCTTTAGTTTGTACCTGATTCATACTAAAATACTGACATGAAATTCTTATACATCAGCGCTTTTGTATTTATCCTCGGTCTGCTAAATCTTCTCGAACCCGTCAGGTTTATTGTACATAAGGTATTTCTTCCTTTTCAGTTTGGTATGCGGGAAGCAGCGATTGATGTAAAAGAGGGGATGTCATTTTTCCAAAAAGTTGAAGAGCTCAGACAGGAAAACATATATATAATTGAAGAAAACCTGGATCTGAAATCACGGGTGGTTGAACTCAAGCTTCTGGAGGAAGAAAACAAACTTTTAAAAGAGCAATTAAAAATAAAAACTACAACCGAAAAAAATCTGGTAATGGCAAATCTAATGGGGAATGCTCTAGATCCGACACAGACAACTTTTGTTATTGATAAAGGGGCAAAAGATGGTATCAGGGTTGGGGATAATGTGCTAAGAGGAAGTTATCTGGTTGGAGTGATAAGAGAGGTTTCTGATTTTAAAAGCAAGGCAGATTTTATCAGTTCCCCTAATGTTTCAATAGCTGTAATTGATGCAGATACCGGTACTCGGACGGAAGGTCTGGCAAATGGACAGTACGGTTCTTCCATCATTATGGAACGAATTCTTCCCTCCGAAGAACTGAACCTGAATGATAGTATTGTAACTTCAGGGAAGGATGGAGTATTTATTCCCGGGCTTTTGATAGGAAAAGTGACAAAAGTAGTGGAAGTACCTACGGAAACATTAAAGAGTGCATATCTGGAAACATTTCTGGATTTATCAAAAATCAGAAAGGTATTTGTATTAACAGACTAAACTTATGAAAAAATATCTGATTCTGACATTTGCCTGTATAGTTTTAGTAATATTTCAGACTTCTTTCTTTGCTGAGATTCTCGGATATTATTTCAATCCCAATCTGGTAATGGCATTTGCATTTTCCCTTTTGCTTTTCGGAAAAACCAGATATGCTATGTTTAGCGCATTTTTAAGCGGACTGCTGATAGATGCTCAAGGATTTTCCATTATCGGTTTATCTTCCCTATTGTTTACAGCATTTCTGGCATTCAGCGGATTTATTAGAAAATATATAATTAATGACCTTATTTCCAATGCTTTGGTTATTGCCGTATGTACCGTAATTTATCAGTTTGTTTTTTTTGCAGGACAGTCGGTTGATATTCAGGCAATGTTATTCGGATTAATTTTCACTCTGGTATTCGTTTATATTTTCAGTTATCTAAATAAACACATCTTCTATGAAAAAAGAGTTATTTAGTGATGTAATACATCCGATCAGTAAAAACAAAGGTTTTAAGAAAATGCCCGGTTTATCTGAGGTCTTTTTGGATGGGAGTAATGTATTATCTGCCAAAGATAGGCCCTTTTCTTTAAATATATCCTCAGCAAAATGGCGTATAACCCTCGTTTTTATTCTATTAGTTGCATCCGGATTCTTTTTAATAGCCAGATCCTATATCCTTCAAGTACAAAAACATGAGGAACTTCTTGCACTGGCGGATAAAAATAGATTTCGTGAATATTCCCTTCAACCTGAAAGAGGTGTGATTTACGATCGGCAGGGACGTTACCTGGTCAGAAACAAACCCGCTTTCAGCGTGAATTTTTCCCCTGCATACTGCATGCTTGGTAATAGTAACTTTACACTATGTAGAAGTGTAATCAATCAGATCAGTATGCTTCTGCCTGTAGACCAAGAGAGAGTGTACAAGGAAATAGATCAGGGAAAAACCTCAGTAATCTTATCCAGGGGGCTAAGCAAAGAACAGGTCTTAGCAATTGAAGCAAATATTTCTAAATATCCAGGTATATCAGTATCAACCGATCCTCAAAGGGATTACTTATATAAAGAAGCATTTGCTCATGTCATTGGATATGTTGGAATAGGGGACAGTCTTGAACCGGTGATTGAAGGAAAGATGGGGGTGGAGGAAAGTTATAACGACAATATTTCCGGCTCAGCCGGTAAGAAAACCTTGCAGGTGGATGCTCTTGGTCAGCCTTTGGTGACTTTATCGGAAACTCCACCAGTACCGGGTAAGAATTTGACTCTTTATCTGGATTTACCCCTGCAAAATAAGGCTTACGAAATAGTTAAAAAAATCGTAGATGAGAAAAAAGCGGAGGGTGCGGCGGTGGTAGCACAAGATCCGAGAACGGGTGGAATACTTGCCATGGTTAGCTACCCGACTTTTGATCCGGATAAAATGTCGGGAGGAATAACTGAAAAGGAACTTGCGGAATTAAACTCTGATTCCAGATATCCGTTTTTTAACAGGACAATCGGGGCTGCTTATCCTCCGGGATCCACATTTAAGATGTTAGTGGCAGCTGCAGCTTTATCCGAAAAGGTTATTACCGAACACACAATTGTGAACGATCCTGGCTATATTGCAGTCGGAAGCTATGTTTTTCGAAACTGGAAACTGGACGGACACGGAGAAGTAAACCTGCAACAAGCCTTACAAGTTAGCAATGATACATATTTTTATACCGTAGGGGGCGGATATCAGGGTCAGGGCGGATTGGGCATTGAAAAGCTCTCTAAATGGGCAAAAAGATTTGGTTTTGGGCGTAAAACGAATATAGATATTCCGGGAGAAACAGACGGATTCATGCCTGATGGGGAAGGAAGAGAATGGTATCTGGGTGATACCTATATAACATCAATTGGTCAGGGAGATGTACTATCAACACCTCTTCAGGTAAACAATTACATCACATACTTTGCCAATGGCGGCTATCTGTACAAACCTAGAGTAGTAAAAAGCATTGAAGGTGAAAAAGCATATGAACCGGAGATAATCACCGGGAATCTTATTGACAGAAAATATCTAGATCTTATTAGATCAGGCATGCATCTGGTAGTGAAACCAGGTGGAACCGCCTATCCGCTGTTTGATTTCTCGGAAAGACACGGAGGAATAGAACTGGCGGGAAAAACCGGTACTTCAGAATACATAGATTCTAAAGGAGAGCCGAAAACCCACGCATGGTTGTCAGTTTTTGGTCCTTATGAAGAAAAAAAGTACAATGCAAATATTGCATTAACAGTATTTCTTGAAGGTGGTGGAGGAGGTTCTGATGATGCGGCACCGATAGCCAAAGAACTTTTGGATTTATGGTTTTCTGACTACAGTAGTAAGTAATAATTGTAGTTAATGTACGATTGAGAAAATTAAGACATGTTATACTCAATCTTGTACGCCATCTAGTTAGTCTGATATATTTCCTGCCGGAATAGTCCGGTTTTTAACGGAAGGATATATGTATGAGTAAGTTAGTAATAGTTGAATCACCGACAAAAGCAAAAACCCTGACCGGAATCTTAGGCCGTGAATACACGGTCCGTGCTTCTATGGGTCATATAAGGGATCTTCCGAAAAGTGGACTTGGGGTAAATGTGGATAAGAATTTTGAACCCAAATATATAGTTCCGGAAAAATCCAAGAAAGTATTAAATGATCTGAAAAAAAATCTGGATGGCGCGGAAGAAATAATCCTTGCTACCGACCCTGATAGGGAAGGGGAAGCTATTGCCTGGCATTTATATGAACTATTAAAAGATCAGAAAAAGAAGAAAAAAACCGTACTTCCTGAATTCTACAGGGTGGTATTTCATGAACTTACTAAAGGAGCTATTGAAGAAGCTTTTAAAAACCTGGGCAGCCTTGATACAAATTTGGTTAATGCTCAGCAGGCAAGACGGGTATTAGACAGACTCGTTGGATATAAACTGTCGCCTTTGCTATGGAAAAAGGTTCGATACGGACTTTCAGCCGGAAGAGTTCAGAGTGTAGCTGTCAGACTCATTGTTGAGCGGGAAAGAGAAAGACAGGCGTTTGTTCCACAGGAGTACTGGACCATTGAGGGTGAGTTTGAAGCTTTGGGAAAAAGAAAACTTATAGCTTCATTGGCGGAAAAAGACGGAAAAAAGATCGAAATAGGCAATGAAAAACAGGCGAAAAAAATAGAAACCGAATTAAAGGAGGATAGTTTTAAAATCGAATCTATCAAAAAAACGGAACGTCAGAGAAAACCTTATGCTCCTTTTAAAACATCCACCCTGCAGCAATCAGCTGCTAATGTTTTCGGATTTCCTGCTAAAAAAACTATGTCAGCAGCTCAAAAACTATTTGAAGAAGGGCATATCACTTATCACAGAACGGACTCTTTAAATCTCTCTCCTCCGTTTGTTAACGGAGCAAGAGAGTATATTTCAAAAAAGTTCGGAGAAAAATATCTGCCTGAAAAAGGTGTGTTTTATAAAACAAATTCAAAAAATGCTCAGGAAGCTCATGAAGCAATTAGACCTACCAATGTTAAGAATGAACCGGGTAAACTGAAAAATCTAAAAGGAGATGAATTAAAGATCTACTCTCTCATCTGGAAGAGAGCACTGGAGTGTCAAATGCTTTCAGCAGTGTATGATCAGACATCAATAGGGGTTATATCCGAAAAAGGATATTTGTTTAAAGCTTCAGGTTCTATCGTGAAATTTGACGGTTGGATGGCAGTTTCAAAATACATGAATATTGAAGAGGATTCGGAATCCGTAAACGAACTTCCTGAATTTAGTGAAGGTGAACCTGTAGAAAACAACCAGATTACGACAGAGCAGCACTTTACCCAACCACCTGCCAGATATAGTGATGCTACTTTAATTAAAGCCCTGGAGGAAATGGGGATCGGAAGACCTTCCACTTATGCACCTACACTAAGCACAATACAGGCGAGGGGATATGTAACCAGAGATGGTAGATATTTTGTTCCCACTGATTTTGCTTATGTTGTCACAGATCTGTTAATGGAGCATTTTAAGAATATTGTGGATTATCAGTTTACTGCTCAAATGGAAGAGCAACTGGATGATATTGCAGCAGGTGAGAAGAAATGGGTTCCGGTAGTGAGAGATTTTTATGAACCATTTGATAAATCATTAACGGAGAAAGAAGAAACTCTGAAAAAAGCAGATTTTACTACACTTGGTGAGAGTGATGAAACTTGTCCTGAATGTGGAAGAAAACTCGTATTTAAACTGGGTAAGTATGGAAGATTCCTCAGCTGTTCCGGTTATCCGGACTGTAAATTTGCCAAACCGTTGGAGGAGAATATTCCTACAGATGAAAACGGGGAGCAGATTACAGATTTTGGGAAGTGTGAAAATTGTGAGACAGGTGTGATGGTTTTAAAAACAGGAAGATTTGGGAAATTTTTAGCCTGCAGTAACTATCCGAAATGCAAGACCACAAAACCATATTTGGAAAAAATCGGGATGAAATGTCCGAAATGCCAGGAAGGTGATGTGGTAGTGAAAAAAGCCAGAGGGAGAGTATTTTACGGATGCAGCAGATATCCCGATTGTGATTTCAGCAGCTGGAAGAAACCGGAGGAAAATGTAGTTGAGGAAGCTGCAAAGAAACCGGTACGAAAAAGAAAAGCAGCTGCGTAAAATTATACACATTCCAATCCCATATTTATTTTAATATCCTTTCTTCTCTCATGATAAAATGACGGTATAGCCATCAGATCAGAAAAGAAGATGAGAAAATGTTGGTGTCTTCTGATGATGAAAAACGTTCCGAAAAAGAGATTTTGAGGATCTTGAGGACATATCCTAACGTGACTAGTGTAGGGCAACTCACGCAAAGGGGATTCAATTTTTTTGCTATAGTAGATGATCCGTTTACAATTACTTGTTTAGTAGAAGGTTTACCCAGGTTAAGGAAGGAAAATTTCAGTCTTTCAGTGGCATTAGTTTATATGCAGCAGTACTGGACTTTAGGTAGTGTTTTAGCAGAAAGAATGAAAGATACGGGGGCAAGAATACATATTCTGCCTAAAAAGAGTTGAAGCTCTATCTTATGATTTATGCGAGGTCCTGTAGTGCGGATGTTTTAACGGAATTATCAACACTTTGGTATCTTCGGTATTATTACTTATTTGATACCTTCTCAAAAGGTACCTATCCGCATATTGGGTATTTAAGAGGGGAAATTTTAAGTAAAATATTGTTAGCGTCATAAGTTCATCAAACGTTTTGATAAAATTACCGGCTGTCTGGCGATAACTTCAGAAAGACAGCCAATGTATTTTTTGCTAACCAATTTGATCCTCCAACCACTTCACAAATGTGTTAAATTCCGAATACAGTGAATAAACAGCTGATCCATTCGATCCAGTTATTGCATAGTTTTCTTTGATGTCTTCCAACAGCTGTTATGCACTTATATTGTGTTTTTTTGCCAGACATAACAGATCCTCATAATTTAACTTAATGCCGGTCTTTGTTGATTCAACTATTGAAGCATGTACAGCATGAGTAACCTTTGTTATCTCCGGATTTCGTTGATATGCTTCATAGTGTTGTTTAAATGATGATTTCAGATCTCGGTTATCGAATGACATACCTCTCTCCTTTGTAACGATAAATTCGGTTAAGACACTATAACATAGACACGGTTTAAAATTTATGGTAATCTGCCCATGTCTTGAAACTCCCTGGTTGGTTATACTAACCCTCAAGTGAGAAAACTAAGTATAAAATTAGATTTCAAAAGGATAAGGGGGAACGAACTCTAATCGCTTACTACTGTATGCCGACTCAATGGTTCCTCCCTTAAATAAAATGTCAAAATACAAAACACCAAAAATAGAAGAGCTCCTGGAAGCCGGTGTACATTTCGGTCATCAAGTCAGAAGATGGCATCCGAAAATGGAACCTTATATCTTTGGAGTTAAGAAAAACATACATATTATTGATTTAGAACAAACGGAAAAACTTCTGAAAGAAGCTTCCGAATTTTTATACGAAATCGCTAAAAAAGGCGAACAGATAGTCTTTGTCGGAACAAAGAAGCAGGCTAGGGAAGTGATCGAGAATGAAGCCAAGCGCTGCGGAGCATTATTCGTAACTGAAAGATGGATCGGTGGTACTATTACAAATTTTAAGGTTATCAAGAAAAACATTGATAAGTTATTATCTCTGATGAAAAGACGAGAAGAAGGTGATCTGGAAAAATATACTAAAAAAGAAAGACTGTTTATTGATAGGGAAATTGAGAAACTCCAGAGAAATATCGGAGGTATAGTAGCCATGAAAGGTACTCCCGGTGCATTATTCGTAATTGATGCTAAAAGAGAAAAAACTGCGATCCGTGAAGCTAGAAGAGCGGGTGTTAAGGTAGTGGCACTGATTGATACAAATTCAGATCCGACCGATGTGGATATCGTTATTCCCGGAAATGATGATGCCATTAAGTCTATTGCTATGATCTTAAAGTCAATTGGCAGTGCCGTAGAGGAAGGATACAAGGGATTTGCTAAAAAAGGTGCGGAAAAAGAATCCATCAAAGCAGAGTCAGCAGAAGTTAAGCCTGTTGCAGAGAAAGAAGCACCCGTCAGTGTTAGTACGACTGAAGCACCAAGAGTAACTGTTGATGAAGAATTGGAAAAAGTAGAAGAGTCCGAAGTAGTAAAAGACCTGCCTGAAAAGGTTCTTCCGGTAGAGGAAGAAAAACCTGTTAAAGCTAAGCCTAAAAAGAGTAAAGTAGTAAAAACAGAAAAAGTTCAAAAAGGAGAATAAAATGATTGATATTCAAACAATAAAAGAACTTAGAGAACAGACAGGAGCCGGTATGCTTGATGTAAAGCAGGCTTTGGAGAAATATCAGGGGGATGTGGAACAGGCTAAAAAGGAATTGATTGAAAAAGGGTTGGCTAAAGCAGCAAAGAAACAGGAAGAACGTGTAACTAAGGACGGTCTTGTGTATGCCTATATCCACGGTGTAGGAAAAGTCGGTAGTCTTGTTGCTTTGGCTTGTGAAACTGATTTTGTGGCAAAAACAGAGGACTTCAAAAAACTTTGTCATGAAATTGCTTTACAGGTTTCAACGGATGAATACAAAGATGTGGAAGAATTATTAAATGCCGAATACATTAGAGATCCCGGAAAAAAGATATCCGATCTAGTCTCTGAAACTATAGCTAAAGTAGGTGAAAAAATCGAAATAAAGAACTTTTGCAGACTGAGTGTACTGTAAAGGATAAATTTTGGTAAGAATAAAGTAGCAAACAGCCGAAGGAAATATCCTTCGGCTATCTTTTTTGATATAAATTGATATAATACGAGACCGCATAGTAAACAAAAAAAGATAAGGAGAACATAGTGAATACTTTTAGGAGGAGTTGGATAGAGATTGATAAAAACAATTTAGGTGAGGGTACAATAGTGCTACATCAGGTAGGATGTAATCCGCTACCGCAATATTTTGACATCGAAAAAGTTGTGAGAAAAAATGGGTCGTTGGTAATTTGCTTTACAGAAGGTACTACAAGGAAATGTGTACGAATTTATAATTTTGGGGAGTATGAAATATTCAGAGTAAGGAACTAGCAAAAGGCTACAAGGATGTAGTGATTTATGATGTACCGGGTAGATATAACACCCTTACTAAAGAGTTTTGAGAGATCTAGTCATTGTAAAGCGAGGTTATCCAGTTATGAGATGGATGACCTCTAATTTTTTTCAATATTTTATATCGAATATCGCTTTTAACAACGCTAGATGATAAAATCTTTTCATGAATAACTCTGAATTAAAATCCAAACTGCAGAAATCACTCGATCATTTAAAAAATGAATTATCCCAAATCAGAACCGGAAGAGCGACACCCGGATTAATTGAAAACATTCAGGTGGAAGCATATGGATCAAAAATGATGATCAAGGAGCTCGGTTCTATCAGTATACTTGATCCTCAGAATCTGGTAGTCTCTTCTTGGGATAAAAGTTTGAATAATGCGATAGTGGCAGCTGTTAGGGATAGTGATTTAAAGGTTAATCCTGTAATTGATGGTGCTAGTGTCCGGGTTCCAATTCCTCCACTTACAGAGGAAAGACGAAAAGAATTTGCAAAAATTGCCTCCCAGAAAGTGGAAGAAGCAAAGAATTCCATGAGAAGTATTAGACAGGATGCCATGAAGGATATTGATAAAGAGTTTTCCGAAAAACGGATCGGTGAGGATGAAAAGTTTTCTAAGCGGGATGAAGTGGAAAAACTGGTCAAAGAATTTGTATCTGAAGCTGAAGAGATAGGGGAAGCTAAAAAAGAAGATTTAATGCGTGTCTAACATTACGCTGTTATAAAGGTTTATATATGATTACATTTATTGTTTTTGTTTTAATATTGTCACTTTTAGTCATGGTTCATGAACTGGGTCATTTTATTGCTGCTAAAAGAATGGGAATTAAAGTTGAAGAATTTGGATTAGGTATTCCCCCGCGTGTGTGGGGTAAAAAGATCGGTGAGACCATTTATTCTTATAATCTTTTACCATTTGGTGGATTCGTAAAACTGCTGGGAGAAGATGCTACAGAACCTGTTTCAGCAAATGATCCAAGGAGTTTCTCGGTAAAAGCTGCCTGGCAGAAAATTCTGGTACTAGCTGCGGGAGTTTTCATGAACTTTGTTTTAGCAGTAATTCTCTACTATGTATTGTTTTTTATGACCGGTTTTAGAACTTTAAATCTTCCCTTAATTTTTGATTACGATTTTCGGTTTGGCAGATTGGAAACAATGGATACGGTCATTACTGGTTTTTCCGAAAACTCAGTGATGGAGAGAACTGATACTGAAATAGGGGAGGTTGTTGTGTCTATTGACGGTGTTAAAGTGGATAGCGTAGCAAAGCTGAGAGAAGTCTTGGCGGATAAAGCAGAAAAAGAAGTTCAGGTAGAGCTTCTGGATGTGAGCAGATTGGGTGAAAACACAGGAAGCAGAACATTGACCGTGATTCCGGCTAAAGATGAAGAGGGCAGGGGAGTACTAGGGATATATTTAGGTAAATACGGAACCCTTATTTATGACAGACCGGTTGATAAACTTCTGGCAGGATTTCTGCACTCATACAATATGCTTGCCTATTCAGGCAACGTATTTGGTAGACTGATCGGTGTATCGGTTGAATCAAGAAGCATAGCCCCTGTTTCTGAAGGTGTATCCGGGCCTGTAGGGGTATATTCCATAGTCGGGGGGATCCTTGAATTCGGAGGACCGGCCGTTATTCTTAATATGCTTGATTTTGTCGCATTAATGTCACTAAGCCTTGCATTTCTTAATATAATGCCGTTTCCTGCACTGGATGGCGGAAGGATTGTTTTTGTAGCTGCGGAAAAGCTGTTAAACCGAAAAATCAGCCCGTCATTTGAAGCAAATGTCCATAAATGGGGGATACTAATTCTTCTGGCTTTAATCGTATTAATCAGTGTCAAGGATGTGATCAGGTTTTTTTAAATATTTAATCATCAATTCGTCCTTTCCCAGTAAATACTGTATAGCAAAATTGATACCGGATTTTATGGAAATTTATACGCAGTTATAACACCTTTTTGACGCCGTTTTTTACTCGATGTAGTAGTACATCTTAAATCAACATAGTTTGCAAATAAAATACTATCTGGTTATACTCATTTAAAGTATAGTATTTTTTTGATAAAATACGCCAGTTATATTTGAATTTTGTACAGGTTTGGAGGTGTTTTTGTACAACCATGACTAAAATCAAGGTCAGAAATGGTGAATCATTAGAACAAGCTCTAAGAAGATTTAACAGGGAAGTCCAGAAGTCAGGCCTTTTGGACGAACTGAGAAGCCGGGAAAGGTTCGTGAAAAGAAGCGAGCTTAAAAGGCTTCAGAAAAAAGAGCGAGCAAGAAAAATTGCCGCTGATAGACGAAGGAGTCAATAATGATTATCGAGGAGCTTCAAAAAGATCAAATACCAGCCCTCAAGAATAAAGAAACAGTAAAATTGGGGGTCATTAGGTATTTGTTAGCTCAGATGAAAAATCGCGAAATCGAGCTCAGACCTCAGCATCAGGAAATGAATGATGGTGAGGCTTTTCGTGTGCTTAAAAAACAGATCAAAAAGAGAACGGAAGTGATTGAGGAATTCAGAAAAGCGGGTAGACAGGATTTAGTTGATAAAGAAACCGCAGAATTGGAAATAATTAAGGAATATTTTTCAAAATATGAACCGCAATTTTCAGCGGATTCCTAGCCAGCACATGTCTAAAACTATCATCAATGTAACTATTGCAGGAGATTCCGAGATTCAGGAATTGAATAAAGAGTATTTTAACCGTGATTATCCGACCGATGTTCTTTCTTTTAGTCTGAATGAGACTCTGGAAGACGGTGACTACTATTTAGGTGACATTATTGTTAATAGTGATCAGGCAAAAAAACAGGCATCTGAGTACAATAATACCTATGAAGAAGAGATTGCGGATTTGGTATCACATGGGGTTTTACACCTATTAGGAGTACATCACCCAGATGATGATGAGCATAGCGTACACGGAGTGGAGGTAAAATCATGAGGATTATTGTGGGTTTAGGCAATCCGGGTACAAAGTATAAACGAACAAGGCATAATGTTGGTTTTATTATTCTGAATGAGCTGGCAGAAAGATTGGGATTAAACTGGGCAGAAGAGAAGAAGTTCAATGCGGAAATTGCCCGTGGAGAATATGAAGGAGAGGAAATTCTTCTAGTAAAACCTTTAACTTATATGAATCTTTCCGGTGAATGTGTTTCTTTAATTTGTTCTTACTATAAGGAAAAACTTGAAAACATTATCGTGATTCATGATGAGGTTGACTTGCCATTCGGGGAAATAAGAAAACAGTTTGCGCGAGGTACTGCAGGGCATCACGGTATTGAAAATATTGTAGAAAAACTTGGTACAAATGAGTTTTTCAGAATCAGAATCGGTGTGGGAAGACCTGAAGATAAGAGATATGAAGTGAATGACTGGGTATTAAGTGACTTTACCGAAGAAGAACTAAATGAACTGAAAAAGATAAAAATAGGGGAAATACTGGATTAATTACAGTATTCCCCCTAATAATGCCCCCAGGACATCATCTACCGCCATTTTTATCCAATAGATGTTTGCTTACTGCCATTTTTGCATCTTTGTGAAGATCTGACCAGGTACAGGTACACCAATAACTAGCAGAATGTCCCGTACCGGATGGATCAAAACGACTTAATAGAGTACCCCTATGATGCATATCCGCCTTTTCCCAGATTTCTTCCGGGTCCTTATTGTTATGATCCGAGGGCATGTCCAGCTCCTTATACCTTGGATAATTTAATGCTACTGTGCTTGCAATAGTTCCTTACCTTCGTCGGATTCAAAAAACGAGGTTAGTCTTTCCTTTTCACTGGGTGAAAAGGTGTTAAATGCGTACGGGACTTCCGCGAAATAGGGGTTGATACCCGCAGCCTCACAAGCCGTGCGCTTTATTCTCAGATCATTCCCATATGATTGAAGATTATCCCAAATTTTATTAATATCCATTTTCCTCTCCTTTAAGAATAATATTCTGATTAATTCAGCCTGAGTAGTATAAAAAAACATTTGAAACAAGTAAAGTCTTAGTAAAATATCAAATTCCCGATTGTAATTAGTTGATCTCTTACAAACTATAGTTATACTTAAATAAGCTGCCCCACTCTGTGGGTAATTTTTTGCCTTTGAATGGAGTGTAATGTTTTATACAAAATACAGACCGCAAAAATTCAGTGAAGTGTCCAAACCGAATGAGACGGTAGACAGTCTTGTTAAACAGGTCATAAACGGAAAAACCGTTCATGCCTATTTATTTGTCGGTCCCAGGGGTACTGGAAAAACCACTACTGCCAGAATACTGGCCAAGGCATTAAATTGTACAAATCTTCAGGAAAATGGAGATCCCTGTGATAAGTGTGATAATTGTATTGCTATCAGGACAGGTAATTTTCTGGATCTGATGGAAATTGACGCTGCCAGTAATAGGGGAATTGATGATATCCGTGACTTGAGGGATAAAGTTAAACTGGCACCTTCAATTGGAAAAAGAAAAATCTATATAATAGATGAGGTGCATATGCTGACTAATGAAGCATTCAATGCACTCTTAAAAACTCTGGAGGAGCCCCCAAAACACGTCACATTCATTCTTTGTACTACTGAGTTACATAAAGTACCGGAAACGGTTAAGTCCAGATGTCAGGTCTTTAAAATAAAGCGGGCAACCTTATCCCAGCTGGTAGAAAAACTGGCAAGTATAGCAAAAGCCGAAAAAGCCAAGATTGATAAGGAAGATCTGAAAAAGATTGCATCTGCTTCATTGGGAGGTTTTAGAGATGCAGAAACTCTTCTTCAGCAAGTAATTGAAGGCAGTTTGAAAGTTGATACCCTTTTTAGTGTAGGATCCAAAGAAACATACTATGATTTCGTAGAAATGATTCGGGAAAAAGATGTGAACGGGGCAGTCAGATACTTAAATAAGATATTTGATGACGGGACAGATCTTTATGTATGGACAGGAGAACTTTTGAAATACCTTCGGGACCTTTTGTTTATATCAGCAATGGCAGACGAGGGACTTATTGATACTACTGACGACGTGTATGAAAAGATGAGAGCGCAGGGAAAAAGCATGTCATCAGGAGAAATTGTTAGGTTCTTGAATGTTTTAATTACTGCCCAAAACTCATTAAAGAGTTCATTTATTACTCAATTACCTCTGGAAATTGCAATTGTGGATTTGTGTGACATTCAGGATGATGTTGATGGACTTTCTATGAATAAACCCACGCAGCCAAAAAAGAATCCCAGTATGAGTAAAGATATAAAAAAGATTGATATCGATGCAGATAAAGAAAAAAGCATAGAGGATAAGAAAAAGGCTTCTATAAGCAAAAAAACATCAGTTGAGGATGAAACTGTTACAAAAATTAAAGTATCTCTGTCACCAAAAAAATCCGAGGAAAAGGAAGAAGAAACTGAGGATGATGAGATCTCCCCGCTATTACCACTAGAAAAGATTGCAGGAAAATGGAATGAAACAGTATCAAATATTGCACAGCTGAATACTTCCTTATCAACACTAATTAGAAGTGGAAAGCCTATTGAGGTAAAAGGAAATACTCTGGTGATTGAGGTTTCATTCCCTTTTCATAAGGAAAGAATAGAGTTTGCAAAAAATCGCAAAATTGTGGAGGGGGTATTGAAAGAACTACATGATGTTGAATTAAGGATAAAATGTGCAGTTAATGAAAGTTTACGTCCGAAAAAACTTTCAGAAAAGGAAACAGGTGTTTTAACCGATCAGAATGTAGCAATACCTGCGGTTGCTCCTGAAAATGCCCTTGATTTATTTGACGGCGGACTCGCGATGAGTTAAAAATTATCTGTGAAAATTCCCAGCTCAATTTTAAAGTTAATAGAATCATTCGAGAGACTGCCAGGTATCGGTCCCAAAACTGCGTCCAGATTAACCTTCTATCTTTTGCATTTTCCTCAGAATGAACTTGAGACTTTTGCCCAGGCTTTAATCAATCTTAAAACTGGAACTAGATTATGTAGTATATGTAAAAATGTGGGTGAAGATGATATCTGTTCGGTCTGCGGAGACACTGCCAGGGATAAGCGTATGATTGCAGTGGTATCAGGGCCTCTGGATGTTTTTTCTCTTGAAAAGACCGGATATAAAGGCACATATCATGTTTTGCACGGGGTGATAGACCCTTTAAATAATATCGGACCCGAGAATATATATATTGAACCGTTAATTAGACGCCTTAAAGAACAGGTTCAGGCAGACGGAGAGACAGCAGAAGTGATTTTGGCTACAAATACCAGTATGGAAGGCGAATCTACCGCCATGTATATTCAAAGACAAATCCGGGAAAATGATATGGATGAATCCCTGGTAAAGATTACAAGAATTGCCAGAGGGTTGCCTGTAGGTGGTGATATAGAGTATGCTGACGATATAACTCTAAGCCGTGCATTGGAAGGTCGGATCCGGTTTGATAAACCCTGATACTGCCCCGAATGATAATTTAGTTTATTAAGTTTGTTAACCTTGTGTTAAAATTTTTGTATGTCGCTGAGATTATATAATTCGCTGTCCCGTAAAGTTGAAGATTTCAAGCCCTTAAACCCCGATTTGGTTACAATGTATACCTGCGGTCCTACCGTATACGACTATGTACATATCGGTAATTTCCGAACATATACATTATCGGATTTTGTTCATAGAATTCTCAAATACAACGGATATAAGGTGAGATATGTCATGAATATAACCGATGTCGGTCATCTGACAGGGGATAATACCGGAGATGCGGATTTGGGTGATGATAGACTGGAAGCGGCAGCAGAAAAAGAGGGTAGGAGTGCACGGGATATCGCTAATTTCTATATCGATGACTTTATGAAGGCATACAATAGGCTGAATCTGTTAAAACCCACAAAATTTACCAGAGCAACGGACTATATTCAACAACAGATTGACCTGATTAAGGAACTAGAAAAGAAGGGATATACATACAAGACCTCTGATGGAATATATTTTAATACAGGAAAATTCCGTAATTACGGTAAATTAAGCGGTATGACAGAAGAAGCAGTTTTGGAGGGAGCTAGGGTAGAACCTAATCCCGAAAAGAAACATCCCACTGATTTTGCATTATGGAAATTCTCCCCTCAAGATAAAATTCGCTGGCAGGAATGGGATTCTCCATGGGGTGTAGGTTTTCCAGGTTGGCATCTTGAATGTTCTGCCATGAGTATGAATGAACTAGGGGAAACAATAGATATTCACCTGGGAGGTGAGGATTTAAAGATGATTCATCACCAGAATGAAATTGCTCAAAGTGAAAGTGCTACCGGTTCAGAATTTGTCCGCTACTGGGTTCATGGGGCATTTCTGCAGGTGGATGGGGGCAGAATGAGTAAAAGTGAAGGTACCGGTTATACGGTATCCGATATTCAGACCAAAGGTTATGATCCTGTTGTTCTCAGGTATTTTTACATGACCGCACATTACCGAACACCTCTAAACTTCACCTGGGAGGCTTTAACCAATGTTCAAAACTCACTCAAGAAGCTGTATGACATAGTAGGTTCATATAAAGAAGAACCGTCTGCCAAAGCTGATGAACAGTATCTGCAGAAGTTTCAGGAAGCATTAAATGAAGATATAAATATGCCAAGGGCAGTAGCTGTTTTATGGGAGCTTTTAAAGAGTGATGTCAGTGAGGGTTCCAAGATAAAAACACTTCTGAAATTTGATGAAGTGTTAGCCTTAAATATTGAAAATTTTGTGGGATTTGAAGTTCCTCAGCATATCTTAAATCTGGCTAAAATCAGATCGGAATATCGAAAAGCAGGTATCTGGGATAAAGCTGATCTGGTCAGAAGGGAAATATCGGATTTGGGATACCTTGTTGAAGATACTAACAGCGGTTTTAAGGTAAAAAGAAAGATATAAGCTTTAAATTATATAAACTTTATTTTACTCGCTTGATTTCCACTCAACACTGCTTTTTGTGAAAAAGTCCTTCAGCTGGATTAAGTATTTCGGTTCATAGGTGAAGTCTTCCGATGGTGTATCGCTGTTGTTTGTACCCTGCAGTGTTCTTTGGAAGATAAAAGTGTCTGCATGATAGATACCATTCAATTTTAATGTTCGGGATGCCTCGTCTTCACTCACATTATAGGCAGTATTGAAAGAACCATCGGTAATTATTGCTATACCCAAGGTTTCTACCTGTTTTGAAATTTTGACATTGCCTTTGACTATAAAAAGAGCAGTGGAAGCATTAGCTACCTCAATATCCCTTTCAACTGTTAAGTCACCGTTAATGAATACTATCTGATTAAATGTATTATCATCGTAGTTGTTTGGGGTTGACTGATTGTTTATTACAAAATTTCCGTTGATTAAATAAACTCCGGATGTCGTTCTTAGGGTATTGTTTGTGATTGCGGTTGTACCGGTTACCATATCCAGATAATCATCATAGTCATAATTTATAGGAGCGGGGGAATTACGTGTTTTCCAGTCTTTTGAAGACGAAAAGAAGTTAATTATCCCTCCCTGTGTTTCAATTAATCCGTCAGTATTATCACCATCAGCTTCTGAAAGCATATCAATTATATTGTTTGATCTGACTACTCCTTTTCCTCTGAGTTTAATCCATGGTCCGTTTATACACATGTCTTTTGTGGAACTGTTTCCTGCCAGATCTTCCGAATAAAATCTCACTGTTTTACATGCCTTCCAGTTACTATTACAAAAGTCCGTTTTTGGTGTAAGTAGATATGCTGATTTTACGCCGGGGAAAAAGGGTGGAGATATTAAAATGGTCCACCCATTAGGCTCCCAAGTGCTTGAACAGCTCATGATATTTGAAAATGTACCGAATCCCGGTTTTGTATCTGTGTGGTACTGGTATTTGTCTGTAAAAGTAGAAATTCCTGATGTTGCGTCCTCAACATTAGTATAGACATAAAGGTGGTGGTTACTAGGACCGACTAAACCGCGAAAAGCCCCGGAATCATGCCAGTTGCCGGGAGGGGTTTGATCAAGTTTAAATGTGATTGTTTTGATAGTTTCCTGATTTCCGGCTACATCCACTGCATAAAATTCCACTATATGATTTTCACTATCAGAGCCTACAGAAAAGGATGTAGTTGCTGCCGTGGAGGATGAGCTTAATTGAACAGCATCAATCCATAACGTACCTGAATCGTTAAGTCCGGCATCCAGATAGACACCGATGACATTACTTGCATTAACGGTAAATTCTAGCGAAAGTTGGGTCCAATCCTGTGTTCCTGAAATAGTAGAACTTTGGGCAATTTCATTTACAATCTGGTTGCCCAGAGCATCTTGAGAGATGGCATATACTTTAAATCCTGCTCCTCCTGATACATTTTCCGTTTTCATATACATGGATGCTGTCATGTTGCTGTATGAAGTAGAAACAGCAAAATTATCACTATGGTTTATTCCGTGCCATCCCGATCCAGTAGTATCTATTCTTGCTGAATTTGACTCAAACCCGGGGGCTGATGTACCCGAGTCATTAATCACTGTCGTATCAGGATCCGGATTTGTGGTCTGCCATTGGGATAAACCACTCTCAAAGGAAGGATTAGGAGCAAGATTTAAGCTGTCTGAAAAAGATACCGACTGCCACACTCCTTGATCTATTCGGTACTTTATCTCTTTTACACCGCTTTCCAGATCCGTTGAAGACAGGTCAAAGCGAACAATGGATTTATACCATCCGTTTTTACCGTCAGGTGAGGATGGTGTCTGTACATATGTTGTAGTAGGAGGTGTTGTATCAGCTGCGTAAACCGGTGATTTAATAAAAACAGTAATTACACAAGTAATAAAAAATGAAAATATTACTTTGAATATTTTTTCCGCGGGCATTATATAAATAATATCTGAAATATCATTTATTGACAAAGTGAATTTAAGCAACTAAGGGTAAAGAAAGGGGATCAGCAGCTAAGTTACAACTGATCCCGTAAAAAGCTCATGAAAATTTTATTCTTCCTGGGTATTATTTTCTTTCTTACTTTCATCAGTAACGTTTTCGATATTGTATTCGTCCGGTAGCATAGCTAATTTTTTTGCTTCATCAATGATTTGTTCTAGTAAACTGTTTAGCCGATTAATTATTTCCTGAGGAGCTTGTCTCATTATTTGTCGTCCTCTCAATTAATTCTATACAATCCCTAATATAGTTTTGGAAAGCAATTATATCATCTTTATCCGCATCCTGCTTTAATACGTCCTCTGGTACTCGCACAGATATACACCAGTTTCTTTTAAGCGCGTGGGTAATAAGGCTATTAGGTGTACCTAAAGTTCTGTAATCTAGGGTTGACCAGTCGTCCTGGAAAGTTTTAATTTCCCTGCCGTTTCCGATAAATCCAAGTGCGAACGGTTCAGCACCCGCATTTTTCTTTACATCAAGAAATACATGAACTCCGTTATATAATACTAATTCTATATCATATCCTTTCCAGACATCTTCGTTCATACTGACATTATCAAAACTGATGCCATATTCCTTAAAAAAGTCAGAATCTCGTATGTATTTCTTAGTAAATATCTCTGCCAGACACCCATTTCTTAAGTTAAGTAGATCATTCTGGTATTCCGGAAAGTCAGGGATTAATTTTGCTAATTCATCCCAGAATGCAAAAGCCATATCCTCTCTGCCATCAAATAATTCTGCGATATTACGGTTTATTAATGCTTTCAATTCAGTGTTTGCAATTTCTTTGTTATTAGTTAAATTATCAGCGACGTGTAATTCAGTTCCCAGTAAGGCAACGCTGGCTGGTATGATTTCTGCACAAACCTCATCAAAGATTTCAGGGTTTGTCTCTTTCACCCAGTGCAGAATATTTGACAGTGCTAGGGATTTTCTCAATATTTCAGTTCCGACTTTTTGCGCATGTTTTCGTTCAAGATAATTCTGCTTAATATCTTCATTTTTAAACCTATTATTCTCATCTTTTAACCATTTTATATATACTTCCCGGACTTGTTGAGGTGATTCAGCTTTTTCATATCTGTATTCACTTGTATATATATCGATATATTCACCACCTATATCAACTATTTCCGCTAATTTTTCTTCAGTTAACGGTTCTTGAAGTTTAGGATCAACAAAAGTATTTTCCAGATTTTTTCTCTCAAGTATCTCCAGAATAGGCACATTATTTAAGGGTATAGTTTGTATTCTACGATCTCCTATAGGGAGTTTTTTTATATTTATACCAGATCCTTTTGCCTTTTCTGCGTGTGTATCGATAATCGAAGCAAGTGATTTTATTGTTTCCTGTTTCGTTTCTTTTTCCGGAATTAGTGACTCTATGGGTATTCTCATTTTTTTATTATATATGACTTTTGTAATATATTCTGGATTATGTAAAAAAATCAAAAATGATATTTGAAGTTAGAGCCATATATTACGTTTGGGCTTTTTTGTTT
>DBRB01000019.1 GCA_002305475.1 candidate division WWE3 bacterium UBA1379 | reverse complement strand
CCTCAATCAGGACTTATTTATGCAGATCTTGTTTATGAAGTTGTGGCGGAGGGTGGTATCACCAGATATCTGGCTTTCTTTTTAGGCAATACTCCTGAAAAAATCGGACCGGTTCGAAGTACTAGAGAATACTATCTGGTTTTAGTTAAGGAACTGGGAGATGCTATGCTGATGCATATCGGCTGGTCTCCTCAGGCATTGGAAGCTATAGAAACATGGCCCGTTCGCAGTTTGGGTCGAGGTGGCGGACAATTCTGGAGGGATAATCCTCGTGGTGTAGCCATTGAACATACGGCATATGTAAATGGGGTGGAGCTTCGGGAACTTGGTCATAATCTTGGATGGGACGGAAGAAGAGAATTTGATATCTGGCAGTTTAAGGAACAGAAAACCGGCTATGATGCTGAACCTGCAGCTAATGACATCGGTATTGATTTCTGGTACAAAGGAGATTACTCAGCAATCTTTAAATACGATTCATTTAATAACAGCTATCAGAGGTTTGTAGGTTATAACAGCGAAGGAAATCCCATACCACATGTAGATCAGGAAACCAACGAACAGATAACAGTCAAAAACGTAATAGTGCAATTTGCCACGGAAGTTAGTATTGCGGGTGATGATAAAAATAGGTTAGAATACGAATTAGTAGGGAGCGGTAACGCTCTTGTATTTTTAGACGGAAAAGTTATCAAATCTACATGGAGCAAGGCAGGAAGAGATGAAAGAACCAAGTTCTTTGACTTAAACGGAAAAGAGATCCAGTTTAACAGAGGAAAAATCTGGATTGCTATTGTACCCGACAGGAATGTTGAACAGGTTGTATATCAATGAGTGGGAATGTCCAGTCATTTAGTTATGTGATAGGAACTGCCCGGTTCTGATATGTTAAAAGATCTATTCGTATCGGAAGTACGAGTTAAAATTTTAAAAACCCTGCTTACTAACCCTGATAAGCCTTATCATGTCCGAGGTCTTGTTCGTGCTGTAAAAACGGAAATAAATGCAGTCCGCAGAGAGCTTGACCGCATGATCAATATTAGCCTTTTAAGAAAAAGACAAAGCGGAAATAGAATCTACTATTCAGTAAATACTTCATCCATATACTTTCCTGAACTATTATCAATGGTAGCCAAAGAGGAAGGTCTGGGATACGATATTATTCGCAATCTCAAAAAACTGGGAGATGTGAGATTTGCCATGGTATCAAGAGCATATCTTAGAGGTCGTCAGTCCACGGCACTGGATGTGGATTTATTCCTGGTCGGGGATAACGTAAACCTTCCCGTTCTTCAGGAAATTATTAAACGACATGAACAAATGACCGGAAGAGAAATTAACTATACCGTGATGCCGGAAGAAGAATTCATGTTCAGAAAACGAAAAAATGATTCATTTACATCAAAATTGCTGTCTCAAAGCAGAACGATGCTGATTGGTGACGAGGAAGAGTTTTGTACTGTATACTGATGTGATAGGTGCGCTTCCGATTGAATTCCACCAAGAATATTTAATCTTTTTATAAAGATATGTTTAAAAACGTTTATTTCAGATTGGGTTTAATTTCATCTGTATTTACCCTGGCACTATTGATAATATTGCCTAGGATTCCTATTACCGTTAAAAACAGCATAATAAATTTGGATTCATATATCGGAGGCTATTACCTTGCTTTTCCCGGTGGTAAAGTTTTGGACCTGCGGGAAATGAAAAAAGGACTGGATCTTGAAGGCGGTATTCGAGTGGTATTAAAAGCGGATGTATCACAGATTGATGCTTCAGAAAGAGATGCGGCATTAGAATCTGCCAAGGAAATTATTTCACGAAGAGTAAACCTTCTTGGAGTGTCAGAACCGTATATTGCAACATCCAAAGTCGGAGATGAATATAGAATTATTGTGGAAATCCCCGGTCTTGATGATGTGTCCTCCGCTGTAAATCTTATCGGACAGACAGCACAGTTGAAATTCAAGCAGCTGGCTCCTGACAGGCAGTGGAGTGAAGAAAAGTTTCAGGAATATTATATGGATCCGACAGCCTGGGTGGATACATCAGTTACCGGTGCTGATTTAAAAGGTGTTGATGTAGTCTTTACTCAACCTGGAACCACAGATATTCAGCAGGCAAACCGTCCCCAGATCAGACTGCGTTTTAGCAATGAAGGACGGGAAAAATTTTCCCAACTCGCAAAAGAAAACATAAATAAACCGATTGCTCTTTATCTGGATGAGGGAGATTATCCCCTTTCTACACCCGTAGTCAGTCCTGATCTTGCTCAGGGTCTTTTTGATGATCCGGTTATTTCAGGAAATTTTGATGTTGAAACAGCTAATGCATTGAGTATGTCTATTAGGGCAGGAGCACTTCCTGTTCCGGTTCAGGTGCTTCAGCAGCAGACAATCGGAGCAACCCTTGGAGAAGAATCCGTAACCAAAAGTTTTTTTGCCGGAACGGTCGGACTTATTCTTCTTCTGCTTTTCTTTATTTTCCACTATAAGAAACTGGGTTTTATTGCTGCTATCGCCTTGGTGGTTTACACAGTAGTCACCCTGGCGGTATTTAAAATTATTCCGGTAGTATTAACTCTTCCTGGAATTGCCGGTTTTGTTCTTTCTATCGGAATGGCTACAGATGCCAATGTTTTGGTATTTGAAAGAGTCAAAGAAGAAATTTTATGGGGTAAGCCAAAATCTCTGGCAATCAAGTTAGGATTTGAAAGAGCCTGGAGTTCCATTAAAGATTCAAATATCAGCTCGTTAATTACCTCGTGGGTGTTATTTAAATTCGGAAGCGGACCGGTCAGAGGGTTTGCTCTGACCCTGGCAATAGGTATTTTCATATCCCTGTTCAGCTCCATTTTTGTCACCAGAACCTTAATTGAAGTATTTAATATCGGAAAAGAGTCAAAACCGGGTAGAAAACCTTTAGTATCACGAAAACTGCTTAAACCGGTCTATGTAGTAAAAGATTTAATGTCTTTGGCAAAGTCAAAAAGTGTGGAGGTAGGATCATGAATCTGATAAAACATTCAATGCTCTATATCTTAATATCCCTGATTGTTCTGATCCCGGGTATTGTTTCTCTTTTTGTCTATGGCTTAAATCTGGCTATTGATTATACGGGAGGTTCAGTCGTACAGTACGAATCCCCCGCTGCCATCGAAAACATAGAGGAAGTGGAAAATTCCATCAAAGAGGTATTTTCTGCAAAAAGTGTGGAAATAGAAAACATCCTTTTTGAAAGAGATAATCTTGCTGTTGTAAGAACCAAACCGATGGATGTGAATCAAAATGAAGAGATTAAAACAGAAATTCAAGCTATTTATCCAAATCTTAATCAGATTTCTTTTGAAACCGTAGGCCCTGCAGTTGGAGTTGAAGCGGCAAAGGATGCTTTGATTGCAATAGGTCTGGCAACCCTTGGAATTCTTCTTTATATTGCATATTCCTTCAGAAATGTTCCCAAGCCCTATTCCAGTTTTAGATTCGGAGTAGCTGCAGTAGCTGCTATGCTTCATGATGCCTTAGTGGTGATTGGTATCTTTTCCATTCTGGGTCATTTTCTGGGTGTGGAAATCGATGCTTTGTTTATTACTGCGCTATTAACCATTATCGGTTTTTCCGTACATGATACGATTGTAGTTTTTGACCGGATCCGGGAAAATTTAAGAAAACTACCCTCTTCCTGGGGATTTTCTGAAGTAGTCAATTATTCTTTAGTGGAAACTCTCAACAGATCTCTTGTCACTTCTCTGACAGTGATTATCGTGCTTTCAGCTCTTTATCTTCTGGGTGGTGAAAGCATTAAGTACTTCAGCTTAGCTCTATTAATAGGGATTATTTCCGGTACCTATTCCTCACTCTTTAATGCCTCTCCCATCCTGGTATTATGGGAAGCACAGGGAGCCAAAAAAGGCCGTCAGAAGTAGCATATAGGTTGCGTGCCTTATGATTATGTGGTAATCTCTAACCGTTCGTAGTGAATATTTAGGGGATTTAATCAGGTGGGTTTGTTCCCGCTTTTTTTGTTTAAATACCCTGAAATAACACACTAATAGGAGTATAATAAGTTTTGCCTAAGCCGTTACTAAGAGGTATTTAATTAGTACGGAGGCATGAAGAATAAAATTACATATGGCGATAACAGAATTTAGCGCAGCATTAAATCAGGTAGCAACAGAACGGGGAATTCCCGTTGATAGCGTACTGGAATCAATAAAACTTGCTCTGGCATCTGCATACCGCAGAGACAGAAAAGAATTTGGTGAAGATGTAAACCTTGAAGAAGTAGAAGTTATGTTGGATCCGGATACAGGTGAAGCAAGAATAATGAAGGGTAACGAGGATGTCACTCCGGCAGGTTTTGGAAGAATTGCCGCCCAGACAGCAAAACAGGTCATTTTACAGAAAATCAAGGAAACAGAAAAAGATGTAGTATTGGATGAATATAAATCCAAAGTGGGAAGCATTGTAACCGGAACAGTATTTCGTATCGAAAATAATACGGTGATTCTTGATTTGGGTAAGGCTCATGGAATTTTACCTCCTCAGGAACAGGTAGAAAGCGAGACCTACCGATTAAATCAGAAATTGAAAGTATTGATTAAGGATATCCGGGATACAGCCAGAGGTACGGAAATTATCGTATCCAGAGCGGATGCCGATTTCATCAAGGAGCTGTTCAGAATGGAAGTGCCGGAAATTGCTTCAGGTGTGGTGCGTATTGATGCTATTGCCCGAGAAGCAGGCTCACGTACCAAAATGGCAGTTTCTTCAACCGATGACAAAATAGATCCGGTAGGCAGCTGTGTCGGACAAAAAGGGGTAAGAGTTCAGTCTATAATTAGTGAATTATATGGTGAAAAAATTGACATTATTCCTTATTCTTCCAATGTGGAAAAATTTGTGGCCGCCAGCTTGTCCCCTGCCAGAGTAACTGAGGTGGTATTGGATCAGGAAGAAAAGAAAGCTACCGTGTCCGTACCTGAAGATCAACAGTCGCTGGCTATTGGAAAAGAAGGTCAGAATGCTCGTTTGGCAAATAAACTTACCAAATGGAAAATTGATATCAAGGGTGTAGCAGGAAGCGTATTCAGTGCCGTTGGGGATGAAGAAGACACATCCGTAAAAGAAGATAAAAATGCCGTCAGGGGTGTCTGGGATGAAGCTATCAGACGAGCTGAAGAGGAAATAAGAAAAGAAAAAGAGGTTTCAAAAGAAGCTGCGGGAGAAGAAAGCGCTGAAGGTGCATCTGATTCCGAAGACGTACCGGAGGAAAATCCGGCTTCGGAAGAAGACACCAACGAATGATAATATGCATCATTCTTTTCGCCTATCCTTTATGGAATATGTGAAGTGTTTATTAAATAGCAAGATGAACCGTACAGCGTTTAAGATAAGTAAAATATGGCACAGAACGGTCAAAATACAACTGAACAGTATTACAGGCCGCCCATTGTTACGGTTATGGGTCATGTTGATCATGGCAAAACCTCTATTCTTGACGCTATTCGGCATACCAACGTACAGGAAAAAGAGTATGGCGGAATAACCCAACACATCGGTGCCTATCAGATAGAACATAATTCCAAAAAAATCACATTTATAGACACACCAGGACATGCTGCATTTTCAAATATGCGTGCCAGAGGAGGTAAGGCTGCGGATATTGTGATTTTGGTAGTAGCGGCGAACGAAGGTGTAATGCCTCAGACAAAAGAATCCATCATGCATGCCAAAGCGGCAGGAGTTCCCATTATTGTGGCAATAAATAAAATGGATACCGCAGGAGCAGATCCTAACAAGGTAAAACAGGAATTGGCTTCGGAAAACGTATTGGTGGAAGACTGGGGCGGGGATATTGTATCTGTACCGGTATCTGCCAAGACCGGAGAAGGTCTTAGTAATTTATTGGATGCGGTAATTGCCTTATCTGAAATTATGGAAATCAAAGCAGATCCTGCAGGAGAACTGGAAGCAACTATTATTGAATCCCGCCTGGATGCAAAAAGAGGAGTGACTGTATCTGCAGTAATCAGGAACGGAACAATCTGTGTAGGACAGGATGTGAGCGCCAGCGGATATGAAGCCAGAGTTCGTTCTCTGATGAATGATAAAGGTGAGATGTTAAAAAATGCCGGACCTTCTACACCGGTTGAAGTCCTGGGGTTTAATAAAGTACCAAACGTTGGTGATATTCTGGTAGAAAAAGGCAGTGAACTGGCAGAGCTGGCAATTGATGAAAATCGGGTAGAAATTGTGGGCAAGAATGCCAAGCGTACCGTAGCAGTCGTAGTCAGAGCCGATACACAGGGAACACTTGAAGCAGTAAAAGCAGGTCTTGCAAATCTGGTCACAGAATCTGTGGGTAATACTTTTGCTCTTAAGTTTTTGTTAACAGCAACCGGTGATATTACAGACTCCGATGTTCTGCTCGCCCATAATGCTAAAGGAGTAGTGGTAGGGTTTGATGTCCGTGTTACCCCCGCCATTAACGATTTGGCCGATAATCTCAAAGTTCCGGTAAAAACATATAAAACAATCTATGAACTAGTGGATGATATGAAAGTGCTATTGCAGGGTACAGCTTTTGATGTGGAATCAAAGATTAAAGGAAGAGCTCAGATCTTAAAGATTTTCAGACTTTCGTCCGGTGATATTGTAGCCGGGTGCAAGGTATTGGCAGGAGCACTCAAAGAAGGAGGAAGAATATCCATCTATGATAAAAATCCTGCTGATGTAAAAAAGGATGATGAACCATTGTATACCGGAACTATCCGTAAACTGAAAAAAGGCAAGGATGAGATTGCTCTGGTGGGTAAGGATAATGAATGCGGAGTATTACTCAAACCTATCTTTGAAGGAATTGCCGAAGGGCAGTGGATAGAAGTTCGTTAATCGGTTTTGTTTTCACTATTTTATGCAAATTTCTTACTTTTTCAATTCGAAATTAAAGGCACCTATCCCTTGACGTAACGTAAAATTAGCCTACCGGTAGGTAATAAGAATTTTCGAATTAGACCGATATAACGGCAATTGTTATTTTCATTTTCCCCTCTTATTCCTTATAAATAAGGGAGAGGTGAAAAGAGATTCAATAAAGTATTCAGTATTCGCTTATATAAATTAGTCTTCATCCTACTTACGAATCCTTAAACTGATATAATTCAGATGATTATGTTAGATAGTTTGGAACAACAAAAATTATCAAGTATTTTAGATAGAACTCCTAAATTCGAGCCATATTATTTAGAAGTAAAAGTTGCTTTACGTGACTTACATCATGGTGATGCCTCAGATAACCCATTGTTTTCCGTAATACATGGTCATATTGGGGCTTTGTTTAGAGCGGGTAAGCTTCGTGGTACAGAGTGGCAACCTCAGACCGTATCAGGTGGAGTTTTCGTTCCCCATAAAGATTTCTTAAGAATGCAAGATGAGTTTGCAACATTTGAAGGTGTCGATAATGGGATTACATGGAATGCAGATACCTGCTTAGCCGCAATGGATAAGTACATCGGAAGGATGCAAGCATACAGAAGAAAACACAATTCCTATTTTCGAGACGCAAAGAAATATTTATCTGAAACTCAGGCAAAAATAGTTGGGGATGTTGTCCAAAGACATTCAGATTTAATCAATGAAAATGATGGGTTTCTTGTAGTTGCACTGCCTTCACACTTTGATAGTCCGAAAGTTTGGGAAGACTTCAATTTTATCGGAGCACTTTTAGATAGAATTCCTGCATGGGCAAAAATTAATGAGCGAGGAGTAATTTTGGGATCACGACTACATCGTCACGATAAACCAAGAGGTCATGATTATTTTTCTTATGCAGCTAGAGCAGTTCGAGCAGGCGAAACTCAAAGCATGACTGATAAATTATTGCTTACCGCACAACATGAAGGCAGCCATGGTATTACTGATACAACGTTGATTGAACTTCTGAAATTAGGATCCGATAACCCAATATATGAAGGTATTGCAGGTGCTCTAGGCGAGGATGGTAGGCAACTAAGAAAATCCCCCTCCTTTAGAGATCTCTTGGATAATCCACTTCCATACGATGTTGCAACTCATAGAGACACAACATACTACTCAGGGGCAAGATATTGGGATGCATTAAGACGTCGATTATCGAATGTTGGTGATGATGCTTGGCCAAAAATAATGGGTACATCATTAGCAACTGCGGCCGATTTAAGTGGCCAATCCGATTTCATGACGATGAACTCAAATACGCGTGTTTCAACTTTTCTTAAACAGGTTCCCGCAAGGTTGGATATACAAATTGACGACTTGGAAAAAGAATATGAATTAATTGCTATCGGAAAATAATATTATGAAAACTCAAAATCAAAAAAGGAAATCCTTTGCTCAAGAAATGGAAAGATTAAAAACAGAAGATAAACTAATAGAAGAAGAAAAATCGTTTGGAGAGGTTTTGAAAAAAGCTGTGATCACTAAGAAACCGAAACCATCCTCACGTTAACTACTTGTCTCAGTAGTGTGTAAAACATATTTTCATCTTGATTGCGGCAGTTGAACCTAAATACGTATTCATCGATATAGGCTTGTAGATATTTCTTGGAAACATTCCGATAAACTCCATAAATGCCTCTTTTGATAATCGACCAGACATTCTCAATATTGTTGGTGTGAATATCACCTACAACATAAGTTTCTGAGTGATTTACTACATCATGAAGCATATAGCCATGTTGAGGTAGATTTCTATATGCCGCCAGTTCATCAGTGATTAGTCTTGCAATTGGATCAACGTGGGTTTTGATTTGCTCAATCAAATACCATTTTCCAGTTCCTTTGATGTGTTTGAGATACGTTTTACCACCTCGTTGCAGCATCCCCATTATTGCTTCTTTTGGAATTTCGTTGAAATGTGGCTTAAACCTCCTGTTCATCCCTTTTCCACCAATATAAGTTTCATCTATTTCAACCTCTCCATCTAGTGGAGTAACTGAATTCTCAGCCATGATGGTGCGAATTTGCTTGTACATTCTCCATGCTGTCTTATAGGTAACACCGAGCATGCGTTGTAGCTGCTTAGCTGATGATGTACCACTTCTTGTTTGGGTCATGAGGTAGATCGCCATAAACCAGTCTTGTAAAGAGGTTGAAGATTTATGGAAAATCGTCCCAGCCAGAGGACTCACCTGAGTACCACAAAATTCACAAGAGTAGACCTTTTTACTTTTAATCCGGTAGTGATTAGTGATCTTTTTGCAGGAAGAACAGTTAATACCCTCGGGAAAACGAAGATTTTTTATTTCTTCAAGACAGATATCATCATTTTTATATTTTTTCAGGAATTCTTTGTAGGTAAATCTGTCTTGCATGTATATACAATAACAGATTAGTTACGTGATGTCAAGGGATAATTGCCAAATTAAAGGTACCTATCCCCTAACGTAACGTAAAATTAGCCTACCGGTAGGTAATGAAACATTTCGATTTAGACCGATATTAAGGCATTTCTCATTTTTACTTTCCCCTCTTATTCCTTATATATAGGGGGGGATACTATACCACCATTACAAATTATCGTATATGCAAAATATTAGACTATCCAAAGTCACAATCAGTACATCTCCTAAATACCACAATCGTAAGAAAATGAATAAAATCAGATATAAAAGACTATAATTACTAGTAATGAATCCAAAATCACAAAAGGAATATCGATGTCGCAAATGCGAAAAATTATTAGCTTCAGAAACATATTCTTCTGCAATTTCTATCAAATGCCATAGGTGCGGTTCAATCACATCTTTTGACTTGGAAGCTGAGCGCCAAATAATTATTACCGACAAAAACGGCACTATTCTCTCCATCAACAAAAAAATGGAAGAAGTAACAGGTTATGCACTTTCTGAAGTGATTGGCAAAAAGCCATCTATATGGGGGAAACAAATGCCTGATTCGTTTTACAAAAATATGTGGAGTAAGCTAATAATGAAAAAGTCAGTTACCGTAGATTTGCAAAACAAAACGAAATCCGGTAAATCATATAATGTACGCCTTCACATAGAGCCATTTTTGGACAATAACAAAGAAATCGCCTTTTTTCTAGGTGAAGAAGTTGAATTTTCTTCTTAAATGTACTAGTATTTAATTACAAATTCACAAGATAATTACCTGTGAGTTTTGAGGCTCACGAAGCCCGAGTAAGATCTTTACTGAAAGATTACGCTTATGGGCTTCGATATTAGATCATTATTATCGAAAAATGCTACCGTTTCTCTATCAAAATTAAGATTAAGTAAACGGTTTCGCCATCTTCTAACAACTGTTCTTCTCACTTTTTATATAATTATTCAGAATTTTTTACTTTTTGTAACTCCGGTTTACGCAGCATCCTCACCCTGGTCACAGACTAACTGGGTAGGCGGGAGTGGCCAAACTACTTATTCTGACGTCACCAAGTTTAATACATCTTCAAATGTAGTCTTCTCAACACCCAACCAAATAAAACTCGGTGGTGTAGAAAAGCTAACTAATACAACTTTTGACTCGGATATATCCGGGTGGAGTACAGGAAGCTATGCATTATACGATCAGTATACGACTCAAAGGGATGCTGGGAGTGTTAACGGCACCCCAGCTGAACCGGGTCCAGGAACAAGAACTGTTATTGACACCAACAGTAAGATTACTATCACTGCGGGTGGCGTTCTCAGTTTTGCAACCGGAGCCGCGGTAAACGACGGCGTTTATTATGCTTCGCAACCACGAACTTCCGGCTTGACATTAATTGCTAATATTACCCCAGCAGATACCAATGGTGGGGCATCTATTGGCTGGAGTACCGGAACCAGTGGTGTAATGACTGAATCTTTGAATTTATTAAGCAGTGGAATATTGGGTATATACATCAATGGCGTTTCGGTTTCAAATGTCGGTGCATATACTGCTGGAACAACATACCAGATAGCGTCAATGATGAGAGCAAACGGGTTAGCTTGGTATATCAAAGGGGGATCATACACAAACTGGACCTTGTTGTGGGTTTCGAATACGGGTAACAGCAACGAGAGACCATGGATTCAAGCACAATCTACGACTGCAGTTTTTACAGTGGATAACATCAGAGTATACACATTAAAAGATACACCCGTTAATCTTTTGGCCTATGATACATTTAACCGGACAGATGGCGCTTTAGGTAATACTGAAACCACGGGTCCTGATTCTCAAACTGTTACCCAAAAAACATGGACATTTGATACGGCGACCTGGACTGTTTCCGGTAATAAAGCTAAAAACTCACCTACTTTGGGCTCAGAACTTATTACTAACGGCGATATGGAAACAGGGTCTCCCCCTACAGGCTGGAGCACTAGTAATTGTACTTATACATCGGATGCGGCTGTTTATAATAGTCCGACTCATTCCAGTAAATGTGTTTCTACTACCAGTGCGAGCAATATCCGAAAGAACATAACACTTGGTTTAGGAAATTGGTATTTGTATAACTCTTGGGTACAGTCTAATGGAACGAACGGTTTGTCTTCACAATTGGTAATGCAGAATAATCCTTGGACAAAGATTGTAGATCGTAGTACATCCGCAGGAACTTTTACTAATCTATTAGGTACCGGACATACGATAAATACTGCTGGAAACGAACAAACTACCTACCAAGTAGGTCTGTTTTCCGCAACGAATGGTCATACCTATTATTATGATGATGTTTCATTAAAACAAATGAGTTTGACTTCCCTGTTTGCAACCAGTTCGTACACGACACCTGATGTGAATATTGAAATACTCCCTACAGTTACTGCTTACACTCAAGCAGGTATTGTATTAAATCTTGATAGCACCTCAAACCCTCAGAATTTTGTTATTGTTTACAACGATGGCGTATCCAGAACTAAACTGGAAAAAGTGGTGGATGGTCATTATACGACACTCATTAATTATGCTTCAGGGTATGTGGCTGAAAGGAAGTTGAGAGTTATTAAAAACGGCACAACATACAATGTTTACTATAACGACAGTTTTATAGGTTCAGCTACTGTTTCCGACTCCAGTATCATCAATAACACTAATCATGGTCTTTTCTCAACTTACTCAGAAAATACTCTTGATGGTTTTATTAACTGGCCGGTACATGCAGCCCCACAGGAAGAACCGACAATAAGCCAGGACGCCACAACCAAACTTAATGGTGCCGGGTCTGCTAAAGTTATCGCAGCAGAAGGTAATGGTGTTTTTGGCCAATCAGTAAATGTGGGAGATACAAGCACATATACACTTAATGCCAGTGTATATACAACAGGTTCGGCTGTGACTGATTCCGATGCCGAGCTTTATTATAGTGGCGGTACTGTCACCACGTCCTACGCTCTTATAAGAGACGGTTGGTATCTGTTAACGGGCACACTAACCGGTGCTAATGCTACTCGTGATTATGGTTTAAAAATTAAAGGCGGGAAAACTGTTTATGTTGACGATATTAGTTTATATAAAGCTTATGCATCTAGTGGCACTTTGACTTCGTCCATATTCGATACTGAACAGGCCACGACTTGGAACAATTTAACATACACTGCCGGTACGCCAGCCAACACTACGACCTCGGTCAGGGTACGTACTTCGAATAATTCAGATATGTCAGATGCTCCCGCTTTTTCGGGATGTGATCCGATATCGTCTGGTAGCGACATTTCCTCCAATAACTGCGTTACTGACGGTCATAGGTACTTACAGTATTACGTTACGCTGGCAAGTTCTGATGGAGTGAATACTCCAAACCTTTCCAGCTTTTCTTTGGATTTTCAATCATCAACTCCTCAACCACCAACAAGTTTTTCCGGAGATTCTGCTGACTCCGACAGTATTACATGGTCCTGGATTGATAATGCTTCAAATGAAGATGGTTTTTATGTAAAGGACTTATCAAATAATACAGTTTGCACCGTGTCTTCCCCATCCAGCGGAACGGGTAACGAGGTTAACTGTGAAGAATCAAGTTTAACAGCAAATACTTCCTATACTCGCAGAGTTGTCGCCTATAATTCCTATGGAAATTCTTCCCCCTCGTCTAATGCTACATATACAACCCTATCCACGGCTCCAACTTTGTCAAATATAACCATAGAACATACTTTGCCCAATACTTATGTGGTAACAAATGGCGCAGGTTTCGGTGCTGGTGCGATCCAGTACCTCAGGTGGGCATGGGACAATTCAGCTACCCATGTATGGAATGAATCAGAAACTCAATGGACCAGCGGTACTTTAACTTTGACTACAGGTACGGATTCTTCGATTCCCTATTATCTTCATGTTAAGAGTTATAACAGTGCAGATGTTGCTAATGACACTCTTGATCTGGGACCATATTATTACACCCCCGCACTGAGTTCATTGTCACCGTCATACCGTTTATTAAGTTCAGATACATCTTCTGCAACCCTTAGTTTAACTACCTGGGCTAATGCAAATTGCCGTTATAGCGAATCGCCTGATACTCCATATGCCAGTATGACCAATAATTTTACAACTGGTCAGGGAACAACTGCGCACAGTACCTCAATTAGTAATTGGAATACTATTACCACTCGAACCTTTTATGTTCGATGCGATGACACTCCAGCTACCGGAAGATCGGCCGACAGCATGGAAGTTACCACCCAGTTAAGAAAGATGGGGACCTTTGATGCTGGATATCCTAGGCTGTATAACCAATGGGGGTCTTACGGAGGGTCGTATCAAAATGATTATTTCGCAGGCTACAATACGTGGATATCCTGGTCAAGTAATGCCACCGCCCAATCTAGAGCAAATGCGATTAGGGCAATTAATTCCAAGGCAAAAGTATTGATGACCCAGGATTTAACGTATGGCCAGGCCGGTTCCTATCTTGCACATAATGTTTACAGTACATGGTTAAACGCTTCACCCGGTGATCCTGGTTACCCATGTATGTTTAGAAATACCTCAGGGACAATACTGACTAATGGAACATACGGGAATCCTATGTATAACCTGACTAATGCTTATTGTGTGACGCAATTAGTTAATCAGGCTGTAGACAATTGGGAGGAGACCAATTTGGCTTTTGATGGGTGGTTTTGGGATATGGTAGGCACAACTATAACTAATACCATCGGACCAGATATTGATTCGGATCTCGATGGAGTAGCAGATAACACAGCAACTCTAAATGCAGCCTATCAAGCCGGAGTGGAAAGTGCTTTAGCTCAAATCAGAGCTGCCATCCCTAATGCAATTATCATTGGAAATGGTTCACCTATTAGCTATGGTACGTGGGAAAATGGGAGATTTTTAGAAAATGACGTAAGAAATTACATAGATGATTATTATCCTTCACCTTGGATTGATACCGTTAATTACTATAAAAATTGGATCAGTAATGGCGAGCAAACACCTGTGATCGTGGATTTAAACACTAACTCCTTAGCAGCTATAGCTAGCAAATACGGGCCAGGTGTAACTAATATGCCCACCGCAATGATCAATGAGGCGGGTAGTGACTACAAAAGACTGAGGTTTGGACTGGTTACAGCTTTAATGGGTAACGGAGTCTTTTCGTATGATTTGTCGCCTTACTCATATGGACATAATTATTGGTATGACGAGTATGGTACACAAGGAGACTACACAACCACCGGTTATTTAGGTCAGCCAACCGCAGATGCTGCATTAGCGATACCAACATTAAGCAGCACGGATGATATTGCTAATGGAGATTTCAGCAGCGGAACAAGCAATTGGTCACTGGAAGCCGCAGGAGCTGGAGTCTCTGTAAATCCATTAAGCATTGATGCTACTGGTGGAATTAGCGGCGGACCGGGAGCGCATATCTCTATTCCTGCGGGGAATCCGGCTGGAGATGGATCGCATTATATTGTTTTTTACCAAAACAACTTAACCATAGAAGTGGATAAATATTACACTTTATCTTTCTGGGCAAAAGCTAATCCAGCAAGAACATTAAGTGGCACGCGAGTCCAACGCCAAGTCAATCCTTGGGAGTATGATACCGCTTTTGATTCTGATTTAAAGTATGGAAGAGCTAATTTGACTACAGAATGGCAGCATTTTTATCTAATAATGAAAGGAACGGTAAATAACAGTAATCAAGGGAGGTTAACAATTGATCTTGGTACAAGCGAAGGAGATATTTATTTTGATGACATTAAGTTTCAAGAGGGGACGATCGGAGTATGGACTAGACCATTCGATAACGGTAGAGTGTTGGTAAATATTACTCCGGAAGAAAAAACAATTGATTTAACATCCATTTTCGGTACAAATTATGTAAAACTTAACGGTAATCAGGCACCCTTGTATTACACCCGGGTAGATGATGATGACTCAACCACAGTGGTATCAGGCGGTTGGACCAATACTGCATCTACCAGCACCTCCTATCCAAACCAATTCGGCAGTACTTTTAAAACTATTACCGGCAGTAATCCGGCAGCTACTGTCACATATAACCCGGTGATTGAGTATGACGGGAATTACGTTGTATATGCTTGGGTTGCTCCAAGCGGAAGTAACCGGGCTAATGTCTCCGTAACGATAAATCATGCAGGGAGTACAGATACGACTACATTAAACGAGACAACCGGTTCAGTAGGCTGGCATGAATTGGGAACATACAATTTCACAACTACTGATACTTCTAGTGTTGTCTTTTCAGGAGCCGGAACTACAGGTACTGTAGTTGCCGATGCTGTGAGATTAGAAACAACAACCAGATATAATGACGGCAGTGAAGTAGGCTCGATTACTTTAGAGTCTGAGGATGCAATAATTCTGCTAAATGATGAAACCGCACCGACGTTAACTTCAGTTACCATTTCTGATTCTTCGGGCTATACGAACGATTCAACTCCGACCATTAACATAAATTCTTCAGGCTCACCAACTCACGTAGCATTCTCCTGTAACGGAGGCACTAACTGGTCTTCCTGGATTGCATACTCAGATACTATCTCTTCTTTTGATGTCACTAATGGTGCAACAGGCTGTACGTCTTCCGATGGATCAAAAGCGATAACTGCAAAGCTGAAGGACTTAGCAGGTAATGAGTCATCTACTGCTTCTGATTCAACAGTTTATGACACGACTGCTCCGACAGGAGGATCAATGACCTACACTGATGGTTACTATACGATAGCTTCCGTTTCTTTAACTGTTGCAGACGGTTCAGACGGCACAGGCTCCGGAGTAAATACCTCATCAAGAATTATTCAGAGAAGATCTGCGCCCTTAATTTTAGGAATATGTACTATTTACGGTAGCTTTTCAGCTATCTCTCCTAGCGGCAGCTACCCAAATTTAATAGATACTGATGTTAGTTCAGGAAACTGCTATCAATATCGCCACCTTGTTTCAGATAATCTATCTCAACAAGCAACTTACACTGGAGCTAATACTGTCAAAGTGGATACCGGAGCGCCAAGTACACCTGGCACTCCTTTACCTACACCTGCCTCTCCAACCAACCAGACTTCGCAAACTTGGACCTGGTCGGCGGCGACCGATGCAGTGTCAGGTGTATTGCAGTATGCCTGGAGGACAACAGGGTCAGCAATTACCTCAGGGACAACAGCATTAACTAATGTGGTTACCAACCTGGCAGAAGGCATTTACAACTTCTTTGTCAAAGCCATAGATTTGGCAGGTAATGAAAGTGAAGAATCAGAAGGGACACTGACGGTTGATACTACTAATCCTGATGTAACCATCAACCAGGCTGTGGGACAGTCAGATCCAACCAATGTCTCACCGATTAATTTTACTGTTGAATTTTCAGAGTCTGTTTCTGACTTTACCACCGGTGATGTTACTTTAGGAGGGACAGCCGGGGCAACCACAGCGACAGTTACGGGATCAGGAACGACGTACAATGTGGCAGTATCGGGAATGACCGGATCAGGAACAGTTACGGTAAGTGTTGCTGCAGATAAAGCCCATGACGCAGCCGGCAATCCTAATAATGCATCAACAACTTCAGATAATTCTGTAACCTGGAACGTCACAGGACCTGCCTTAACCTCTATTGCTATTACAGACACTGGAGGATACACCAATGATTCTACTCCTTCAATTGCGATAACCCAGACAGGTACACCGACGCATGCTGCTTTCTCCTGTAACGGCGGCACTAACTGGTCTGCCTGGATGGCATACTCTGATACCATTTCCTCTTTTGACATCACTACAGGAGCAACAGGCTGCAGCATAATAAACGGAGCAAAGACAATCAGCGCAAAACTGAAGGATGCACTGGGAAATGAATCAGGTATTGTCAGTGATTCTACAAATTTTGATACGACCGGACCGACAGGGACAATCATTCAGGCAACTGATCCAACCAACGATAATACTCCCTCCCTTGCATTAACCATTGCCGATGCGGGGGTGGGTGTAACCGGAGCGCAGATGCGCTTTTCTTGCGACAATGCCACCTGGACTGCCTGGGAAGCGTATGCTACTCCCAAAACTGATTTTGATATCAAGCCGGGAGCTGCAGCTTACGGCTGTGGAACTACTGAAGGATCAAGGACAGTATATGTGCAGTATAGAGACTCGTTAACAAATCAGGGTTCATCCTACAATACCGGAGCGTTTACCTTAGATACAACTGCACCTACCACTCCCGGAACTCCATCGACTGCCTCATTAACCACTGACAATACCCCAACCTGGTCTTGGACAGCATCAACTGATACCGGTTCCGGTTTGTCTACTTCCCCCTATTCAGTTCAGTGGTGTTCTAACTCTGGTTTTACAGGTTGTGATTCAAATACAGACACTTCAACAACAAATTCATATACCCATTCTACTGCTCTTGCTGATGGAACCTGGTATTTTCGAGTCAAATCGGCTGACCTGGCAGAAAATTCGTCCGCCTATTCCTCTAGTGGTACAGATACGATAAACACAGTTACGATCAATGCCAACAGTTCAGATTCTTCCTCAAGCAGTAATTCTTCTGCTTCCGCCCCTAGTTGTGATAAAACTGCGCCAGGAAGTACACCGCTACTCTGGGGAGCAACTGCCAGAGGCACCGATTCTATTTTATTGCAATTTGGTTCTGCTAGTGACCCAGTCGAACACTATGCCCTGGAGTTTGGCACCGAACCAGGGAAATATATTTGGGGAGCAACAACAATTGGAGATAAAGGCACAAGAGAATATTTGGTTAAGTCTCTTTCACCTAATACAAGATACTACTTTAGGATTAGGGCCGGTAATGGCTGTGCCGCTGGTAATTGGTCCCAAGAAATCTCAGCCAAAACCTGGGGTTATGTTTCTGCAAACAATTTAGAGATAACAAATTCTGAATTAACATCAATTGCAGAAGAGAAGTCAACTCAAGCTAATTCTTGTCAAACATATACAGTCAAATCAGGTGATAGTTTGTGGTCGATAGCTCAGGAGAAACTGGGAGACGGCAATAAATACAAGGAGATAATTGAACAAAACAAAGGCAAGTACCCTTCACTTGGGTCATCAAATAATCTCAATAGTGGTTGGGAACTCAAAATAAATTGTAATAACAGTCAAGAGGATCAGGAAAAGTCTACGGAAATTATTGATAAGGCTGAAGGATATAAAGTCAAAGTAAAAGTATCTGATACTAAAGGCGATGCAGTAGTCGGAGCCAAAGTTACAATGCACTCAAAAGTCCAAGAAACTACCACAGATGGCGATGGTATCGCAGAATTTTATAATGTAGAACCAGGTGACCACCGAGTCATTATTGCCTACGGCAGATTTGTAGGTGAACAATCAATAAATCTAGAGGGAGATGTTAAGGAGTTTGCTCTTAATGTTACCGTCCAAGAAAAACCACTTTCAATCTCACCATTATCATATGGAATTATCGGAATCTTAACTTTTGTTATAGTTATTCTGGTGGTTATAGTTGTAAAATTAAAAAAGAAGAATAAATAAAATATGAAATCTATTAACCAGAAGAAAAAGGCTTTTACTCAAGAAATGGAAAACCTAAAGAAAGAAAACAACCTCAAAGAGGAGATAAAACCTTTTGAAGACATATTAAAAAAATCGGTTGGTGTTAAAAAACTGAAACCAACCTCACGTTAACCACTTGTCTGAGAAGTGTGTAGAACATATTTTCATCTTGATTGCGGTAGTTAAACCTAAAGGCGTATTCGTCAATATAGGCTTGCAGGTATTTTTTCGAAACATTTCGGTAGACTCCGTATATTCCTCGCTTGATAATAGACCACACGTTTTCGATATTGTTGGTGTGTATACCTCCAGCCACATACGTTTCTGAGTGGTTTACAACATCGTGAAGCGTGTAACCATGTTTGGGTAGATTTCTGTAAGCAGCGAGTTCATCGGTGATAAGCCTTGCAACTGGGTCAACATGAGTTTTGATTTGTTCGATCAAATACCATTTGCCAGTTCCTTTAATATGTTTAAGATATGTTTTTCCACCCCTTTGGAGCATGCCCATAACAGCTTCTTTGGGGATTTCGTTAAAATGTGGTTTAAATCTCCGATTCATTCCCTCTCCGCCTATGTATGTTTCATCTATTTCAACATCTCCATTAAGAGGAGTGACGGAATTTTCAGCCATGAGGGTTCTAATTTGTTTGTACATTCTCCACGCTGTTTTATAGGTAACACCAAGCATGAGCTGTAGTTGCTTAGCAGAGGTGCCGCTTCTCGTTTGAGTCATAAGGTAGATTGCCATAAACCAGTCTTGTAATGACGTGGAGGATTTATGGAAGATTGTTCCTGCTAAAGGACTCACCTGAGTTCCACAAAATTCGCATGAATAGACTTTTTTGCTTTTTATACGGTAGTGGTTGGTGATCTTTTTGCAGGAAGAGCAGGTAATGCCACCAGGGAAGCGCAGATTTTTGATTTCCTCAAGACAGATGTCATCATCTTTATACTTTTTCAAGAATTCTTTATAGGTAAATCTATCCTGCATATAAACACTATAACAGACTATCTACGTGACGTCATGGGATAAGCGCCAAATTAAAGCATTGACCCTATAGTTTTGATTTGATATAATCACCTGTCTTGAAGAAATGAAGAAAGGTATTTACTTATCCTATAGTTACATAGGAATATTCTGCTAAAAATAAACGCCCGATAAAAATTAATATGGTTGAATTGCTTGATACTAACATTGATAAAAAAATCACCGGCTTGATTGATGGGGCAAAACATATTGCCATTATTCCCTCAAAAGTTGCCGGACCGGATGCTTTTTCTGCAGGCGTTGGTCTTTATCATATGCTGACCGCCAAAGAGAAGAAAGTATCGTTCATCTACCCCGGAAAATGTCCTGATATCTGTGAAGACCTGATAGCAAAGGAAGATGTGGTTTCCAATATTACCGAAAGAGAGTTGCTTGTTTTGATAGATTATGCAGGAACCCCGGCAGCTAAAGTGCATTATTCAACGGAAAATGACGTTCTGATTTTAAAAGTCGGTCCTATTTCTAGGGATTTTGACATTGATAATAGAGTAAGAGCAACAGTTAGCGGATTTAATTTTGATCTTATTATTACGATAGGTGTACTGGATGCCGAGGATCTGGGTAGCACTTATAGAGAACTGGAGCAGGAAATAAGATCTGCCAAGATAATAAATATTGATAATACCGAGCAAAATACAAAATATGGAGATGCGGCTTTGATAGACCCCTCATCCGAGAGTTTGAGTCTTGTGATATATAAGAATGCATATGAATGGGGATTGGTTCCCACTACTAAAGCAGCTAAAGCCCTTCTGACCGGAATGACTTATAGGGAGAAAAGGGTTGATCACAAATAGGTTTTTTGCTAATATAGCTACGTTTGAATGAACCTGCTCCACTAATTTTTCCGTCCGGAGAATAAAATTATGGCATTAGTTAAGGATAAAAAAGCACAAATAATAAGAACCAGCAGGGTTCACGAAGGTGATACAGGCTCTCCAGAAGTCCAGGTAGCATTGTTGTCCGAACAGATCGCACGATTAACCGATCATCTGAAAAATCATAAGAAAGACAATCACTCAAGAAGAGGTCTTTTGCAGATGGTTAATAAAAGAAGAAGACTTCTGTCCTATCTTAAATCAAAAGATGAAGACAGATATACTGCTTTGGTTGAAAAACTGGAGCTGTCTAAGTAATTATTTTAGTATTGTTGTAAAGTTAATTTAAGGTGAATCTTGGGATTAAGGTGTGAAATATTGTGCAGGAAACATAACGTGCTCAGTATTGCATCTCTTAATCCCCTTATTTACATTCAGGTCTGCCGGCAGAATAAAACCCTGTACCCAGGCAAGATTTACCGTGAAAGGAAAAAATGAATAAATATATTAAAAAAGAAATCAATTTTGGAGGTAAACCTCTGATTTTGGAAACAGGCAAGCTTGCTATGCAAGCCAACATGGCTGTTAAGGCTACTTATGGTGATACAGTTGTTCTTGTAACAGCAGTAACCGCTCCCGCAGCTGCAGATACAGACTTTTTCCCTCTGACAGTTGTTTATGAAGAAAAACTTTATGCCAGTGGGTCAATAAAAACTTCACGTTTTGTGAAAAGAGATGGTAAGCCTACTGATGAAGCAGTAGTTACCCGCAGATTGATTGATCATGCAATCAGACCTCTCTTTCCTTCTGATTTTGGGGATGAAGTGCAGGTGATTGCTACCGTATTGTCTTTAGATGAGTCATCCGATCCTGAATTTTTAAGTATGATTGCAACCTCAGCTTGTTTACATGCATCTGATATTCCATGGGAAGGTCCCATGGTTTCAGCAAGAGTCGGATTTTTTGACGGAGATTACAAACTGAACCCTACACTTAAAGATCTGGATGAAAAAAGTGAACTGGAGATGATGATTTCCTTCGTGGATGAAGACCAAAGATTTTTAGCCGTAGAAGCAGAAGCAAAGATTGTCCCCGAGGAAAAGATTCTTGGTGCCATGGAATTTGCCAGAAGGGAAAGCGCTTCTTTGGTATCTTTCATTGATGAATTTGCCAAGGCAGTAAACCCTGAGGGGAAAAAACAGGCATATGTTTCAAAAACGCTGGATCTGCAGTTAATGAAGGATGTGGAAGAAATTGCTAAACCCAGGATTCTGGAAATGTTAAGCCAGGGGTTTGACAAGACAAAACTTAAAGATGCTCAGGAAAATCTGTTGACGGAAATAATTACCAAATATGAAGGTAAATACAAGAAAGCAGATATGGCTAAAGCTTTTTCCGAAGTGGAGAAACATGCATTGCAGCACATGATTTTGGATGAAGGAAAAAGACCTGACGGACGCGGTGTTAAGGATATCAGACCTATCACCACTGAAATCGGTGTCCTTCCCAGAACTCACGGAAGTGCTATCTTCTCCAGAGGTGTCACTCAGGTGATGACAGTAGCTACTTTAGGTTCTCCTTCACTGGAATTGTTTATTCAGAACATGTACGGAGAAACTACCAAAAGATACATTCACTACTACAACTTTCCTCCGTATTCGGTCGGTGAAACCGGAAGAGTAGGAGCTCCCGGATCTAGGGAGATAGGTCACGGTATGCTTGCTGAAAAAGCACTAAGACCGGTAATTCCTACCCAAAGAGAATTTCCATACACTATCATTCTGATGTCAGAGACATTATCTAGCAGCGGTTCCAGCTCCATGGCTGCAACCTGCGGATCAACTTTGGCATTAATGGATGCCGGTGTACCTATCAAAGAAATGGTGGCAGGTGTGGGGGTTGGTCTGATTGTGAATGATGATATGTCCAAGCAGCTGATTATGACTGACCTGGCATATCTTGAGGATGCTTTCGGATTTATGGACTTTAAGATGACGGGAACCAGAAATGGTGTCACTGCCATTCAGGCAGATATCAAAGCCAAAGGTATACCTTTTGCATTGCTTCCGAAAATCATGGAACAGTCAAAAGAAGGAAGAATGCATGTTCTTGATGAAATGGAAAAAACCATCAAAGAACCGAAGAATAAAGTATCTCAGTATGCTCCTAAGTCATTTACTACAACCATAGCCGTGGAAAAGATCGGATTGATTATCGGTTCTGGAGGAAGAACCATTAAAGAGCTTCAGGAAAGAACCGGAGCAGAGTTGGCAATTGATGAAGACGGCACAGTAACCGCTTCAGCTATTAATGAAGAAGACGCTAAAAAAGCTATTGATCTGGTGAATGCAATGGTCGAGGATGTTAAAGTCGGAGACGTTTATGAAGGTGTTGTAAAAGAATTAGTGGATTTCGGAGCTTTTGTGGAAATACTTCCCGGAAAGCAGGGTCTTTTACATGTCAGTGAAATTTCCAATTCATACGTATCTTCAGTTCATGATGTATTAAAAGTTGGAGATGCCGTTACGGTAAAAGTGATTGAAACTACCCGAGACGGTAAGGTTAGCTTATCCAAGAAAGCTCTGGAACCCGGTGCTTCCAATAGCAATGCTGATGCTGAAGGATATCGCGGAAGACCCGCAAGAGGAGAACGAAATAACCGCGGTGGAAGGGGAAATAACAGAGGTTTTAGGGATCGGGGAAAAAGGTACTAAGCCCTTTTTATTATTAGGAATAACAAGACACCCTCTCATTATGAGGGGGTGTTTCTTTTCCCCGTTTTTTACCAATACAAAATTTAATATTTAGCAGTTTGCCGGTAAAAATATTACTTAGTTAACGGATTATTGTGATATCATATTTTTAATGTCTGTAAGAGTCTGCCCCAAGTGCAAATCAATTTTAGGTAATAATGAATACTACTTTTGTGCTAGCTGTGCCAATCCTCTTGATGCCAATCTGGTAAGACAACCTGTGATTACACAGATCACACGATATATTCCTCAGTCATCCGGTAAGTCCTTTTTTTCAGGTATGATCAGTCAGCAGATTCAAAAGCATCTGGGGTTTATTCTGGACAACCAGGATCTGAAAAGAAGCCTGATTCTTATTGTGGCGGGAATATCTGTTCTGATCAATATTGTTCTCATTTACCGCAGTAACAGCCAGTCCGTGAGAATCAATCGGATTATTATGGAAAACAATGTAGCTGCTGTTCCCAATACTCTGCAGTTTGGTTACACATGGCCTTCCAAAATTTTTAATACGCATAGTCTTTTAGACTTTGTGCCTAAAGATGCCGAGCTTTATATTGAGGGTCACAGCTATAAAGACTTTTCCAATACTTACCTGAATACAACAGAAGAAGCAGTTTATCTTAAACTCTTTAATCTATTATTGGATGACCCGTTTGTTATCTATGCTTTAAGGAATGAAGGGAATCTGGAATGGGGTGCTGTAACTTTGCTAAAAGAAACCGATGGTGTGGATAAGAAAATTATTGAATTGCTGGAAGGATTTGAGGGAAGTTTTAAGCATAAGGTGATAGAAGATAAATTATTAATGGCAACAAACGATGCATTAATTGAGCAGTCAGAATCAGCAGGTCAAAAGAAGGAAACGAATCTTGGTTTAAACCAAAAGTATGCAACAGCTAAAGCGGTACTACCTCGGGAAGGGCATTTACTGATAATGTTTTTTAATGATGATATAAAAAAGGATCTTTCTAATATAGTTGAGAAATATGGATCAGACAGAGCTAAACAGGATCTCGAAATTATCCTAAGTACGGGATACAATGAGCTGGTTATCCAATAGATTTGCAGAATTCTTTTGAAATATGACAGATACAAAAACTATTGATATTCAAAAACAAGATGACTTTTTATTTAAAGAACTGAAAAGTTTATCCGACAAAGTAGAACAGACTGAAGGGATGCCTGATCTTTTAAGAGAGCGTCTAAATCAGATGCTTGAGCGTTTAAACCGTATGGCGCAAATCGGGCATTATGCGGAGGAATTTGATACTTTAGCCCGTTATATCGATGTTGTCACTTCCATTCCCTGGGTAACACGTACTGAAGATACTTTGGATTTAGAAGAAGCTAAAAAGATACTGGATAAAAACCATTTCGGGATGGAGTGGGTTAAGGATCGTATTATTGAATATCTGGCTACTCTTAAGTTGATCAAAGAAAGAGGGGGGGATATTACGGCAAAAACACCAATCTTGCTTCTGGTAGGACTTCAGGGTATTGGTAAAACTACGCTGGCGATGTCGGTTGCGGAAGCCTTGGGTAGGGAATTTGTCCGTATATCAATCGGTGCTATCGGATCTACCCTGGAATTAAGAGGAAGAAGCAAAGTTTATCCTGAAGCTGAACCGGGTCAGATTATCAAAGCACTGATAAAAACAAAAGTGCGTAACCCCTTAATTCTTCTGGATGAAATTGAAAAAGCCAGCGGGGAAACCGGTTTGAGAGCTGATGTTATGGCTACACTTTTGGAAATACTTGATCCTAACCAGAACCCGGAATTCCGGGATCATTATGTGGATTTTCCGGTTAATCTATCCGAGGTATTATTCATCTGTTCGGCAAACAATACGGGAACGATCTCTACACCGGTGATGGATCGTATGGAAGTGATTAAAATGCCTTCCTATACCGATGATGAAAAAATCGTGATTGCCAGAGATTATTTACTCCCTAAAATATATGAACGGACCGGACTGAAGGAAGGTGAGCTGCAGATTGATCCTAATCTATGGCCGGGAATTGTTAGACCTTTTGGATATGACAGTGGTATAAGAAGTTTGGGAAGGACGCTGGAAGCAATCTGTAGAAAGGTAGCTTTGGAAATTGTGAGCGGAAAATCACAGGGAGTATATTTAACGCAGGAGAATCTGAAGTATTATCTACCTAAGTAGAGACAGTAATATGCTAAAACAAAACTACTTAAAGATGTGGAGATTTCGCTTATTGTATGGTTATTTACTGCTGGTTTTACTGTCCTACGCACTACATTTTTTATCGTACTATCCTCCTTGTGTTCAGTTTTTAGCAGATGATAACTCCTCAGCTTTATTTATAATCAGGTTTAATCTGAGAATGCTTTTATTGATGATCTTATTATTTTTCCCGCAGGTTTTATATATGTTGTACCTGCAAGTTTTATTGCTTCAGTAGCATGGTTATTAGTTATGGAATTATTGAGTGTAGATACTGAAAATTTATTTATTTATATTTTATTGATATTATGCAATGCCATATTTTATTTCGTGCTTAGGTGGGTTATTGATAAAAGGAAAGCATCTGTATGACGGGGAATAAAAAAGAGTTAATGGAGCAAATAGCAAAAAATGTTCATAACTGTCGGAAATGCCGATTATATAAGACTGCTAAACACGGCGTGCCAGGAGAAGGAAATATTGATGCTGATCTGGCTTTTGTTGGAGAAGCTCCGGGTGCTGTGGAAGATAAAACAGGAAGACCATTTGTGGGCAGGGCCGGAAATCTTCTTGAAACAATGCTGAAAAAAATCGACTACAAACGTGAAGATGTTTGGATCGGAAATATTATTAAACATCGTCCTCCGGAAAACCGCGACCCACTACCAGATGAAATTGCAGCCTGTGAATTGTATTTGGCTATGCAATTAAAGCTGATAAAACCTGCATTGATAGTGACTCTGGGACGGTTTGCCATGAACTATTTTTATCCTGATGGTAAAATTTCCAGAGATCATGGTAGAATGTTAAAGTTAGGTGATTATATGGTTTACCCCATTTACCACCCTGCCGCCGCTCTCAGAAATCCGGAAATGTTCAAGGCTATGCAAGAAGATTTTCTGAAAATTCCTGTAATGTTAAAGGAAGCAAAGGTTAAACTGTCGGAGTCCCGGCAGCCGGGAGGTATGAATAAATTACCAAAAGACGACGGACAAACCGGTCTTTTTTAAATCAAAAATATTAAGTTATGAAATTTATTAACACAGATAAGATGAAAAATATAAATATCAATCAGGGAAGTTTTTCTATTGATAATTTAAACAACCCTGAACAAGACAAAAAATTAAAGATAATTACGCTTTCCGGTACGGAAAGTGTCACAAAAAACATGACCATATATGAATATGGTGACGATATTATCGCGGTAGATTGCGGTATCGGATATCCCGATTCAGAAATGCTTGGTGTGGATGTTGTGATTCCGGATATGACCTATCTGGTGGAGAATGCCCACCGTTTTAAAGGTTTGTTTATTACACATGGTCATGAAGATCATATAGGAGCAATCCCCTACCTGCTAAAACAGGTAAACGTACCCATTTATGGGAACAAACTAGTACAGGGGTTTATCGGTGAACGTCTGAAAGAAAAAAGGTTTTCAGGTATTGGAGAGAATATCAGTTTTCATTTATTGACTTCGGAGGGTGAAGAAGTAACGGTCGGATCATTTACCGTTTCGGGATTTAGAGTCAATCACTCTGTTCCCTCTTCAATGGGACTGGCAATTAAAACTCCTGTTGGGATGGTGCTTCATATGGCGGATTATAAAATAGACTGGACGCCGGTTCTGGATAAACCGATTGATCTGGCAAAAATAGCCGAATTTGGAGAAAAAGGTGTTTTATGTCTATTGTCCGACTGTCTGGGAGCAACAACCGATGGGTATTCAAAATCGGAAACAAGTCTTTCCTCAACTTTCCATGAACTTTTTGAGCAGGCAAGCGACAGACAGATTATGGTAACAACCATATCTTCAAATATTTCCAGAATATATCAGATTACGGATGCAGCATTAAAAATGGAGCGTAAAGTGGCATTATCCGGAAGATCCATAGATCAGAGTGTACGGGTTGCCAGAGGTCTTGGATATCTCCCTTTTCCTGACGATGCGTTTATTACTGATGAAGATGCTATGCGTTATCTACAAAAAGATCTGGTCTATATTATAGCCGGATGTTATGGACAGCAGGGCTCTGCCTTGGACAGAGTAGCAAGAGGGGAACATTCAAACATTGTATTGGAACAGGATAGTTTAGTGGTCTTTTCTGCCGATCCTAACCCACCCGGTGTGGAAGAAGATGTGGAAAGACTGATGGATCAGTTGACCTTAAGAGGAGCTGAAGTAATCTACAGTAAGATTCAGGAGAATCTTCATGTTTCCGGTCATGGTCCTAAAGGTGATTTAACTACTATCGCTTCCATTGTCCGGCCTAAATACTTTATTCCGATAGGAGGAACAGTAACAAAAGCTAGAGCTTATAGGGATCTGGTATCCAAACTGGGATTTGATAAAAACAGTGTCTTTGAACTTCTGGAGGGAGAAAGTGTGGAATTTTCGGACGGTCATGCGAAAAGAGGTGAACGTCTGACTTTAAAGCAGATTCTCATTGATGGTTCTTCGGTGGCCGGAATCGGCCCGATGGTAATAAAAGATCGCGAGCAGTTGTCTACGGATGGGGTTTTTGTGGTGGTTGTTCCGATGAGAGGTGGGGTAATACTGAGAGATAAGATTGAGGTAATTACCCGCGGATTTATTTATGTCCGTGAATCAAAAGAACTGATGAACAGATCCAAGGATGTAATTGGAAGAATTATTGACAAGATGAATGGGAATCAGATAAATCAGGATAATGGCGGCAAGAAAAACCGAAAGAAAGATAAGCAAAAAAAAGACCAGGGAAGTGATTTGGTAGAAATTAATGCAGTAAACGGTGATATTACTACTGATGTGGTTTTCAAACACGACTGGGGTGCAGTAAAAGGCAAGATAGAAAAAGATGTCGGAAGATTTCTATACAAAGAGACCGGGCGTAATCCGATGGTGATTGTGCATGGTATGGATGTGTAGGTATACTGGATATATATGAGTAGAGATGAAAACCCTCTCTTAGAAGAATCCAATGATAAAATAGATAGAGTTGGGTTAAAAAGTGAACTTTCTGCTGCAGAGTCAGATTCTTCAAGGAGAAATGCAGTCAAAAAAGCATTTAATCCGACTTGGGAGTGGCGAGGAAATAATCGGTTTGGTGGATACGGTAGAATAAGAGGAGCATTGGAGAGACATTTGAGATCCTTCACTGGTTCTCAAAATATGTTGAAAGAGGAAGAACTAGCTGAAATAATTAAACCACAGCTTAGAGGCTTTTTTGGTGAAAGGTTATCTGGTGCATTGCAACTAAATGAATGTGCCACGTGTTTTGTTTCGAATACAGTTACTATTGAGGATCTTGAAAGTGTTTATGTTGTAGATCCAAACATATTTCCACCGATTACAGATAAGAAGGAAGATGCATCGTCTCGTGATGTTGTTCTTCAGGCAACTAAGCCCGTGTCACTCGAATGGTTTGATGAGAGTTTTAAACAAGCATATGGCAGGCCTTACGTAGATCCTGATGCTCTAATTACAAGAGAACAAGAAAATATTTTCTTTCCAATAGGTACATTAGAAATGTTTTCTTATACTCCTGAGGAGTTTGGTGATTATTTGCGTAGTTTAAGAAATAATTTGAACGGGGAAGCAACGGACAAAGAAGGTGACAAGACCCGTATTTTCAGAAGCAGATGGCTGCAGAATGTAACTGGACCAGAATCAAAAGATAATACTCAACGAGGTACCAAACTGTTAGGGCTTGATCTGGAAGGACATCTTGATTTTGTTAGGGCTTTAAACGATAGGTTAGATGACGAATTAGTTCGTAATAATCTGGATTTTATTCCTTTTTCATCAACAGATGCTCTAGTAGTATTGAGATTCCCTAAAGATATTTCTAATGAAGGTCTAGCTGAACTTGGTGAAATATTAACATCAGCTGGATATAAAGTGATTATTCAAAAAATACCCTTTACTTTTGAAGAAATAAATCATATAGCTAAAACAACGATAGCCACAGATTATAAAGAAGGAACTTTAAAAGATGAAGTATTGGTTAATTCATCAGAACAAAGACGTCCACTTACGGAAAGAGTGAGGTCAGTTTATATCGATTTAGCAAACAAATCTACAGAGTGGTAATTACACTATTACTTTGATAATATACCCTCAATGCCTCGCGGAAGGAAAAAGAAATTTAAATTAAAAAATGTCGTTAAAACCGAGACAATAAAATCTTTCGGTGCTGTTTTTTTTATTCTGTTTTCAGGATTGTCTCTGATTTCTTTTTTTGCTAAAAATTACTCTATTAATGCAGAAATAAATGAAACTTTAACCGGTGCTTTTGGATTTGCTTCCATTTTTATTCCCGTTATATCTCTTCTGGTTGGTTTTTTATTAATCAGCACACTAAAGATGAAGTACAAGAATCCCCGTGTTCTGTCAGGTTTAATCGGTTTTTTAGTGTTTTTATCGGGTATTTCAAAAGGCGGTAGTTTCGGTGATGGTTTATGGGAATTCCTCGAGTCTTCTGTGAGTATGTATGGGGCATATTTAATCCTGCTTGCTGGTCTGGTAATATCTTTTATTTTGGTTTCTGATTTTAATCTTGATCAGATAACCGCATTTTTTGTAAATGCGGTAGGGGAAATCAAGGGATTGACAGGAAAAGGGAAGGATGCCAAACAGGAAGTGCATCCGGATATTACCATCACCAGCGGTGCAGCCATGTTTTCGGATGAATCGGATGACCAGGACAGCAGCACATCACATAAAATAGAGCATCACGGTGTCGGGCAGAAAGAACCGAAAATCGAAATCATACCTTCACTATCAGAACCACAGCAGGCTGCTGCTCCTACCTCAATACCCATGGGTAAGACTGATCCTACACAGGTAGTATCCCTGATACCCAATCTACCTTACAGCGATAGGGTGTGGGAGCTTCCTCCTTTGGATCTTTTGACCGATCCACCAGAAGTAGTAATTGATCGGGGCAACACCAACGAACGTTCAAAAATAATCACACAGACACTCAAATCATTCGGTATTGACGTGGAAGTAGCTGATGTCAAACACGGTCCTTCAGTTACTCAGTACTCTTTGGATGCGGCAACAGGTACAAAGATCTCAAAAATTGCGGCGTTGCAGTATGACCTTGCTCTGGCATTAGCATCCCCTACCGGTTCCGTGCGTATTGAAGCACCTATTCCGGGCAAAGCTTTGATCGGTATTGAGGTTCCTAATACGACAAGAGCACCGGTATATTTTAAGCCTTTGTTGACCTCAGAGCCTATGAAAGCTCAGAAGTCAAAATTAGGAATTGTACTGGGTAAGGATGTGGGAGGGCAGACTTATGTTTATGATATAGCCAAAATGCCTCACCTTTTAGTGGCAGGAGCAACGGGATCCGGTAAATCAGTATTTTTGCATAACATAATATTCTCCATACTTTTTAGGGCAAGTCCTCAGGAAGTGAAATTTATCTTCATGGATCCCAAGCGAACCGAGCTCATTCATTACAATGATATTCCTCACTTACTGACTCCGGTTATTACAGATGTTGATAAGGCTCCTTCGGCGTTTAAGTGGGCAGTGGTAGAAATGGAACGCAGATATAAGTTATTTGAGACGGCTAAAGCCAGAAATATTGAATCATACAATGAAAAGTCAGGTTTTCAGGTTCTGCCTTACATCGTGGTGGTAGTAGATGAACTTGCGGAAATTATGATTGTTGACCCGGCAGCGGTGGAAAAGAGCATTATTCGTATCGCTCAGTTGGCACGGGCAACAGGTATTCATCTGGTACTGGCAGTACAAAGACCTTCAACTAATATTATTACGGGACTTATTAAAGCAAATATTCCTAGCCGTGTTGCCTTTAATGTGGCAAGCCAGATAGACTCAAGGGTTATCATAGATCAGCCCGGAGCGGAAAAGCTCTTAGGTAAGGGGGATATGCTGTATGTTCCTCCTGATGCTCCTAAACCAACCCGATTGCAGGGTGCTTTTGTAACCGATAAGGAAATTGTCAATTTGGTGAATTATCTTAAGAGTCAGGGAGTTCCTCCGGAATATGAGTCGAAGATATTTGAAATGACTGATAAGGCGGAGAGAAGCGAAAAAAGTATTGCCGCAGGAGGAGATAATGTTGATGAGCTGTTTAATGAAGCAGTGGAGATCGTCACTTCCAGCGGTAAAGCTTCCGCCTCTCTTTTACAACGTCGTTTATCCATTGGGTATGCCAGAGCAGCCAGAATATTGGATGAACTGGAAGAAAAGGGTATCATTAGTCCAGCAAACGGTGCAAAACCAAGAGAAGTTTTGATTAAAAACAACGATCTGCCCTCTTTGGAGGATCCTGAGGATTCACCTTCATTTGATGATTTTTAAACGATAAAATCTAGATAATATCATATATGACCAAATCTGTAGGAAGCGCTCTGCGTGCTGAAAGGGAAAAGAAAAAGCTGTCACTTCAGGATGTACACAAATTTATTAAAATCCATCCTAAGTATCTGAAAGCGTTGGAAGACGATGATTATTCGATATTTGAAGGCAAGGTTCACGCTAAAGGTTTTTTGAAAATATATTCTGATTTTCTGGAGCTACCTGTTTCTGAAGTGACTGCACTTTGGAGAAGGGAATATGAACCGTCGTTTGAAAGGGATGCCGATAAAAAGATGGTTAAGTTAAAACCTCTGGAATCGGCAAAAATGGTATTAACTCCCACATTAGTGCTTGCCGTATCAGTATCCTTGTTAATTATCGTTTTTTTCGGATATCTTTTTTACCAGTATCGTACCTATACCGGCAACCCACGCTTGGAAATATCTAATCCGGTAAATAATCAGGTGATGGACAATGATATGTTGGATATTACCGGTCAGGCGGATCTGGATACCGAGGTATTTATTAACAACCAAAAAGTTACATTAAACCCGAACGGAAGTTTTGCCGTGTCCGTGAAATTGAAAGAAGGAATTAACAATCTGAATTTTCTTGCGGTAAATAAATTAAATAAGAAAACGGAAGATATCAGAACCGTAATTTATAGACCGGATAAAACTGCCCAAGAACTCCGTCTGCTTCAGGAATTATCAAAAGCAGTCGTGATAGGTGAAAGCACTCAGTCATCCGAATCAGTTTCTACTGAGGAAAACTGATTTTCTGCTGATAACTGCTAGTTAGTTTATGTTAATATAGAAAATATGTCTAAAGCAGTAAAAGAAGATAAATACAGACTTCCCATTAAACAAATCAAGATTGATCTTGTAAAAATCTTTGCTTATGCGGTATTTTCCACTGCAGTCCTTGTGGCAATGCATCTACTAAATATCGGTTTAGAGGACATTGTTGGCCTGATAGGATAGTATTTACCGCAGTCTTATTTCAGCATCCACAAATTCATCCAGATTACCGTTTAATATTTCTTCCGGATGAACACTTTCCAGATCTGTTCTTAGATCTTTGACCAGTTTATAAGGGTGTAAAACGTAATTTCTGATCTGATTACCCCAACCCGGTGCTTTGTAGTCACCCTTCAGCTTTCTTTTTTCCTCTTCCATTTTCTGCAGTTCCAAAGCATATAGTTTTGATTTCAGAACCTGCATAGCTTTTTCACGATTTTTCAGCTGGTATCGCTCTGTCTGATTTTCCACCACGATCCCGGTTGGTTTATGTCTAATTCTTACTGCAGTGGAAACCTTATTAACATTCTGACCCCCGTGTCCTCCCGCTCTGAATGCTTCAAATTCAATATCCTCATCTTTGATCTCAATATCAATGGACTCATCCACTACCGGGATTACTTCCACCAACGCAAAAGAAGTCTGTCTTAAATCATTGGCATTAAAAGGGGATTGTCTGACCAGTCTGTGAACTCCCGATTCATTTTTCAAAAATCCGTACGCATAAGGACCCTCAACTTCTATCGTTACGGTTTTCAGACCTGCTTCTTCACCGGCTTGGCTGTTTATTTCTGTGGTTTTCCAGCCTTTCTTTTCCGCATACATCAGATACATTCTCAATAGCATCGCAGTCCAGTCCATCGCTTCTGTTCCTCCCTGACCGGCATGAATGGACAACAAGGCGTTTCCTTTGTCATGTTTTCCCGACAGGAAAGTTTTCTGCTCTACTTTTTTTAATTCTTTATCGAATTCCTCGGGGTTACCTTCTTCCGCCAACAGTTCCAGCATTTCATAGTCTTCCACGTCTTTTTGCAGACCTGCCAGATCCTGTGCTACTTTTTGACCTTCTTCCCAGTTTTTCCAGGTGCTTTCATCATTCATTCTTTCCTGTAATTCCTGGATTTTAATCCTTTTTTCATCAATAAAAAGAGAATTTTTCAGTTTTTCCAATCTTTGTTTCTGTTCTTCGTGCATTAAAAATCAACTCCTACTAGGGGGTATTATACATGGATTTTATCTGTTTTCTTACAGAAAACCTGAGTTTTGATTTGAGAATATCTTTACATCTGTCCGGTTTGATTTGGTGATTTACCGTTAATTGCTTCCAGACCCAGCTCGATTGTGTCTCCCATTTTTATTTCATTTGCCAAAAGCTTCATAGCCAGATAAGTTTCCACCGTATTTTCAATCACTCTCGCCAGGGGTCTAGCTCCCCATTCCGGATTGTATCCCTGTTTGACCAGTTCAGTAACCAGTTCCATTTTAAAAGAGACATTGATTCTTTTTTCCACCGCCATTTTTTTTACCTTATTCAGCATCAGATTTGCAATCTGGGTTACAGAGTCTTTATCCAGCGGTTTGTAGACAATAATTCCATTGAAACGGTTTAGAAATTCAGGAGCAAACCGGTTTTGGATTTCTTTCATCGCGGAAGCAGACATTTCATCAAATGCACCTCCCCTAGCGGATATTTCCTGGATACCACGAGTACCGACATTACTAGTGGCAATAATGATAGTGTTAGTGAAATCAATGACCCTGCCTGAGGAATCCGTCAAACGCCCGTCATCCAAAACTTGTAAGAAGGTTAAAAGGATATTCGGGTTGGCTTTTTCAATTTCATCCAGAAGAATTAAGGCAAATGGTTTGGTTCTTACCGCTTCGGTTAATATTCCTTTGCTTTGGCCGTTAGGAGTTCCGATTAGGCGGTTAATACTGTCATCCTGCTGATATTCGGACATATCCAGTCTGATCATCGCTTTTTCATCGTCAAAATATACTCTTGCTAAAGCTTTGGCCGTTTCCGTTTTTCCTACTCCGGTGGTACCCACAAAAAGAAAGCTGGCAATAGGTTTTTTCTCATTTCTAATTCCTGCCCTGGCTCGTTTTAGTGCCGCCCCGATCTGAATAATGGCTTCATCCTGCCCGATGACATGCTCCCTTAACTCATCTTCGATGCGTAGAAGTTTTTCCGATTCATTTAAGGTAATAGTTGTTACAGGGATATGAGTGACATGTGATATTTCCCGGGCGACATCCTCGGATGTAAGATATTTATGTGCGTGTGTAACCGCGGAAGCTGTCCTGTTTAGAATATCTATGGCTTTATCTGGTAGTACTCTTTCATGAATCAGTTTCTCCGAAAGTTCTATGATTTTTAACAGAGCGGGGTAGGTGACGGAAATATGATTTTCATTTTCTGTATGTTTTGTCACAAATTTTAATATTTCCAGTGTATCCTGCGGGGGGGATTCGGGGATATCTACTCTTTCAAAAAGTCTGGAGAATGCACCGTTTGGTTCAATATATTTGCGGTAATTTTCTACGTTTGTAGCTCCGATAAACTGGATATTGCTTTGCAGTTGTTTTTCCAGAAGAGAGAATATGTTGGAAGCTTCTGATCCAGAATCGGTAGATGCAGTGACCAGTGAATGTATTTCATCTATAAAAACGATGATATCCCCCGATTTTTTTACTTCATCAAAAATCCTATTTATACGATCTGATATATCTCCGGCGGACTTTGTTCCCGCAATTAATGATCCGGTATCCATACTGACCAGGCGTTTAAATTTTAAGGCAGGGTACTGAACTCCGCCTACAATCTTATGAGACAGACCTCTGACAATGGAGGTTTTTCCGCTTCCCGGTTCGCCGATAAGCAGCACATTTCTTGCAGAACTACTGAGGATTTCAGCAACTTTTTTTATTTCTTCCTCTCTGCCGATGATTTTTTTCAGACGTCCGTTTTTTACCTGTTTGGTAAAGTCTTCGGAATATGAATCCAGAATCGGAGTTACTCTTCCGGTCATGGTTTTTCCGATTCCCCCCATTAGCGGAAGCTGGTAATCCTCCTGCCAGAAATATCTTTTTGCTGCCGCTTCTCTTTCCGATACCAGCCACTCGGATGTTCTTTCAACGTATTCCAATTTAGAATTGACTGTTGATAGAATATTTTCAATTTCTGGGATATTGTCCAGTACTGCCAAAAAGATATGTTCCAATTCAATATATCTGCTTTGGTTGGATTTTGCGTAATTGTATGCGGTTTTAGCCAGGTTTTCTGTATTTATGGATTTAACACTACTTAATGCCTGGGGGAAATCCTTGGTAATTTGACAGAATTGCGAATTTCCGTTTGTCTTACATACTACCTCATTCATCAGCTCCGCTTTTTCCAACAGATACTTGATCTGCGGTTCTTTTAGAAGTGCAGGTATACACGATGCGGCTTCGGATCTTAGACGCATAAGATAGTGATATGCGGTAGGCCTGAAGGTTTTCTCGGGATTGTTTTCTGAAACTTCTTTCACTTTTTTAGCTGGTGTGTTTTCCTTTGCCACGAAAAAGATCAAAAACGCAAAAATTATCAGAGGTATTATCCAGAGTTTAAAGTAAAAGGCTCCAAAAAACGGCAGAATCCACCAGATTATGGGAAGCAGAAGGGATACTATCCATAATATAAGAAGGAAAATCAGACTGGCAGATACTGAAGTTAATCTGAAGATAAATCCAATAATTCGTCCAGTCTTTGTATAATCTCCGAAGATAGGGGTAAAAAGTAATCTGAGGTTTAAAGTAAAAGAAATGTTGTTGTTGATTAAGACTACCGCTCTTTTACCGATTGCATATAATCTTTTAGGAGCGTGAACAGCCCACCAGTTAAGGAAAAAAAGAATTTTTTCGGGCAGTCTTGTCATGTTTAAAGCATATCAGATTTTTATAACGGAAGCTAAATAAAAAAACTATGGAAGCGGGAAAAACACCCTGCCTGCCGCCCAAACAGACAGGATGCTTTTCATTGTTATAAATATTAACTGGATTTTCCGATTGCATGAAACTCAAAATCAAAAACTGCTCTTTCACCTTGATTGGTTGATGAAAAGGTGCTGGTTGTCCAGAATCTTAAGATATATCCTTTAACTTCCCCCATATTTATTATGCCGATCGGCTGTCCGTCATTTTTCCACCTCAGTATGGTGTTGGATCCCACTGAATTACCGATTTCTTCGGTTTCTGCAATACCATTGGCATTATTGTCATTCCATTCGAAAATTTCACAGTAAATTGATTCTCTGAGATTTCTCGGATCATTCGCTGTTGTATAGTTGGCATAAGAGATTAGATCAAGAGCCGTAGATGCATTGTTATAAATCTTAATCGGATAGTCCGCCCACCAATCCGATGTCACATTGTTAAAAGTCGGTCCCGGTTTTTCGTCAACAAGATTCCCGCTGTCCGTACCCAGTGTAATATCATTCAGAAGTTTAAGATCCGTAGTCGCCACATTAAATGTTGATCCGGTATATTTACCTTTATCGCTGAATGCCGCATAGGTTACGCTCAGGGATGCAATCAGCAGACAAATCAGAATTACATACCCTGCAATGATTTTTTTCATAAATTGTTTTCACCTCCTTTTATTTTTGAAATTTAACAATTGTCTGGATTGAGCAGATTCATGGACTTGATACTAGTAAAACTGTGGTCAGTAATAATGACATGATCCAAAAGAGCAATTCCCAGCTGAGCCCCCGCTTTTGCCGTTCTGTGTGTAACTCTGATGTCTTCCGTACTAGGTGTCGAATCGCCTGAGGGATGGTTGTGTGCAAGAGCAATAGAGGAGGCATTTTTCTGCAGTGCCAGCCTGAAAATTTCCCTGGGATGAAAAAGGGTTTCATTTACGGTGCCTACGGTAACTAAATCTTTTGATATTACTCTGTTTCTTGAATCCAGAGAAATAAGATACAGATGTTCCTGGGCTTTTTGATAAAGATACGGCAGGAGTATTTCATGTATATCCGCAGGTTTCTGTATCAATCTCTTTGTCTCATCTTTATTTCTGTTGATTCTAAGACCGATTTCACAGCACGCTTTAATGGCTGATGCTTTAGCCAAATCGACATTCTTAAAATTTTTCAACTCTTGAATATCAGCATTAATTAACCCTTTAAAACCGTCAAATTTTTTTAGGATGATAGAAGCCAACTCTAGAACAGAAACATTCTTTCCTCCTGATCCCAGGATGATTGCTAAAAGCTCAATATCGGACAGACTGGCCGGTCCAGAGTGTAAAAGCCTTTCTCTTGGTTTGCTTTCCGGGTGTATATCCCGAATTTGTAGACCGGCCATGTATCTAATATAGGTTATTGCAATATATATTACAATGCCTTATTATCTATTTAAGTTAGAAAGCAACTTTATGCAGATAAAACCAGGAGAAACAATCGGAAATAAAATCAGGGAAGTAAGAAATAATAGGAATATGTCACAGAATAAATTCGGAAAGAAAATCGGTTTAAGCGGTAAAACCATCTCCGCCTATGAAACAGGACGAATTATTCCTTCTATAATAATAATGGAAAAGATTTCTGAAGTATACGATGTCAGTCTACTGGTGGAAAACCACCGGAAAAAGACTGAAGTAAAAAATAAAATTGCAATACTTCAGCAGGCACTGAATGATTTTTTTAATACAGTCGACAGATATGTCTCCTGAATATTAACGCTTGGAATACTGAGGAGATTTTCTTGCTTTTCTGAGAAAGTATTTCTTTCTTTCTACCATTCTTGGATCTCTAGTTAAAAGACCTGCTCTTCTTAGTGCTTTTGCATAGTCATCGCTTATTTCCGCCAGTGCTCTGGAGATACCATGTACTACCGCCTGAAGCTGTGCCGACTTGCCGGAACCCGTAACGAGGACCGATCCGCTGAATTGTGAGGTAGGATGTGATACACCTACGGTATGAAACGGTTTCATCCAGGCAACTTTTTCAGTTTCTGTAGGGAAATACTTTGATACATCCGTTCCGTTTATGGTAAAGTCGCCTTTTTCAGTGTTTAAAAATACTCTGGCAACCGCAGTTTTTCTTCTACCTGTTCCGGTGATTAAATTATTCTTCTTTTTATTTACAGTTTCTTTAGCCATAAGATTTCTTCCAAATGATTATTTCTTTTCCTGAGCCTGATGAGGGTGCTCAGAATCTTTGTAAATATATAAGTTGGCCATTCTGACTTTTCTTAATTTATTTTTTGGAAGCATGCCCAACACCGCTTTTCTTAAAACTTCTTCCGGTTTTCTTGCCATTAATTTTTCCATAGTCTCGGATCTTAAACCTGAGGGATATCCGGTGTGATGATAGTAAACTTTGTTTTTCATTTTGTTTCCGGTTACTGCAATTTTTGATGCATTAGTGACTACAACCTTATCTCCCAGATCTTCATTGGGTGCAAAAATAGCTTTGTTTTTACCCATAAGTTTGGAAGCAATATCGGTTGCCAGCCTTCCCAATACCTGACCTTGTGCGTCAATAAAATGCCAGCTCTTTTCAATTTTATTCGGATTTGGTGCGTATGTTTTTTGCATAATTACTCAGCTTTCTCTTCTTCTATTACATCTTCTTTAATTTCTTCTGTTTCGATAGTTTCTTCAGCTGTTTGAGCAGCTTCAATTTCTTTTTTCACGGTCTTTTTTGCTGTGCTTTTTTTAGTTTTTGCTTCAGTTTCCTCTTCTTTTTTGGTCTTTTTAGGTTTTTCTATTACCAGCTCAAGTCGTGCCATCTTGGCATTATCACCTTTTCTTTCTGGTAATTGAACAATTCTTGTATATCCCCCCTGTCTTTTTTCAAACAAAGGAGCTACTTCTCCTAGCAATATTTTGACCGCATCGTTGGTAGTCAGTTTACCTTTGATGAATTTTACCGTATTAAAATCATTACCCTTTTTGGCTCTTGTGATTAGTCTTTCTACATAGGGTCGGACGTATTTAGCCTTAGCCAGAGTGGTTTCAACTTTTTTATTCACCACTAAGGAAGTGGAAAGGTTTTTGATTAAAGCCTTTCTGTGTGATGCATCACGTCCTAATTTTTTTTCTTTGACTCTATGTATCATGACTTGCTAAAGGTTATCTATAACCTTCTTTCTTTAATAATTTTTTAATTTCATCAACTGACTTTTCACCCAGGTTTTTTATATCAGCCAGCTCGTCATCACTCTTGCTCACAATATCACCAAGTGTTTCAATACCCTGTTTCTTTAGGGCATTAATTGTTCTGGTAGGCAACGGAAGCTCTTCAACAGCAGTTGCTTCATGACCTTTTACCCGATTACTCTTGATTCCTGCTTCGATATAAGCAGGAGTCTGTTCTACAGGTTCTACGATAGTTTCACCTGACCAGTCACTGAGTTTAGCATAATATTCTTTCAGGATGTGTGCTGCTTTGATGAAGGCACTTTTTGCGGTGATGCTCCCGTCTGTTTCCACAGTCAAGGTTACTTTATCCAGACCGGTAACTTTACCAAAACGGGTAGGTTCTACTTCATAATGAGCATTCACTACCGGAGAAAAGAGAGCATCCAGTACGATTACGCCGATTTTGGAAGTCTGTCTATCTTCCATCGGAGAGTATCCGGCACCGCTTTCTACAACTAGTTCGGCTTTAAATGTAGAATTCTTATCGTTTAAATTGGCAATTACCAGATCTTTATTAATTATTTCCAGTTCGGATGATGCTTCAATATCACCTGCTGTTACCGCACCGGGACCTTTTTTATTAATGGTGGCAGCTACCGGGTTGGAAGAATGGTTGATAAATCTGATCTTCTTCAGATTTAAAGTTATTTCCACTACATCTTCCTTAACACCGTTAAGCGTAGTGAACTGATGATCAGCACCGGAAATTTTTATCTGAGTGACGGCAGAACCTTCAAGGGATGTCAGTAAAGTTCTTTTTAAAGAATTACCAACAGTATGACCGAAACCTGCAGGCAGAGGATCCAGTGCAAATACCCCCTTGTTCCCTTCTTCTGAAAGGACTGATATTTTTAAATCATTTGGGTTGACTAACATATTAAAAATTGCTCCTTTTTATCTTGAGTAGAACTCAATAACTAACTGAACCTTAACTATTTCAGATAAATCTTCCATGGTTGGAAGTTTGGCAAACTTAACCTGTTTTTCTTTAACATTAGCTTCAAGCCATCCCGGCATTACAAATCCTTCTCTGAGATGAATTTTATCAAAACTGACCGGTTTTATAATATCTCCCTCGTTCAACTGCATCGAAGGAATGGTAATTTTTTTACCGTTAACCGTAAATGCACCTGATCTAATAAGCTGTCTTGCTTGTGCTCTGGATGTAGCAAATCCGCTTCTGTACACCAGATTATCAAGTCTTTTTTCCAGTTCCTGAAGCAGAATTTCACCTGATACTCCTGAAGACTTTAATGATGAATCAACATATTTCTTAAACTGTTTTTCCAAAACACCGTAAAGTCTTTTTACTTTTTGTTTTTCTCTTAACTGAACTCCATATTCAGATAATCTCTTTCGTGATGTGCCGTGCTGTCCTGGGGCCTGCGGTCTTTTTACCAATGTACACTTTTCACTTTCACATTTGGCACCTTTAAGAAACAATTTTGTTCCTTCTCGTCGGCATAATCTGCATTTTGCGTCCTTGTATCTGGCCATATCTTATACTCTTCTTCTTTTCTTAGGTCTGCACCCGTTATGAGGAATGGGTGTGACATCGGAAATTGATACAACATTCAGTCCGGCAGTTTTTAAAGCTTTAATGGAAGAAATTCTTCCCATACCCGGACCTTTTACGAACACAGCAACTTCTTTCAGTCCCTTCTGATGAGCCTTTACGGCAATTGCTTCTGCGGATTTGGTTGCGGCATAAGGAGTTGCTTTTCTTGAACCCTTAAAACCTGCACTTCCCGCGCTGCCTGTAAAAAGAGTATTACCTTCTGGATCAGTTATGGTAATAATTGTATTGTTAAATCCTGCAGTAATATATACTCTTCCGCTTGTTGGTATTGTCTTTTCTTTTGTTTTTTTGCTAGTTCTTGTAGCCATAGTATTCCTTTTAATTTCTAATCATTATTTCTTAGTTAATTTTTTCTTCATTCCTCCTACGGTCTTCTTCTTGCCTTTTCTGGTTCGAGCATTGCTTCTGGTTCTCTGACCTCTCGCAGGAAGACCCGCTTTATGTCTTGTACCTCTGTATGATCCTGTTTCTATTAATCTTCGTATATTCTGAGAAACGATTCTTTTCAGCTCACCCTCTACAGGAATGTTAAATTCTGCAATACTTGTTCTAATTTTTGCAAAATCAGCTTCTGTTAAATCCCGGACTCTTGTATTCAAGTCAATACCTGCAGTAGTCAGAATCTTCTTTGAAAGAGTCGGACCTATACCATATATATAAGTCAGTCCTGCTTCTATTCTTTTATCATTCGGTATTTCTGTTCCTGCAAAACGTGCCATATTTTATCCTTGTCTTTGTTTATGTTTGGGGTTTCTTTTACAAATAACTCTCAGAACGCCCCCGCGCTTGATAATTTTACACTCTCTGCAAATTGGTTTTATCGATGATCGTACTTTCATATTATGTCTTTCTCTTATAGAGAAAAATTCTTACTAAACCTTAACTTTTCTATTCCAAATTAAAAGGTGCTATTGCACCTCCCGCTCATTAAGAATAATACTTATCTTAATCGATAGGAAATTCTACCGCGTGTAAGATCGTGTGGAGAAAACTCCACTTTAACCCTGTCTCCAGGGAGAATTCTTATTTTGAACTTACGCATTTTACCAGATAATGAAGCTATTGCAATAGTCTCATCAGGAAATTCCACTTTGAATAAACCACCCATCATGGCTTCCTTTACCAAACCGTCTTTAATTATTACTGTCTTTGTTGAATTCATGCACAGGTGATTATATCAGGATGTTTTGGGAATTGCTATATATAATCGGCTATTTTTATATCCGATCAATATTATAATTGACATAATTGTGTTTCAGATTGGCAAAAAACATTGCAAAGAGCATAAAATCTACTAAAATACCTTTATGCTGGACATTAAATATATAAGAGAAAACCCGGATTTAGTTAAAAAAGCTATTGCCGATAAACAACTGTCCTCCACAGTAGATATTGATAAATTACTGGAATTAGATAAATCCTATGTAGATACTCTAAGACAAGTGGAAACCCATCGCGCTTTAAGAAATCAGCTATCTGAAAACATATCAAAAGTAGATGATAATGCAAGGGAGAAGCTGATTCAGGAAGCAACAGAAGTAAAAAACGAATTAAATAGGTTGGAAGAGGAATTAAAGAATCTTAAAGTCCAGATTGATGAAACGATGCTATGGGTACCAAACCCTCCCGCTTCGGATGTTCCGTATGGAGAAAATGAAGAAGGTAACAAGATAGTTCGTACGGTTGGGGAGCCGCACAATTTCACATTCACGCCAAAGGATCACCTTGAGTTGGGAATATCCCTTAATTTAATCGATACCGAACGAGGAGCAAAAATCGGAGGTTTCAGAGGATATTTTTTGAAGAATGAAGCAGTCCTTCTGGAACAGGCAATACTAAGATACGCTCTTGATTTTATGATGCAGCAGGGTTTTGAACCTGTAACTGTTCCCTGGATGGTTAAACCTGAATTTTTTACAGGCACAGGATATTTCCCTTGGGGAGAGGAAGATCATTACCGAACACAGGATGGAATGGCATTAATCGGAACCGCTGAAGTCCCGGTAACATCGTATTATGCCGGTGAGGTGCTGGATGAGAAAGATCTTCCGATAAAGATGGTGGGAATCAGTCCTTGTTTTAGAAGAGAAGTTGGCAGTCACGGTAAAGATACAAGGGGAATTTTCCGAATTCACCAGTTTAATAAAGTGGAACAGGTAGTACTAGTTCCTGCTGATGAGGAAATATCCAGACAGTGGCATGAAAATATGCTCGGATATGTGGAGTCAATTCTTCAGGGTATGAAACTTCCCTACCAGGTTCTTTTAATGTGTAGCGGAGACATGGGTGCCGGACAGAGAAAGAAATACGATGTTGAAACTTGGTTCCCGTCTCAGAATAAATATCGGGAAACACATTCCGATTCATACTTTTTGGATTTCCAGTCCAGAAGATTAAACATCAGATATAAAACGAAAAACGGGAAAATAAAATATGTCCATACATTAAACAATACGGTGGCGGCTACACCCCGTTTAATGGCTGCTGTAATGGAGAATTATCAGCAGGAGGATGGCTCGATTATGGTGCCGGAGGTACTGCAGAAATATATTGGAATGGAAAAAATTGCACGCAAGGGTTAGGATATTAGCATGAGTATTTTTGATAACCTCAAGATACCCAAAGTAATATTTCAGGCAAATTCACAATATAACGGAAATGTTGAGGTTTGGCAGGTAGGCCAGACCTTAAAACTTGTAGCCAATGGTGTAGTACAGTCCGTCAGCTGGGATTCCAATACTGCAAAAAAGATTGTGTTTGGGAGAATGGTAGAACTATTAAAAGAACAGATGCCGGAATTAAACAGTATCTTAATCCTTGGTCTGGCAGGAGGAACTATGCAGCATCTAATCTCCCGTGCTTTTCCCGGCATCAGAATTGTCAGTGTGGAAATCGACAAGGTGATGATTGATATCGCCAAGGGATTTTTCAAGATTGATGAAATTCCTAATCATAGAATTATATGTGAGGATGCCTGTAGAGTGATTGTTGAACCGGAAAAATATGATTTGAAACTTCACTCCTTTCAGACCGTAATTGTGGATGTGTTCTGTGGAGAAACATATCCGGATCTTGGTAACTCCGGGAATTTTTTTGCTTCACTGAAAAAAATGCTTATGCCGGGTGGATTGGCTGTATTCAACAGACTATATCTGTCCAAACATCAGGATGATGTGAATGAATTTATTGAGAACGTTCAGCAATTTTTTGATAATGTTGACACTTTGACAATAGCGGGAAGAACAAATTCGGACAACATTTTGATTTATGGGAGGGTGAGCTAAGTGAACGTTTTTCAGGCACTGGCCCTGGGAATAGTCCAGGGACTTACAGAATTTTTACCCATATCTTCTTCAGGACATTTAATAATTTTTCCTCAGATATTTAACTGGGAGCAGCAGCCGTTGTTTTTTGATACGACCCTTCATTTAGGAACAGCTCTGGCAGTGATTGTTTATTTCTTTAAAGATCTGAAAAAACTCACACTCTCATTAATATCATGTTTATCAAAAAACCAGCTTAACTTAAAAAACTATGATCATGATGGGTTGACCGCTATCTCATTATTATTGGGTACGATACCCGCAGCGGTTATCGGTTTTCTGTTTGAGGATATCTTTGAAACAGTATTCAGGGATACGGTAAGTGTAATTGAGTTTCTGCTTTTGGGCAGTATGCTTATGGTTATCGCCGAAATCCAGTATAAAAGAGTTAAGAAAGCGGAATACCTGTCACTGGGTAAAGGTATCATTATCGGATTTTTTCAGTGCCTGGCTTTGTTCCCAGGATTTTCCAGATCCGGTTCTACTATCTCGGGAGGTATGATTACGGGGATGAACAGGGAAACCGCAGCCAGATTTTCTTTTTTGATGTCTGTACCGATCATATTGGGAGCAGGAATTTATCAGTTAATAGGTAATGTCAGTGATTTTACTATCGGTAACCTGGGTATGATATTAATCGGATTTCTATCCAGTTTTCTAAGCGGAATTGTTGCTTTCAGAATACTAATGTCTATCTTAAAAAGCAGAAGCTTATATCCTTTTATCTTTTATCGTGTGGCTTTAGCCGTATTACTTATTATTTTGCTCTAAATTCGGGTTTATCCTAGTCCTATCCCTTTATTACTTACTAATACAAGGTTTATTTAACAGCATTTATTGCATGCAATAAATGCTGTCGTATAAATAGTTTTTGTGTTCGATTTTTATGGATTACATCAAACTTAAAATAATATGTTTTAACATCTGGATTTCCAAGGATTAACCCAGGTTTATTCCTAAAACATGTTATTTAATCTAATAATTCAATGCCTGTTGCATTTATTAGTTAGGATTTATCAGCAAAAAACAGGTGGAACTAGGTTAAACCCTAAACTTATTAGTGATATAATGCAAAACGTTATGGTTAATTTGTTCAAAAACCTTTTTGACTCAAACGAAAAACAAATAAGTAGGCTTAGCCCGATTGTGGAAAAGATAAATTCTTTTGAATCTTTGATATCTGAATTATCTGAGGAAGATATCAAGGAGAAAACTAATAAATGGCAAAGCGACCTGAAAGAACTTAATGATGAGGAGCAGAAAAAGTATCTGGATAAAATCTTGCCTGAAGCTTTTGCTCTGGTTAGAGAAGCTAGTAAACGAGTTCTGCATATGAGACATTTTGATGTTCAGCTGATGGCGGGTATTGTATTGCATCAGGGTAAAATTGCTGAACAGAAAACCGGTGAAGGAAAAACTTTAACTGCTACTCTTCCATTATATCTAAATGCACTCACCGGAAATGGTGTTCACCTGGTTACTCCTAATGATTATCTGTCCAGACATGGTGCGGGATGGATGGGTCCTTTATATGATTACCTAGGTCTGCATGTTGGGGTAATTATGCAGGAAAGATCTTTTCTCTATGATCCATTATATGAAGGTCAGGAATTTCAGGATGAATACGCAATTCATTTGAGGGAAGTGCCAAGACAACAGTCTTATCAGTGCGATATTGTATACGGTACAAATCATGAATTTGGTTTTGATTATCTTCGCGATAATATGACTCACCGACTCAAAGATATGGTTCAGACTAATCCGAGAGGGGAATGGGGTGTTCATAATTTTGCTATTGTTGATGAAGTTGATTCTATCTTAATTGATGTAGCTAGAACTCCGCTGATTATTTCCACCTCAGATGCTAAAGCTTCTGACAGATATCATCAGGCATATAACATTGTCCGCACATTATTAAAAGGAACGGATTATGATGTGGATGAAAAATTCCGTAATGCCACACTTACTGATCTTGGTGTGAGAAGAGTAGAAAAAATGCTTGGTGTGGGAAATCTTTATGAACAGGATTTTGAAATGGTGCATTTGATTGAGCAGGCTCTGATTGCTCAGGCGTTATATGAAAAAGACAAGGATTATGTAGTTAAGGACGGAAAGGTGGTAATTATAGATCAATTCACCGGTCGGTTATTACCGTCTAACAGATATTCACATGGCCTCCATCAGGCAATAGAAGCAAAAGAAGGGGTGGAGATTCAGCAGGAATCAAAAACCCTGGCGGAAATCTCTTATCAGAATTACTTCAGAATGTATTCCAAACTTGCTGGCATGACCGGTACGGCAATGACGGAAGCGGAAGAGTTTTACAAGATTTATAAATTAGATGTGGTGGCAATACCCACACATAAACCCACTTCTCGAAAAGATTTGAATGATCTGGTGTATAAAACAGAAGCTGCAAAATTCAGAGCGGTAGCGGATGAAATTGTGGAAAGGCATGAAGTGGGACAGCCGGTTTTGGTGGGTACAACATCAGTAGAAAAATCCCAACTGTTACATGAGCTCCTAAAAAGAAGAAATGTTCCCCATGAAATATTAAATGCAAAAAATCATGAAAAGGAAGCATTGATTATTGCTCAGGCTGGTCGAAAAGGTTCAGTGACTGTATCCACCAATATGGCAGGTAGAGGGGTGGATATTATTTTAGGAGGAGATCCTGCTGATCCAAAAGAGCAGGAAGAAGTAAGGGAAGCTGGAGGTTTGCATGTGATCGGAACTGAAAGACATGAATCCAGACGAATAGACAATCAATTGCGTGGACGTTCAGGAAGACAAGGAGATCCCGGTTCTTCCAGATTCTATATCTCACTTCAGGATGAGTTGATGAGAATATTCGGTGGAGCTCAGGTGGAAAACATCATGAACCGTTTTGGTATGGATGAGAATACGCCACTGGAAGCGGGAATAGTAAGCCGGGCAATTGAGAATGCTCAGAGAAAAGTTGAGGGGTTTAACTTTGACAGACGAAAACAAGTTGTGGAAATGGATGACGTGATAAATGTTCATAGAGATGTTGTTTATAAACTAAGAAGAAGAATTCTGGAACTGGGAGAAGGGGACTTAACACACGAAAACTGGTTTTTGCAGAAACTGAATCAGAATTCCGATTTTGGGAATGACAGATGGAATGAGTTATCCGAAAGACTGGGTAAAGACTTATGGCTGAATATTGTCTCCCATGTCAGTTTAAGAGTGGTTGATGTTTTATGGATGCAGCATCTGGTGGATATGGATCACTTAAGAGAGGGTATCGGGTTAAGGGGTTATGCCCAGCGTGACCCGATGGTGGAATATAAGAGAGAAGGTCATGAAAACTTTGAAATTCTAATTGCAAAAATCTATGGAGAAATCGGGGAAAGATTAGACCAGCTTCAGAATATCCAGAAAGTTGATGCTTCTGAGCTCGAACAGACACTGGATAAGAGAAAACTTCAAATACCTGCTGATGCTAGTTATCAGCATGGAGAAATTGAAACAGGTGTAGCGGAGGAAATGCAGGCGGCTTCAACCAATCCGGTAAAAGTGTTGGATCCTGCCGGTAGGGAAATAAAAGTAGAGAGTGTGGTTTCTAGTAAAGAGAAAGTTGGGCGTAATGATCCGTGTCCGTGCGGTAGTGGTAAAAAGTATAAGAACTGCCACGGTAGGCAATAGACAAACTCTTTTATACACTTATTTTAGTTAAATCTTCATATAGAATAACAGGGTTTACGGCTTCGATTTCAGATCTGTAATATGGAATATCCGGAATTGGGTTTAATAAAAATATTTTCTGCTGTAGAACATGAGCAAAACCGATTTCCATCAAAGTATTACCTCCTATATAATTCTGAATTCCATTTTTAGTGTAGTTAGCAACTAGTACAGCATCCGCCCCTTGCATTTGCTTCCAAAATTCTCTTATTGCATCCATATGTTGTTTTTGGTAAATTTTTATTTTCTCAATTTCTTCGTCTGTTTTACCGATAAAAGGATCTGCCAATTTGGTTAGAAAAGCATCATGACCCATTTCTATTAGAATACCTTTTAGCTCAATCATTTTTTCTGTATGTTGCATACTACCGATAATTCCGATTCTCATATGAATACTTCCTTTTGATATTTGTATTATATAGGTAGATTCGATTAATCTGCAAATACACGTCCGTTAAAATTACACATTAGTAATCACCTCGTATAATATGCCCATGTCAAAAAAACAATCTTCCGGTAATTCGGAAAATGAACTTCAGATAAAAAAGGAAAAGTTTATTGAAAAGCTGAAAACCATATATAAAGAGGAAGTAGATGAGGTTATTAAAAGTATAGAGGTTGAGAAGCCTACGGTTTTTAGAGTAAATACACTTAAAGCCGAACCTGAAAAAGTACTAAACAAACTTAATGAAGCAGGCTTTGAAATTTTACCCGCTCTTTTGAATAATTCTTATTACATTAAAAATTCAGAAAAGCGTTTATCAGATACACCGGAATTTAAAAATGGGGAAATATATATCCAGCGTTTGTCCAGCATGTTGCCTGTATTTGAATTGGATCCAAAACCCGGTGAAAAGATATTGGATCTGTGTGCTGCACCAGGAAGCAAGACTTCTCAGATTGCAGAAATTTCAAACAATCAGTCAAAGATTACTGCCGTGGAAAACAACCGTTCACGTTTTTTTGCTCTACAGAAAAATCTTGAGAATCTAGGTGTGAAAAACGTTCAACTGCTGATGGAGGACGGTTCGTTTATTGACAGAAATCATCCGCAGCTTTTAGAATATTTTGATAAAGTATTAATAGATGCACCCTGTACAAATGAAGGGTTAATCTGTTTTTGTAATCCAAACAGTCTGAAAATGTGGAATAAGAAAAACGCAATAAGATTGGCGAAGCTGCAGAAAAGACTTCTATCCGCAGGATTAAAAATGCTTAGACCGGGCGGAAGTGCTGTCTATTCCACATGCACATTCAGTGTAGAAGAAAATGAAGAAGTAGTGGGCTGGGTTTTAAAAAATTTTCCCTATATTTCACTAATTGAACAAAAAAGAGTTATTCCTGACCATCTGTATTCAGGTTTCTATTTTGCAAAGCTTCTAAAACAGTCTTAGCCCTTTCTGCCCCCTCATATTCTGGATTTAATTCCAAAGCTTTTTTAAACAGCTCTGAAGCTAAGTCATACTGTCCCGCCTGCAGATAAGTATTTGCCAGGTTATGTGTTGCATCTACATAGGTGGGATTCAACTCAATTGCTTTTTGGAAAGATGCAATAGAAGCTGGATAGTTTTGTTCATTAGCATAAGCATCTCCGAGATTGTTATATACTCTGGGACTGTTTACGGCTACCTTAGAGGTGGCTTCCCATAGCGCTTTTGAGTTCTGCCAGTCCCCCGTTCTGATAAATGTTCTGACTGAATACACGGTAAAAAGGATCAGAATCATCCAAGTTAGGATATTTTTCTTATTGTATGCAGCTTCAATTTTTTCAATAGTAATTACTATCAGTAAACAAAAAAAGATCGATGCAAAATACAAATATCTTTCTGCAATAAAAAAACCTACCTGAATAGGACTAAATACTGGCAGGATGGATGCAAAGATCATCATAATCAGACCTGCTCCTTTTCTTGTTTTGAATTTCAGAAGGAAGAAAATCAAAGCAACTGAAGTAATCGTCAGAATGATCATATAAAGATAAAAGTATATGCTGATGTTTTCTCCTTCATGAAAGATACTGAGTTTTCTGGGGAATATGAGCAGATAAACTGTTTTGTATACTGTATATGGGATTCTTTGAAGAAGAGGGGTAGCTTCGGTATGATTAAAATCATACACAGTTTTAAGTACAGTCAGACGTTGTTTAGCTGCTTCGTAGAAAATAAAAACAGATGCGGGGATAGATATTAAAATAAAGGGTGAGACTCGTTGGATGGATTTCAAACGGATTTTTTCTTCCAAAATAAAAAATTCAATCAGACAGACAACACCTACTATAACCGTTGACCAGGGGTGTTTGTTGATGAATACTGCAAATGTAAAAACCGCTAGTGAAAGAATAAGATAAATTACTTTCTGACTGCGTCTAAATAACAGATATAAAATAAGAATCGGCAGGTGCATAAGCGTGACAAATAAATATCCATGGCCGCTGATCCAGGATACTGTTTCGGAATTTACCGGATGAACGGCAAACAGCAGTGTGGAATATAAGGAGATTTTTTTCCCGAACAACAGATAAGTAAAAACCAGTACCAATATTGTGATCACTATATGAAGAAAGATAGATCCAAAATGCAGGGCGGCTGCATTGGTCTGAAACAGAAAATACATTATTGAATAATATAAGTAGTTAATATTAGGTGACTTATTATTAATAGTTATTTGCCTTATCTCAGGATTATTAACATAACCGGCAAGATCGTCGGCAGAAACAAAGCTGGCAAAAAGCATCCGGAAATATACGGCAAATACGATCAAAGCCAGAACACCGCAGAATAATACATTGGCTTTGAGAAATTCAAATACATGAGTAAGGTTGTAGGAAACAACTTCAGTCGGCGCAGTCGGATTTTGCAGCTTGTTGATGGTTCTTGCTTTTTTTAGCTGCTTTTTTTCAGACTTTGTTAGTTTTGCCATATATAGGTGTACACAATTTTAATTAAATAATGTTATCATTTTCCTGTGCAGAATGAGATAAAAAATTTGATATTGGAGCTTCTGGAGACATTTATTAGTTCCTTGATTGTGATATTGGTTTTGTATATGTGGGTAGCGTTACCCGAGCAGGTATGGGGTCAAAGCATGGAGCCGAATTTTCACACGGGAGAACGGGTACTTGTAGAAAAAGTGACGAAACACTTTGATGACTTTGAACGAGGGGATGTCGTAGTATTGCATCCGCCGGACAGTGATAGTATTGACTATATAAAAAGAGTAGTCGGTCTTCCCGGAGAAATGATTAAAATTATGGACTGTGAAGTCTATATTTCAGTGGATGGCAAAACTTCAAAACTGGAAGAGCCCTATCTGGGAAGTGGGACCTGTACAAATGGAGGTACTTCACTTCGCGAAGGAAGGTTTCAGAAAATTGAGGAGGATGAGTACTTTGTTTTAGGGGATAACCGTGGCAATTCTGCCGATTCAAGGTATTTCGGGCCTGTAAACAAGGATCGGATTGTCGGAAAAGCGATTCTCAGATTCTGGCCTGTTAACAAAATGGGGTTTTTATGGTAAAATGCCTTGCTAAACAGCGCGTTCTCATAAATTGAAATTATAAGACACTACGTCGGGTGTTGATGTTGACAATGTTAATACGCTATGATAAGGTACGCACTGTCGCAAATCAGGTGAGTTATTACACCTGGGTGTTGATCACACCTCACATAGGTACGGTTTCCCCGTGCTTTTTTGTATTTAATAGTAATAAAATTAATATAAGGGATCTGCTTTTACGGCAACTTGTCGTAGCAATAAATTAAACTAATGCGCCATACCTTTTCAAAAAGAAAAAATATTCTACCCCTGCCAAACCTCTCTTCTGTCCAAAAAGAGTCATTCGATTGGCTGAAAAATCAGGGAATTAATGAAATTTTGGAAGAACTCGGGATAATAGAAGACTACTCCGGTCGCGGATGGGTTCTCACCTTGTCAAATCCGGAGATTCAGAAAGAAAACATCTCGGTAGAACAGGCTCTTCATACAGGAAGGACCTACGATGCCCCTTGGTATTTAACCGCAAAAATTGAAGATCCGATTGCAAAAAAGAATAAGAAACAGGTTATTTACATGGGTGATATTCCATTAATGACTGAGCACGGCACCTTTGTTATAAACGGTGTGGAAAGAGTTGTGATTAATCAGCTCATCCGATCTGAAGGTGTTTTATTTACAGGCGCAAATTCCCCTATCACCGGGCAGTTTTTAGCCGGTGCAAAAGTACTTCCTAAAAACGGTGTCTGGCTGGAAATTGAAACTGCCAGAAGTGGTGTGATCAGCGTCAAAATTGACAGAAAAAGAAAAATTACCATCACAACTCTGTTAAGAGTATTCGGATTAGAATCAGACGATGATATCCGAAATGCTTTTAAAGAGGTAGAAACAAATCCTGAAATAAACTATACGGAATCTACATTATCAAAGGATCCCTCAACCACATACGACGAAGCATGTATCGAAATATACAGAAAAATGAGACCGGGTGAACCTCTCGTATTAGAGAATGCAAGAGCTTTGGTTGAATCCATGTTTTTCAACAAGAGAAGATATAGCCTTGGTGAAGTCGGAAGATTCAAAGCGAATCAGGTTTTAGGTTTAAATATTCCTAACGATCCCGAGCACAGACTATTACAGCTTGAGGATTTAATAAAAATAATTTCCAGAATTATTGAGCTTAATAACGGTCTAGGTGATATTAGTGACATTGATCATTTAGGTAACAGAAGAGTCAAAGGTGTGGGAGAACTGCTGCAGAATCAGATTAGAATCGGTTTTTTGAGAATGGAGAAAAATATCAAGGAAAAAATGAGCCTGCAGCCCAGAGATGAACTTCCAGAACCGTCTGTTCTCATTTCACCACGTGCCGTGGCAGCCAATATTCACAGCTTTTTCGCCAGCGGTGCATTATCACAAATGCAGGATCAGCAGAATCCTTTAACATCTCTTGATCACTTAAGAAGATTATCAGTCATGGGTCCGGGAGGGTTAACCAAGGAAAGAGCTAGTATGGCAGTCAGAGATGTTCACTATTCTTCTTTTGGTAGAATTTGTCCGGTTAGAACTCCTGAAGGTCCGAACATCGGTTTAATTAACTACATGGCAATGTATGCCAGAGTAAATAAGTTTGGGTTTTTGGAAACTCCTTACTATAAATTAGAGAAAGAAACAGACGGAAGAATACGGGTTACAAATGAAGTTGTATATCTTGCAGCTTATGATGAAGATAACAAATACATCACCGATGCTTCCGTAAATGTGGATGAAAAAGGCTATATTTTAGATAAACAAATCCCTCTTCGTAGAGGAGGAAACTTCAGTTTGGGAGATGCATCCTTGGCAGAATATATTGAAGTTGTTCCCCGCCAGATTGTATCTATCTCAGCAGGTTTGATTCCTTTCTTACAGAATGATGACGTTTCTAGAGCATTAATGGGTACCCAGCAGATGTCTCAGGCAGTACCTTTGGTAATACCAGAAGCCCCTTTGGTTGGTACCGGTATTGAAGATGTTGTAGCTGAAAATGCTTATGCTGTAACTAAGGCAGAAGCTGACGGAGAAGTATTGGTAGCTGAAGGAAACCGTGTGGTTGTTAAATATGCCAACGGTAAAAAAGCAGAATACCACCCCTCTAAATTCCAGAAATCAAATCTGGATACCTGTTACAACCAGTATGTAAAAGTAAATCCCGATCAGAAAGTGAAAAAAGGCGATATCTTAATTGAAGGACCCGGTGTGGATGATGGTGAACTGTCAATCGGAACTAACGTTAAGGTTGCCTACATGATCTGGGAAGGATTCGAATTTGAAGACGGAATTGTCATTTCAGATCGTTTAGTAAAAGAAGACATTCTGACATCCATTCATGTGTCGGATTACACTGTATCAGTTTTGGAAACAAAACTAGGTCCGGAAGAAATCACCAGAGATATTCCTAATGTTTCAGAAGAAGCCTTAAGAAATCTGGATGAAAATGGAATTGTTGCCATCGGTTCAAAAGTAAAATCCGGCGATATTTTGGTTGGAAAAATCGCTCCTAAGGGTGAGCTTGACTTATCGGCAGAAGAAAGACTTCTTAGAGCAATCTTTGGGGAAAAAGCCAAGGATGTACGCGATAATTCTTTGACTATGCCTCACGGTGAACACGGTGTGGTAATCGGTGTGAAGAGAGTTTCCCGTAAAGAAAATGAAGAGTTACCGGCAGGTGTGTTGGAAGAAATTACCGTTTATGTAGCTCAGCAAAGAAAAATCATGATTGGGGACAAACTTGCAGGAAGACACGGTAACAAAGGTGTCATTTCAGCAATCGTTCCTGCTATCGATATGCCAAGACTACCGGATGGTTCATCCGTGGATGTCATTTTCTCATCCGAGGCAGTTTTAAAACGTATGAATGTTGGTCAGATTCTGGAAGCGCCGTTAGGAACAGCAGCTAAGATACTGAATAAAAGATATGTGATTCCTTCTTTGGAAACTATAGACGAAGATGAAATCGCAACAGAACTCCAGAAGGCTGGACTTCCAGTTTCCGGTAAATTATGTCTGATTGACGGTAGAACAGGCGAACCATTTGAAAACGAAATTGTGGTCGGTGATACCTATCTATTAAAGCTTATTCATATGTCAGAGGAAAAGATGCATGCAAGATCAACCGGTCCTTACTCATTGATTACTCAGCAGCCGTTGGGTGGTAAGGCACAGTTTGGCGGTCAGAGATTCGGGGAAATGGAAGTGTGGGCATTGGAAGCATATGGTGCAGCACATGTACTTAAAGAAATGCTGACCATTAAATCAGATGACCTGGTTGGAAGAACCCAGGCATATAGTGCCATGATACAGGGTAAAGAAATTCCTGAATCAACAATTCCTGAAACCTTCAAACTGTTGGTTCGACAGATGAACGGATTAGGTTTGGGTTTGGAAGCATTAGGCGGAAGCGGAGATGAAACAGAATCCGAACAGACAGAGTCCGAATATGCGGAAGTAACGGAAAAAGCCGTTGATACAGATGAAGTTCAATCGGAATTATCAGACGTAGAGGATTTACAGGAGGAAGCGGAGGAATAAAATATGAAATATTTAAGTGATTTAAAAGATTTTGATTCAATAAGAATATACTTGGCTTCTCCGGAAGAGATCAGATCCTGGTCATTCGGGGAAGTGACAAAACCGGAAACCATTAATTACCGTACATTCAAAGCGGAAAAATATGGTTTATTCGACGAGCAGATTTTCGGTCCGGTAAAAAATTATGAATGTTACTGCGGCAAGTATAAAGGTATCCGATATAAAGGCGTCATCTGCGATAAATGCGGTGTAGAAGTTACCCACTCAAGAGTCAGAAGAGAAAGAATGGGTCATATAGAATTGGCCAGTCCGGCTGCTCATGTCTGGTTCTTCCGCGGTATTCCTTCAAAAATGGCATTACTGCTGGATATTTCTCCAAGAAATATAGAATCCGTGATTTATTTCTCTTCCTTTATCGTCACTCAGTTTGATGGAACTAAAAAAGCTCAGGCAATTTCAAAAGTAGAAGAGGATCTGGCAGAAGCAAAAGCAGAAGTGGAAAAAGAATATGAAAGACAGTCTAAAGACTTTGAAAAAATGTTGGAGGAATTATCTAAAAAGAAAGATGACTTTAAGGCTCAGGAAGAGTCCATCAAACTGCGCCAGAGAATTCAGACACTTAGAGCGTCCTTTGATAAGAAACTGAAAGATTATGAGAAGCATTTTAAACTGATCCAAAAGAAAATTGAAAGCGTAGAGTTGTACTCTGTTTTATCCGATAACGAATACGTTAATTTAAGCGACTATCTGAAGATCTTCACTAAGATGGAGATCGGAGCCGAAGCATTAGAAGGTATCCTTTCTAAGATGGATCTGAATGAATTGGCTTCCCAGCTTAGGGAAGAACTGGAAAATGCCCGCGGTCAGAAAGCATCCAAACTGGCAAAGAGATTAAAAGTAGTTGAACAGTTCAGAAGAGCCGGAATAGAACCGTCAAGAATGATCTTGTCAGTAGTACCGGTTATCCCGCCTGATCTTAGACCTCTGGTTCAGCTGGAAGGCGGAAGATTTGCTTCATCCGATTTGAATGAACTATACAGAAGACTTATTAACAGAAATAATCGACTTAAGAGGCTTTTAGATCTGGGTGCCCCGGAAATAATTATTAGAAACGAAAAAAGAATGCTTCAGGAATCTCTGGATGCCCTATTTGATTCCTCCAAGCAAAGACAAAAGACCAGACTGGCAAGAGGTAAGAAAGAATTAAGATCCCTTTCCGATATGCTTAAAGGAAAGCAGGGTATTTTCAGATTGAACCTTCTTGGTAAAAGAGTCGACTACTCAGGACGAGGTGTGATTATCAATGGTCCTAACTTAAAGCTGAATGAATGTGGTCTTCCAAAAGAAATGGCTCTGGAATTATTCAAGCCATTTGTCTTAAGAGAAATATTAAGCAGAGGATATGCTCCTAATGTGAAAAGCGCAAAGTTCTTTATTGAAGCCCGTTCTGCAGAAGTATGGGATATTCTTGAAGAAGTGGTCAAAGATCATCCGGTTCTCTTAAACAGAGCTCCTACACTTTGGAGATTAGGTATTCAGGCATTCTATCCCAAACTAATTGAAGGCAATGCCATCAGACTGCACCTTTGTGTCTGTTCAGGATTTAATGCTGACTTTGACGGAGACCAGATGGCTGTTCATCTTCCGTTATCCGAAGCGGCAAAGAATGAAGCACGAAATAAGATTATTTCTACAAATAATCTGCTTAATCCTTCTGATGGGTCACCGATGTCAGTACCTACTAAAATTATGCTTTTCGGTACTTATTACATGACATCTGTGGATGAGAATCTGCCGCTACATGAAACCGTGTTTGCTGATCAAGATGAACTTCTTTATTACCTCAGCATGCATAAAGGTGACAGGATCTCCTTAAGACAGCGTGTTAAGGTAAACATCAAAGGGGAATTAGTGGAAACTACACCGGGAAGAGTCTTATTCAATGAAATAATTCCACAGTCTTTTGGGTTCATAAATAAAGAAATGACTAAAAGCGGTATTAAGGCATTGCTTGCTCAGGCTTTTGAAAGAGAATCAAATGAAGTAATTACCAAATTGATTGACGATCTAAAAGATCTGGGTCTGAAATACGGAACCGTATCCGGTCAGTCCGTCTCTTTGGATGATATCAAGATTCCTCAATCCAGAGATGAAATCATCGCAAAAGGATACCAGGCGGTTGCAGAAATCGATAAGAACTTTAAGCGAGGTTTAATAACCAGAGCTGAAGCACAGAGATTAACTGAAGATGCGTGGAATCAGGTTACTGCAGAAATTGATAATGCTGTCTGGAGCAGCCTTCCGGAAGACAACCCTGTGAAAGTGCTTGTTAAATCCGGTTCAACCAGAGCATCCAGAGATCAGGTTAAACAGATTGCAGGAGTCAAGGGTCTGGTTTCAGATCCTACCGGACATCTGGTGCAGCTGCCGATTCTAGGCAACTACAAGACCGGATTATCGGGTTTGGAATATTTCGTATCAGGACGTGGTGCAAGAAAAGGTTTGGTTGATAAGGGTCTAAAGACTGCAGATGCAGGTTATTTGACCAGAAGACTGGTGGATGTTGCCCAGGACGTATTAGTAAGAGAGTATGACTGCGGTACAAATAGAGGTCGAGAAATTAAACTGGATGAAGAAACACTTTTGCAGAAATTTGCAGAAAGAGTTTCCGGAAGATATCTTGCTCAGGATGTGAAAGCTAATGGCAAGGTAATCTTAAAAGCCGGTACATTATTGACACCAGATAATATAAAAACTATTCAACAGGCTGAAGTGGACAAAATTATTCTCAGATCTCCGATGGGATGTGAAACCCGAAGAGGTATTTGTTCAAAGTGTTACGGTTTGGATCTTGTTACCAGAAAAGATGTTGAAATTGGAACGGCAGTTGGTGTGGCAGCCGCTCAATCCATCGGTGAACCGGGTACACAGCTGACATTAAGAACATTCCATACGGGAGGAATTGCAGGAAAAGATATTACCCAAGGGTTGCCCAGAGTTGAGGAAATTGTTGAAGCAAGAGCTCCGAAATTCCTGTCTATCATGAGTGAAATTACCGGTACCGTAAAGATTTCTACATCTGGTGATGAAAGAAAAATCGTGGTGATTGCCACCGATCCTTCTGATGAAATTCAGACAGCTGAATACATGGTGGATCCGGTTGCTGAAATTGTAGTTCAAGATGGACAACTGGTAGCCAAGGGTGAAAAACTGACATCCGGACACCTTGATCTAACCGATCTTCTCAGAACAGTCGGAGTAGAAGAAACCAAACGCTATATCATTAACGAAATTCAGAAAGTATACTCTTCACAGGGTGTGTCTTTGAATGATAAACACATTGAGGTCATCGTCAGACAGATGTTTAACAATGTCAGAATTGAAGAGTCCGGTGATACCGACTTTTTGGTAGGCGAGGTTGTAACAAAAGCTAGCTTTGAAGAAGAAAATGAAAGAGTATTAGCCGCGGGCGGTACTCCTGCCAGTGCTAAGGTTCAGCTGCTGGGTATCACAAAAGCTTCATTGAATACCGACAGCTTCTTATCAGCTGCTTCATTTATTCAGACAAGCAATGTCTTGACCGATGCAGCCGCCTCTGGTAAAGTCGATAAGCTAATTGGACTGAAAGAAAACGTAATTATTGGACGTTTAATTCCGACCGGTCCTGAAGCAAAATTGGATTAAAAGAAGTTTGTAAAGATTATTAAATGCCGACAATTAACCAATTATTAAGAAAAAGTAGAAAAGCAAAAAATAAAAAGACTAAGGCTAAAGCTTTGACGGAGGTATACAATACCAGAAAGCGTGTAGCAATTAAGCATGACTCTCCTTTTAAAAAGGGTGTCTGTCTACAGGTAAAAACTCAGACTCCGAAAAAGCCTAACTCAGCTTTGCGAAAAGTTGTGCGTGTGCGTTTATCCAACAAAAGGGAGGTTACAGCCTATATTCCCGGTGAAGGACATAATCTGCAGGAACACTCCGTGGTTCTAGTCCGCGGGGGTAGAGTCAAGGATCTGCCCGGCATCAAGTATACAATTGTTCGAGGTTCCTTTGATCTGCAGGGAGTACAGAACAGAAAAACTTCCAGATCGGTTTACGGAGCCAAGAAGCCTAAAGCTTAAAACATATGCGAGGTAAAAAAGTACAAAAAAGACAAGTTGAAGTGGATCCGGTTTTCAAATCCAAAACAGTCAGCCGCATGATAAATGTGGTAATGTTGGATGGGGAAAAAAACTTGGCACGAAATATTGTTTATAGAGCTATCAGCAGACTGGCGGAAGACAAAAAGACTGCTTTGCAGATGTTTGAAGAAGCAGTAAAGAATGTAATGCCTCAACAGGAAGTGCGTTCCAGAAGAGTTGGCGGAGCCACATATCAGGTTCCTACTCCTGTCAAGCATGACAGATCCGAAGCATTGGCTATCAGATGGATTATAGGTGCAGCACGAAATAGGCGAGGTAAAGCCATGGAAGAAAAACTCTACGAAGAACTGAAGAATGCAAAAGAAGGTGTCGGGAATGCGATTAAGAAAAGAGATGACACCCACAAGATGGCTGAAGCCAACCGAGCATTCGCCCATTTCGGTCGTTTCTAATTTATCCGTGAACTATACGTTCACCCATTTGCATGTATGAACATGCTAACCGCTATTATCCTCCGCATCAGCTGCGGGTTGTTGTAAATTGATGCTTGGTCGCATCTATTTTTAAGGAGTATCATTTTCCCCTTTTTTATACTGTGGAAGATGAAAAAATCTAATATATGTCTCTACAAAGAATCCTTATTTATTTCACTTCCTTTGGAGGTACATTTTTCCTGATGTTGTCGCAGAAAACCGGTAATATGTATTTCGTATTTGTCGGAGCTGTGATCTTGCTTGCAGGATTTTCCTATATCCTGAAGCTATCTAGACAGGCAAAGCCTGCTGAGGAAACTGTAGAAGCATAAAGGTTGAGAAAACAAGAAGGCTCCCGAAAGGGAGCCTTTATACACAAGTTACAAAAAAGTAAACCACTAGCCTTAAATACAATTTAATACAAGAATAGAATACTACTAGTATAGGATTGTTGCGAAATATAGCAATTTTTCGGAAAATATTGTATATTTGCTAGGTCTTATTTGATTAATTGAAACAAGAAGTTACAAACTAAAAAGGAATTATACATATGGCAGACACAATGAACAAAACATATCCTCTGGAGAGGATCAGAAATATTGGTATTATCGCACATATTGATGCGGGAAAAACCACGACTACCGAACGGGTGCTTTATTACACCGGAAGGTCTCATAAAATAGGTGAGACTCATGAAGGTGCGGCCCAGATGGACTGGATGGCACAGGAACGAGAGCGGGGTATTACCATTACATCCGCTGCTACTACCTGTTTCTGGAAAGATCATCGAATTAATATTATTGATACTCCTGGACACGTTGACTTCACTGCTGAAGTTGAAAGATCACTTCGTGTATTAGATGGAGGAGTAATTTTACTGGACTCTTCACAGGGTGTTGAACCTCAGTCAGAGACTGTTTTCAGACAGGCGGAAAAATATCATGTTCCCCTTCTCTTTTTTGCAAATAAACTGGATAAAGTCGGGGGGGATTTCTACATGTCCTTAAAATCTATTCATGAGCGTCTGACTAAAAATGCTGTTGCTGTTCAGCTTCCGATCGGCTTGGAAGGTGAGTTTAATTCCGTTATCGATCTGATTGAAAGAAAAGCATACAGATTCGAAGGGAAACTGGGTGCTGATGTAGTAGAGATTCAGATACCTCAAGATATGCAGGAAAAAACGGAGGAATACAGAAAAATTCTGGTGGAAAAGGTAGCAGAAGGTGATGACGCTTTAATCGAAAAGTATCTAGGTGGTGAAGAAATTACTGTTGAAGATCTGAAAGCAGGTATCAGAAAACTTACCATCGCCCATGAGCTATTTCCCGTTTATGCCGGAGCATCATTGGCAAATGTCGGGGTGCAGAAAATGCTGGACGGTGTGATAGATTTTCTCCCATCTCCTAAAGACGTCGGACATATCCTTGGTTATGACAAGGACGGAAATCCTGTTGAAGTGAATCCTGATTCATCTGAACAGATGGTTACTTTGGCATTTAAGGTTCAGACAGATCCATATGTTGGAAGATTAACCTATGTCCGAGTATATTCAGGAATGATTAGTGCAGGTTCCTATGTCTATAACTCAACCAAAGACAAAAAAGAACGAATTGGTCGACTTTTGTTAATGCATGCAAATCATAGAGAAGAAGTGAAGGAACTGAAAGCGGGGGAAATAGGTGCTGTCATCGGTGTTGAAGCAACTACAGGAGATACGTTGTGTGAAGAAGGAAAATTCGTCACTCTGGAAGCAATCAGTTTTGCCGAACCGGTTATCGGTTTAGTTGTTGAACCTAAGACTAAGGCAGACCGAGATAAACTCGGGGAATCTCTCAAAAAACTTTTGGAAGAAGATCCTACTTTAAAGGTTAAATCGGATGCAGAAACTGGAGAAACGGTTCTTTATGGTATGGGTGAATTGCATTTGGATATTATCGTTGATCGTATGAGAAGAGAATTTAATGTTGAAGTAAACACAGGTAAACCACAAGTTGCTTACCGAGAAAGCATTAAGGACAAAGTGGAAGTGGAAGGAAAACACATCAGACAATCCGGTGGACGCGGACAGTATGGTCATGTGGTTATTACAATGGAACCATTGGAAAGAGGGGCTGGCATCGAATTTGAAAACAAGATTGTTGGAGGTTCTATTCCAAGAGAATACATCGCTCCTGTAGAAAAAGGTTTGCGTGATGCTGCAGAAACCGGTGTGGTAGCAGGATATCCGGTAGTGGATGTGAAATTTACTCTAATAGACGGTTCATACCATGATGTTGACTCTTCCGAAATGGCATTTAAGATGGCTGCTGCTGAAGCATTCAAGAATGCACAGAATAAAGCCCGTCCGTATCTTTTAGAACCTATCATGAAAGTTGAGGTTGTAACACCTGAAGAATTTATGGGTGATGTTATCGGAAATCTTTCCTCAAAGAGAGGCCAGATTGAGGGTACGGAAACAAGGGGTAATGCCAGAGCAATCAGCGCTAAGGTTCCTTTAGCTGAAATGTTTGGATATGCAACTGAACTTAGGGGTATGTCTCAGGGAAGGGCTTCTTTTACCATGGAACCGAGCCACTATGCTGAAGTTCCGGCAAACGTTGCTGAATTGGTCAAAAGCGGAAAGTAAAGAATTATCAAATCGAATAACACGAAATCCCGGACTTAGTTCCGGGATTTTTTATCCCTTAATCTAAAATCGTTTATCAAATGATAAAGGCCGGTAGGGATGTAAAATCCTGTTCCGGCCTTTAGACACGAATACAAAAAAGGTATCCGTGTAATTTTCTGGCTTTAAGCAGTCTACTACAGTGATTCCCTCGCAAGTTATGATATATGGGAATCATTAGTAGGTTTTCTTGGTTGTTCAAATCCTGGCTTACCTCGCGGTATTTGTAAGATCTAGGATCATCCCTTCCAATAGCTATCAGCCATTGTCTATACCTAGACTGGAACATGCTCTAAGGCAAATGTTCTCAGCCAGGCATTATGCCTTCATATAAGGCATAATCATTGTATCTCTCCCATAAGTGGGCGATGCAGGAGATACTACTGCATCCCAGGGTTAGCAGCGCTCAAAGCGCCTATACTGACGTGTACCCCATACACGCGTACTGGCGTTTCGTGGCTGCTCTCCCTGCCATGTGCCAACAAAGCCAAAGGCCTTTTTGGCACTATTCAATTGGAGGTTTCTGTTTTTTGTAAACATATTACCTCAGTAGGGAGAAGATAGTTATATTATAGGTTATACAGCGACTTATGTCAACTATAGGTTAGAAGAATCTGTATTAAAATAATTTAACGCTTTTTAGGAATATACACAGTTGCTTTATTACTTTCTTCCTCTATGCTCTTAATTGCATCGTCAAAATATATTTTTGCATAATATAAGGCAATTATTTGACGGATATATTCTGATTTATCTTCCTCTTTTATATCATCATTTTCAATTTCTGATATTAATTCTAGAAGCGTATTATATTCAGTTTGTTCTGTCGCCTGCTGATGTATTTGTTTTATCATATCTTCAAGTGAAATATTCATTCCTAAGGTATAGTCATACAAATCTTTAGATTCTTGTAAGGTTTGTCCTTTATCTGAATTTACGCCGTATTCTTTTTCAATCTTATGTTTATTGTTTTTAGTTATTGGTTCATTTCTCAGGTTCAAAAACCATATAGTAACCACGTCATTAGGTTTTAAGTTATCGAAAGTTTCTTGTGCCATTTGTTTTTCTTCACGTGATTGGTTATCATCAAATTTACTGGGTAGACGTTTTTTTAGTAATTTTGCAATATATTCGCCTACTTGAAAGTTTGTATTTATTATATTTTCATCATCTGCTAATCTTTCCACAAGATGTTGGTTAGGCGGTTTAGCTTGGTAATCACCTGATTTTGAGTTTAACCCTAGTAGATTTTTTTCCTTACTATACTCTTTTTCTATTAGTTCTCTTATTTCTCTGTTCATTATGAGTTTTGTTGATGATTTATTAAGGTAATTTTCTACAAAGTTAATCAGGAATACCTGCTGAATCATTCTAAAATTGCTGATTATCTGTCCCTGGTTTATGGATTTGAGTTCTATATGTTTATTATGAACAAACGATTCATTAGTATCATGTTCTATATCTAATTGTACCTGGTAATTTTGCTGATCACTAACTATTTCGGGTTGTATTTGCTGTCTTCTAATCGGATGAATATCCGCTCTTAATGATGTAACTTCTTCATTTATATTATATAGATTGAATCCCAGCTGAAGCATTGTATAATCCTGTGATTTTTGTTCGGAAGAAGTTTTTATACTTATTTCAACTCTATTTATTCTTTTCGATCCAATCTGCCAATCACTCCAATCTTCTTTATGCAAGGAAATAATTAATCCTCCGTCTACATAGTTCATAGCATTTACATATAAAGTTTCATTGTGGGAATTTTCAAAAATACTATCTAAAAACCGCAATGAATCTATGGCATCCTCTGTTTGTTTAACAAATTCCGGCAAGGTTTTTGAGTTAAGCCTTTCTGTTGCAACATTTTCTTTTAAAAAATCCTGCAATTCCTTTCTATTATTATTCACGACACTATTAATACCTCCTAATATTTCTTCGGCATATTGCTGTACTCGATCTTGTTTTTTTTCAGTTAATCCCTCGGGTGCAGAAAACATTTTATGTAAATTTTTAGTAAAGTTGATTGGTCCATCTTCTGCCAATTCAAATTTTCTGACTAACTCATCCATTGTTTCTTCTGAATATTCTTCTTGTGATGAAAGTGATGTAAATGACAAACTCATAATATAAATCTATCAGAAACATTGATGGAATTAAATTCTAAATTTTTATTATTTGTAAGTTATCCTTGATTGTTAAATCATTCAGTGTACTAGTATTTCTTAATTTATCGTGTTTTAAAGAGTAGTTAAACCCCCCAATTAATGAGATTAGAGTTGTTGATAGAAGAAAACATCTCATTACTATAGGGTACTAGAAAATTGGTAAATCAAACTTTGTTTCATAACCTTACCTACTCTATGAAATACTTGATTTTCTACTTCAAATCTGGTTTACTGTCCAGCGTAGTAATTTATGGTTGAATAGACTATCAAATTAACAACACTAAAAAACGTAGAATCTTAAAAAGGATAAAAATCAGTGTCCTTAAGCAAAAAAGGGGTTCATAAAACGTAAAAGATGTGTTAGAATTCGAAAGCCTATTGCATAAAGCTGAAAATGTTCTATGTTATAAGTAAATTTAAAAACAGAGTATTAAGTTTTTTAGTTCGCGGAATATAAGTTATTTGAAAATCCGCGATAGCCTGAAAGGAATAATATGGCTACATTTGAAAGAACAAAACCACACGTTAATATCGGAACCATAGGTCACGTTGATCATGGTAAGACGACATTAACGGCTGCTATTACTAAAGTTCTCGCTGGAAAAGGCAAAGCGGAATTCAGAGCTTACGATTCTATCGATAAGGCTCCTGAAGAACGTGAAAGAGGTATTACCATTAATATCACTCACGTCGAGTACGAAACAGATAAAAGACACTACGCTCACATTGACGCTCCGGGACATGCTGACTATATCAAGAACATGATTACCGGTGCTGCTCAGATGGATGGAGCAATTCTTGTTGTGTCCTCTCCTGACGGACCTATGCCTCAAACCAGAGAACACATTCTTTTAGCTAAACAGGTTAACGTACCGGCAATGGTTGTCTTTATGAACAAGACTGACATGGTTGCCGATAAAGAAATTTTAGACCTCGTTGAACTAGAAGTCCGCGAACTTTTAACAAAGTACGGATTTGACGGAGAAAATGCTCCTGTTATTAAAGGATCAGCTGCTAAAGCTTTAGAAGGAGATCCTGAATCTGTAAAAGCTATCGAAGACTTAATGGATGCTGTAGATTCCTATATTCCGGATCCAGTCCGAGAACTGGATAAACCATTCTTGATGCCGGTGGAAGATGTTTTCTCTATCATGGGTAGAGGAACTGTGGCAACCGGAAGAGTAGAAAGAGGTAAGATTAGCATCAACGAAGAAGTAGAAATCGTCGGTATTAAAGAAACCAGAAAATCCGTAGTCACAGGTGTTGAAATGTTCAAGAAGCAGATGAATGAAGGTCAGGCCGGTGACAATGTAGGTATCCTATTAAGAGGTGTTGAAAGAGATCAGATTGAAAGAGGTCAGGTTTTAGCCAAACCGGGATCTGTCAAACCTCATACAGAATTCGAAGCTGAAGTCATCATCCTTTCCAAGGAAGAAGGCGGACGTCAGAAACCATTCTTCAGTGGATACAGACCACAGTTCTATTTAAGAACTACTGACGTGACCGGTGAGATTACACTTAAGGAAGGTGTGGAAATGGTTATGCCCGGTGATAACACTTCATTTAAGGTTAAACTGATTACTCCGGTAGCTATGGAAGAAGGTCTTCGATTTGCTATCAGAGAAGGTGGTCACACTGTCGGTGCAGGTGTTGTTACCAAGGTGATTGCTTAATTAGATTGATTTTAAGGGGGGAGTCCCGGAAACGGGACTCCTTTCATGACATATGGCAACAGGAAAAAAACAAGAATCAAAGATCAGAATAAAATTAAACAGCTATGACAGCAGAATTATGGATTTAAGCTGTTCCAAGATTGTAGATACAGCTATTCGAACAGGTGCCAAGGTTATCGGCCCGATTCCTTTGCCGACAAAAATCGAAAGATTTACAGTAATCAGAGGACCGCATATTGATAAGAGATCAAGAGAACAGTTTGAATTAAGAACACATAAAAGAGTACTGGATATTATGAATCCGACACCATCAACCATTGACAGCTTATCCCATTTAAGTCTTCCTGCCGGGGTTGGGATAACAATCAAGATGGCATAAGAATGACTTCACCTGAAGTTTTTAAAAAGGAGGTACAAGTATTTTGAGAGTATTAATAGAATTATTAAAGTTGGGATTAACCAATAGAATTTTGATATACTCCGGTGCGCCGGGTTATTTGTGGAAAAAGTATGGAAAATACAATAACTGGAATAAAAATGAATATGACTCAGATTTTTATGGACAATGGAATTGTTGTTCCGGTTACCATTTTGCAGTCCTCCTCTGAAAACCTTTCTCCTGAATTAGAAAACAAGAAAATATTAATTACAGGAACTTCAAAAGGTAAAGGATTTGCCGGTGTTATGAAGCGCTGGAATTTTGCCGGTGTCGGTGAAGCAACCAGAGGGCAATCCAATAAACAAAGATCAGCTGGATCCATCGGTTCTCAGACTCCCGGCAGAGTATTAAAAGGTAAAAAAATGGCCGGAAGAATGGGTAATGAGAAAGTTACGGTAAAAGGCTCAAAGATTGTGAAGATAGATAGTGAAAACAAACAGGTTATGGTTTTAGGACCGGTTCCCGGTGCCAGAAATTCTAAAGTAACTATTAAAGTTCTTGAATAAAATATGAAAGTACAAGTATTAGATAAAAAAGGAAATAAGGTAGAAGAAATTACTCTAAAAAAAGAGGTATTCGGTATTGAACCGAACCTTGAAGTGATTAAACAGTATATCAGAGTCTACCGGGCTAATCAGCGTCAGGGTACGTCCTCTACAAAATCAAGAGGTGAAGTATCCGGGGGTGGAACTAAGCCCTGGAGACAAAAAGGAACCGGACGGGCAAGAGTTGGATCCAGCAGAAATCCATTGTGGAGGCATGGAGGTGTTGCTCACGGCCCACAACCTAAAGATTGGACATTAACGCTGCCGAAAAAAATCAAGCAGATGGCAATGAAATCAGCCTTATCCATTTTGGCTAAGGAAAACAGAATGACCGTTTTGGATAGTATTGATATGGAAATGCCCAAAACCAAAGAAATTTTAAATATACTCGAAAATCTCAAACTGAACGGAAAAACATTGATTGTGATCAACGGTTCCAATCCGAATGCTGTAAAAAGTGCTAGGAATATAAAAGGTATAAAGACTACCGAAGCCGGAACCTTAAATGCCTATGATATTTTAGAAGCCAGAAATGTTTTATTTGTAAAAGATGCGGTGAAAACCGTACAGGAAAAATATTAATGAGAATTAATAATGTAATTAAAAAACCGATAGTAACGGAAAAAAGCCTGAGAAACCCGGGTGAGTACGCCTTTATGGTCAATATGCAGGCTTCAAAGGGAGCAGTTGTAAATGAAGTTGAACGAACTTATGGTGTTGATGTTATGGATGTGCATACTATGATTGTACGCGGAAAAAAGAGAAGAATTGCTAAAACCTCACGATTTGGAAACAGCGGAAACTGGAAAAAAGCTATCGTGAAATTAAAAGAAGGACAAACTATAGATTTGTTTGCCGAAAAGTAATCAGAGGGAATAAACATATGATTAAAAAATATAAACCTACAAGTGCAGGAATAAGAACCAGAAAAACACTCGTCAGAGAGGTTGATGATGTTACGCCCGAAAAATCATTAACTATTGCTCTTAAAGGGCATGTGGGAAGAAACAATGGAAAAATCTCTTCAAGACACCGAAGAAGAGGTGCAGCAAAACACTATAGAATCGTTGATTTTAAGAGAGGTAAGCACGGTATTGAAGCTACTGTTTCTTCTATTCAGTATGACCCAAACAGAGGACCTAGCATTGCACTTTTAAGTTATACCGACGGAGAAAAAAGATATATTCTGGCTCCGGAAGGACTGCAGAAAGGAATGAAAGTTGTATCAGGACCTGATGCAGAGGTAGCGGTGGGCAATAATCTTCCACTAGAAAGAATTCCTTTAGGAGCTAATGTCCATAATATTGAAATAAATCCGGGAAGAGGTGGTCAGATAGTAAGAGGGGCCGGAAACAGCGCTCAGATCTTGGCAAAAGAGGGAAAATACGTTAATATCAAACTTCCGAGCGGAGAGGTTAAAAAAGTACTGGGAATTTGTTATGCTACGGTAGGGGTTTTAAGCAATGCGGACTTGAGAAACACCCAATTAGGAAAAGCAGGCAAACAGAAGTATATGGGTCGAAGACCTCATGTGAGGGGTGTAGCTATGGCTAATCCTTCAGATCATCCCCATGCCGGTTCTTATAAAGACAACGGTATCGGTATGCCTGCTCCAAAATCTCCGTGGGGATGGCAAACCAGAGGTAAGAAAACCAGAAGAAGAAAATACACTTCAAGGACTATAGTTAAGTCCAGAAAGGGTAGAAAAGTCTAAATGACTTTTAAAAAAAGTATATGTCAAGATCACTGAAAAAAGGAATTTATATAGATGAGAAGTTAATGGAAAAGGTGGAAAAGATGGTAGCTTCCGGTCAGAAGAAGCCCATTAAGACATGGTCAAGAAGGTCCACTATTGTTCCTCAGATGGTTGGTATGACTTTTGAAGTGCATAATGGAAAGCAGTTTTTACCGGTGTATGTAACTGAAGCTATGGTAGGTCATAAACTCGGTGAATTCTCACACACCAGAAAGTTTAGGGGTCATTCTTCCAAGAAAGGAACCGCCTAAGGAGTTGTATGAATAAAGCGACAGTATATGCAAAATTAAGCAATGCATTAATCTCACCGAAGAAGGTAGCTCCGGTTATGGATTTAGTGCGGGGTAAGAGTGTCACAGAAGCCAAGCTGATTCTGACATTGGATCCGACTAAAGCATCAGATCTGGTCTTAAAGACCTTAAATTCCGCCGAGGCAAACGCCAGGCACAATCTGAATTTAAAATCAGATGATTTGGTGGTATCCGATCTACAGGTAAGCGGAGGAATAGTATTAAAAAGAGGTATGTTTGTAGGAAGAGGTAGATTCAGCCCGTTATTGAAAAGAAGAAGTCATATTATAGTTGGTTTATCGCCGAAACAGGCAGAACAGCCGGTTAAAAAGGCGGATAAGAAGAAAGTTTCAAAAGCTTCTTCAAAGAAGGATTAATTATGGGTCAGAAAATACATCCAACAGGATTTAGAATAGGCATTTCAAAAGACTGGGTATCCAAGTGGTATTCGGATCCTAAGCAATATGCGAATATGATGCTGGAAGACAGAAAGATCAGAGAATATCTGAAAGAAAAATATGAATCAGCAGGTTTAAAAGAAGTAATCATTGAAAGATCCGTAAATGAGATAAACATTACTGTGAGAGTTTCAAAACCGGGTCTTGTTATCGGAAGAGGTGGAAGCGGTGTTGAAGAAGTAGAAAAAGAACTAAAAAAGATTACAAAATCCAAAATAAAGCTGACAGCGGAAGAAGTAAAAGTTCCGGAAATAGAAGCCCAGCTGGTTGCGGACTACATATACAGACAGCTTAAGCGACGTCATCCATATAGGAAGGTTGCTTTATCAGCTGCTAATTCTGCAATTGAAAGAGGAGCAAAAGGAATCAAGATTAGATTATCGGGACTTTTAAGCGGTGGAAATTCAATTTCCAGATCGGAAGTGATTTCTAAAGGATCAGTTCCCTCCCAGACATTAAGAGCAAACATTGACTATGCCCAGGTACATGCCCAGATGATATTCGGAACTATCGGAATTAAAGTATGGATTTATAAAGGAGAAACCGATACAAATTAACAGGTTTTGAAAGTTTGATATATGTTATTACCGAAAAAAGTTAAATTCAGAAAACAGCAAAGAGGAGTTAACAGGGGCATAGCCGTTCGCGGTTCAACTGTAACTTTTGGGGAATATGCATTAAAAGCTATTGACAGAGGATTATTAACATCAAGGCAGATTGAATCGGCAAGAAAAGCTATTACCCATAATACAAAAAGAGGTGGAAAGCTTTGGATCAGAGTGTTTCCGGATAAAGCAATTTCTAAAAAGCCTAATGAAACAAGAATGGGAAGCGGAAAAGCACCTACAGATCATTATGCGGCTGTGATAAAACCGGGAAAAATTATATTTGAATTAGCAGGTGTTACAGAAGAAACAGCAAGATTGGCTCTAGGCAGGGCAGCAGATAAGCTCCCGCTGCAAACCAAATTTGTCAGTAAGGAATAAAAAGATATGAACGTAAAAGAAATCAGAAACAAAACCGAACAGGAATTAAAAGAACAGATTGTTAATCTGAATAAAGAAATCGAAGATGCAATGGGGAAAATAATTAAAGGTAAGGATAAGAATACGGTAAAAGTCAGAAAATTAAGAAAAGATTTAGCAAGAATTATGACTGTTTTAAATGAACAGAAAAAGGAGACCTCAAATGCCTAAGAAAGTTTTTACAGGAAAAGTAGTATCAACAAAAATGGATAAAACCGTGGTGGTGGCCGTTGAAATGCCTAAAAGACACCCGATATACGCAAAAGCCATAAAGAATACAAAGAGATTTAAAGCTCATGTAGAAGATTTGGATTTGAAAAGCGGAGATGTAGTTAGAATTGAAGAATGCAAACCATTCAGCAAGGAAGTTACCTGGAATGTAGTATCGGAAAACGGCACTGCCAGGGAGGAAAATAAGGAGTAATTATATGGTACCGGTTGGAACAGTATTAAAACCAGCAGATAACAGCGGAGCCAAATCACTGAAACTGATTGGTATTCCCGGACATTCCAAGCGTAAATTCGCCTTTGTTGGGGATATTGTCACAGTCTCCATTTATGGTGTATCATCCACAGGTTCTGTTAAAGATCATTCTGTGGCAAAAGCTTTGATTGTCCGCTGCAAAAAGGAAGCAAGAAGAAAAGACGGCAGTTACGTCAGATTTGATGATAATGCAGCAGTAGTAGTGGATAAAGGCGGCAATATGATCGGAACTCGTGTGTTCGGACCGATTGCCAGAGAAGTCAGAGATAAAGGATATTTAAAGGTTGCATCACTTGCAAAGGAAGTCTGGTAAACATATGAAACTTAGAAAAGACGATAATGTAATAGTAATAGCCGGTAAAGATAAAGGCAAAAAAGGCAAAATCTTGGCTGTTTTTAATCAGGATAACAAGGTGTTGGTAGAAGGTGTAAACAAAGTAAAAAGACATATCAAACCGGGCAAAGTATCCAAAGAAGGTGGAATAATCAGTATAGAAAAACCGATTGATGTCTCCAACGTCATGTATTTTGATGACAAGCAGGGAAGTCCTGCAAGAATCGGATATCAAGTAATTGACGGAAAGAAATACCGAATAAATAAGAAAACTGGAGATGTTATAGAAGCATAATTTCAAAAAGTATATGAACAGAATGAAGGAAATATACAATTCAAAAATCGTAACGACTCTGAAGAAAGAGTTTAAGCTGAATAACGTGATGGAAGTACCTGGTATTCAAAAGGTCTCTATTAATGCCGGTATCGGAGAGTTCAGAGAAAACAGAGAAGCGATGGAGTCTTTTGTATCCGAGCTTGCATCTATTGCTGGTCAGAAGCCGTTTCCGAGAAAAGCCAGACTCAGCGAAGCGGGATTTAAAGTAAGAAAGAATGATGTTGTAGGGTATGCGGTTACCTTAAGAGGTGATAGAATGTGGGCGTTTTTAGATAAGCTTATCAATATTGCTATTCCTAGGGTCAGAGATTTTAGAGGTTTAAATACCACATCATTTGATGAAATGGGAAATTATTCCCTGGGAATCAGAGAACACGTGATATTTCCGGAAGTAAATCCCAATGCTGTAAAAGGCATCAGAAGTCTGCAGGTGACTGTGGTGATGAATAACAAGGATAAGGAAAAGAATCTGGCATTATTAAGAGAATTAGGTTTTCCTTTTAAAAAGGAAGAAAAGGAAGTAAAAAATGGCTAAAAAATCACTGGTAGCAAAACATAAAAGAGGTTCAAAGTTTTCAGTGAGAGAATATCACAGATGTGAAATCTGCGGAAGTGCGCGTGGTTATTTCGGAAGATTTAAGATTTGTAGAAGATGTTTCAGGGAGCTGGCTCACAAAGGAGAGCTTCCCGGAATCAGAAAGGCAAGCTGGTAATATGTCAGTTGATCATTTGTCAAACATGCTAAGTTCAATAAAGAACGCTTCATTAAGCGGTAAACCGTTTATTGAAATTCCTTACACCAAGGAATGTGAAGAAGTGGCAAAAAATCTTGAGAGTGCTGGCTTTTTGGAAAAAGTAAAAGTATTTAAACCGGAAGGTGTTTCACATAAAATGCTTCATCTGGATCTGGGATACAACAATGGGGTACCTTTAATCAGAGAAGTGAAGAGAGTTTCAAAACCCGGAAAGAGAGTTTATAAGGGATACAATGATTTGGGTCAGACACTCGGTGGTTTTGGTGTAACTGTTGTATCTACGTCTCGTGGAGTGATGAATAGTGTTGAAGCAAGAAAGAAAAAATTAGGTGGAGAAGTAATCTGCCAGATTTATTAAATATATGTCTCGATTAGGAAAAAAACCGATTGAAATACCCACAGGAGTAACCGTTAATGTAGACGGTGCTTTAGTAACTGTCAAAGGCCCAAAAGGTGAGCTCAAGTATGAAGTGCGCCCGGAAATCGGTGTGAAAGTGGAAAGTAATTCTATTACCACTGAAATTATTCGGGATACAAAAAGCGCCAATGCCTACTGGGGTCTGGTCAGTTCCTTGTTAAACAATATGGTAAAAGGTGTGAATGAAGGTTTTTCTAAAAAGCTGGAGCTGGTTGGAGTTGGTTACAGAGCAAAAGCTTTAGGAAACGGTGTATCATTATCAGTTGGATATTCTCATCCGGTAGAATTTTCTGCTCCGGAGGGGATAAAAATTGATGTGGTAGACAACCAGAATATTACTATCAGTGGAGCAGATAAACAGCTGGTCGGATTAGTAGCAGCAAATATCAGAAAAATAAGAAAACCAGAACCATACAAAGGAAAAGGTATTAAATATGCCGGAGAAGTTGTCAGAAGAAAAGCCGGTAAGTCAGGTAAAGCCTAAGTTTAAAAAAATATGTATAAAGTAGCTTTAAGAAAAACGAATATTGAAAGAAGAAAACTCAGAGTCCGAAAGAAAGTGTTCGGTACAGCAGAAAAACCCAGGCTCTCTGTTTTTAGATCTTTAAGATATATCTATGCACAGCTGATTGATGATGCAAGCGGTAAAACACTTGTTGCTGTGACATCAGATAATGGAAAAAAGACTAAAGCTGAAAAAGCATTTGAAACAGGAAAAGAACTGGCTAAAAGAGCATCTGAAAAAAAGATTAATGAAGTAGTTTTTGATAGAAACGGATACAAATATCACGGAAGAGTAAAAAGTTTAGCCGATGGTGCCCGTGAAGGCGGCTTAAAATTTTAAGGGAATATTATGGCGTATCATCCTGAATCAGCACAACAAAAAGAATATGAAGAAAAAGTAATTCAGATAAAAAGAGTCTCCAAGAAAACAAGAGGAGGAAACAAGATAGGTTTTTCTGCACTTGTGGTAATCGGAAATAAAAAAGGCAAAGTCGGTGTCGGTTTAGGTAAGGCTTCAGATGTCAGCAGTGCCGTACAGAAAGCGGTTGCTTCAGCTAAAAGAAGTCTGATTGATGTGAAGATCAAGGAAAATACCATTGCTCATGAAGTATCCAGTAAGAGCGGATCAGCAACAGTGCTATTAAAACCGGCTCCTGAAGGTTCCGGTATTATTGCTGGTGGATCAGTACGAAGTGTAGTTGAACTGGCAGGAATTAAGGATATATCCGCTAAAATGCTTGGTTCAAACAACAAGTTGGAAAACGTGCGATGTGCAATTCAGGCTTTAAGTAGATTAAAAGGATAAAAAATATGATATTTGATTCATTAACAAAATTAAAGGGATCTAAAAAACAGGCCAAAAGAGTCGGACGGGGTATTGGTTCCGGTAAAGGAGGACATACCAGCGGTAGGGGCATGAAAGGTCAGAAGTCCCGATCAGGATACAATTTGCCGATGGCTTTTGAAGGAGGTCAGGTTCCGCTATACAAAAGGCTTCCTCATCTGGGGGGTTTTAAGCGTATTCGAAGGATCCAGGTAGAATCTGTATCTCTGGATAAATTCAACAAATTTGAAGACGGTACAAAAGTGACACCGGAAATGCTGGTTAAGGAAGGTATATTAAAAAGTTTTGATAAGAAAGCAAAAGTTAAGGTTCTGGCAAACGGTGATCTGACTAAAAAACTGGAATTTTCCGGCTTCATTTTTTCGGAATCAGCTAAGGAGAAACTGGAAAAATCCGGATCAACAGTTACGGAATAAGTATCATCCTCGCGTATAATCCGAAAAGAAGTTAGAATGAAAGGGCAATATGCTAAAAATATTTAAGTTTCCGGAGTTAAGACGAAAAATATTCTTTTCCCTTTTTATCATTGTATTATTTCGCCTGTTTGCCCATATACCTGTGCCGGGTGTGAATACGGATGTTATCAGACAGTTTATTCAAGGTAATGCCCTCTTGGGAGTATTTGATATCTTCAGTGGAGGTGGTTTTCAGAATTTTTCCATTGTCACACTCGGGTTAAACCCGTACATTAATGCATCCATTATTCTTCAGTTGTTTACCATGCTGGTGCCCAGTCTTGAAGAATTATCTAAGGAAGGTGAATCAGGAAGGGAAAAAATCAATACTTATACCAGATTTCTGACGGTCCCTTTAGCTTTCCTCCAGGCTTATGGTATCTACTTCCTATTAAACAGGCAGGGGGTAATAAATAATCTTGCGACTTTGCAGCTTATGGTGCTGATTTTTACCATGACGGCAGGTACCATGCTTTTAACTTGGATAGGAGAGTTGGTCAGCGAGTACGGGGTCGGTAACGGTATATCCCTTTTGATATTTGTCGGAATTATCAGCAGACTTCCGTTATCCATTACTCAGTTCCTTGCTACCGTTACCGCAGAGAATATCTTTGATGTGATTCTATTCGGAATCTTATCCTTAGGTGTGATTGCCGCTGTAGTTTTAGTTAATGAAGGAACACGAAATATACCGATTGAATATGGTAGGACAGGTGTGAGATCACAGAAAGTCACGAATTTCCTTCCTATTAAAATAAATCAGGCAGGTGTGATTCCTATCATTTTTGCTGTATCTATCGTTATGGTTCCCTCTCTTCTTGCTGCACCACTTCAGGCCACTCCTTATCCGTTTTTGCAAAGTCTGGGGAGATTTTTTGCTTTAAATTTTACACAGAATGCGCTTTTATATAATGTTTTCTATTTCCTTCTGGTTTTCGGATTTACATATTTCTATACTTCCATTCAGTTTAATCCAGAAAAGATATCAGATGATATCAAAAAGAGGGGCGGTTTTATTCCGGGAATCAGGCCGGGTGCTGCCACAACCAGATATTTAAGAGGTGTAATTAATAAAATCACATTGGCAGGCGGAGTATTTTTGGGTCTGATAGCCATTCTTCCATTTATAGTTCAAACATTTGGGGGAGTGAGCAACTTTGCGGTAGGTGGTACCGGTTTGCTGATTGTGGTATCTGTAGTATTGGAAACTATCAGACAGGTAGATTCATTAATGACTACCAGAAGTTATCATAGTTATCTGGATTAATTTCTAACAAGGAGGATCATTATGTTTGATAAACTTAAAGACTTAAATAAGTTAAGAAAAGCTCAATCGGAGATCAAAAAACAGCTGGAGCAGATCTATGTCCAGAAAGAAAGCGGAGATACTCAGATACTGGTCAGAGGAGATAAAAAGATTGAAAAGCTGATTGTTGACGGGGAAGAAATGAAGGAGCTTAGAGATTTGTTGAATGATGCTTTAAAGGAAGTGGATAAAAAGGTGGAAAAACAGATGAGAGGTCAGCTGAGTGAAATGGGTTTGGGTGATATATTCGGAGGGGGTTTATGAAAATCCTTCTGATGGGCCCGCAGGGTAGCGGTAAGGGCACTATTGGAGAAATGCTAAGCAACCATCTTCATTTACCTCTTATTGCTGTTGGTGATGTATTACGCAGTATTCCTCAAGATCATCCTTGGTATGAAGAATTTCATACAGTCATGAACAAGGGGGAACTTGCTCCCCAAGGGAAGGTGGCCCAACTCTTAAAAGAACGCACTTCCCAGCCTGACTGCAAAAACGGATTTATTCAGGACGGATGGGGAAGAAAAATGATTGATCTTGAATATTTTGATCCCGGTTATGACCTGGTTCTGTTCTTAAAAATCTCTCCCGAGACAACCGTTTATAGACTTTCCAATCGGAGAACGTGCAGGAACTGCAATAAGGTATATAACATTATTACCGCACCTCCTAAAGTGGAAAATGTCTGTGATGTGTGCGGCGGTGAGTTGTATCAAAGAAAAGATGATACGGAGGAAGCTATCAGAAGAAGACTTGCCATCTTTAATTCGGATACTCAGGAAGTTTTAGATCATTTCAGAAAACAAGGCAAGCTTATAGAAATAGACGGTGAACCCATGCCTGATGAGGTTTTTGAATCAGTCAAAAAAGCAGTAGAAAATATCTCAGACCAAATTGAAGTAAACTCCAGACTAGAAGAATAAAACCTTGTTCTGAAAAGAAAATCTCACACTAAACCGAAAATCTCTTATTGACAATCTCCAAGCCTATATAATACGATTTATTATATCTATAGATGACCATCATTATATTACTTAATCTATAGAATATTTATATGCAGATAAAAAATAATAAACATTTCTATCCATTGCTGTTTATTAGTTTAGGAATTATTGTACTGCTGGTTGCTTACATGTATTACAATACGAACTTCCTGAAGGCTGCTAACGATGTCAGACTCTATATAACTCCTGCTACACAGCAGCTTCCTTCGTCCACTCGTGATTTCGAATTGAGCTTAATGATTGATGCCGGTACGGAAGATGTGGCTTTTGTTGCCAGTGAGATTGTTTTTGATAATACACTTTTCCAGTTATCGGGGGATGTAGTGAATACCGGTAATTTTGAAACCGTGATTGATAAGTCTAGCGTACAGGAGGCAAACAGTACCGGCAGAATTACTCTGGTAGTTGGTTTATCTCCGGATCAAGTGGCAAATCCCAGACAGGGAGTTTTTGAAATTGCCAGAATACCTTTTACCATTCTTACCAATGATCAGAATATATCCTCAACTTTTAGTTTTGATACTTCAGTAATGCAGGTAGCAATATTGGACAGTACGGAAGCAACATTGTTAGTCGATTCTGCAACAATAACAGTCAATTATGTAGCACCTACCCCGACACCAACGCCTACACCGACGCCGACNNACGCCTGCACCAACAGGATCCCCAGCCACATTAACGTTTGTTAGATCACAGAATGCTGTTATAAACCAGGATCTTCCTATAGATATCAATTTTTCCACCGGAACAGCCGTAACCGGTGTAGATGCCATCATTTTATATGATAAGAACAGACTACAGGTCGTCAGAATCGATGATAAAAGACTGTTAACGGGCAATACATTCACAAATATTGACAATAATAATGGTGTAGTTTCAATATCGCAGGTTACTGCACCGGACGGGGAAAGCGGACCGGGTGACGGTTTTACCGGGAGCGGTACCATGGCAACCGTCGTATTCCGACCGCTGGTATCTGGAAACAGTTCCCTCTCTTTCAAATATACAGCAGGGGCTACAGATGACAGCAATGCTATCAGTCTGGCAACCATTCAGGATATCCTACAACAGCCGCAGAGTCTGACGTTTTCGGTTGCTGGAAATATTTCTATCAGGATTTCTGTCAGACGTCCTATCGGTTCAAATCATGCATTTACCGGATTAAGACTTCTTGCACCCAACACGTCATGGACTCAGACTGTTAATACGACTAATACTGGAGATAGTATTGAAATACAACTGCCGGATACCTTCATCATTGGTAACTCCCGTCAGTTTAGTGTTGATGCTACCGGATATCTTAGAAAAACTATCAGCAAAACGTTAGCAGACGGACTTAATGTGCTTTCGTTTGGGACATTGTCTGCCGGTGATTTGAATGATGACGGAATTGTAAATAATATTGACCTATCACAGATGTATGAAGACTGGTATGTAGGGCAGATTGCTGACTACAACACAAATGGTCTGGTTGATACACAGGATCATGGCTTGTTGATTAATAATTTCCTGAAAGAAAATGAAGTACTATAAAGTTGCCATTTATATAATAACTGTTTTTACTGCATTAGTACTAAGTGTAAATTCAGTATATGCAGCGGGTGTGAGTCTGAATTTTACCGAACAAAATGTATCTCTGACAAAAGGGGAACAAACGACCTTACCTATACGTCTTGATGTGAGCGGTCAGGATGTAATGGGAGTAGATCTATATCTTACTTTTGATCCGAAATACATTAAACTTATTGATGTGGTTAGACTGGGAGCTTTTTCATTACAACCCGCAAAAATTATTGACCAGGATGAAGGACTGGTAAAGACATCATTATCCAATAACTACGGAACTTATGTGAAAGAACCCGCGTTAATAGCGGAAGTAAAGGTGGAAGCATTAAAAACCGTGGATAAAACAACTATCGGCTTTGATTTTGTCAGAAGTAATACAAAAGATACCAATGTTGTAGCAAAAGGCCAGGATGTTTTGGAAACTGTAAATTCGGTAAATATAAAAATAGTTTCTGACGGAAGTTCAGCAGACACATCAGATGAGGATGAACAGGAGGATATGAGTAACGACAGAACAGGCAGTATCTGGTTTAATTCAGGAGCATCCGACAACATTGAAAACAATACAGATGCATGGGCATCTACTCCCACAGAAAGTACGCAAGCATTTACAACGGATAATCAGAGTGATGATGACTCCGGTTTAGAGTCGGGTTCATTTCTGGGTAAAGTAGTGAAAATAGTGGATAAAGACAGCCAATATGGAAATCCTCAATTTGTTCTTATTGGGGGAGCTGCAGTCGGGTTTTTCTTTTTTGTCATGATAATTCTAATGATAAGAAGACTATTTAGAAGAAGATCTGGTAAAAGAGTTCCTACACCCGATCCAGAACCCGTACCCGCATCTGAAAGCAATACTGTAGAAAACCAGAATCCGAAAAATGAAATTCTCCAATCGTTGGAACCTATTCAACCGGTATCCGATCAGACGATACAACCTCCCGTAAATCCTGAAATAAATCATCCTGAAGAACCGACACAAGGTGAAACTCTGAATCAAGAGGGTGAGAATCAGTCGTCAGATAATCCGACTTATCCAATAGAAGGTAATCCCACAAACCTTATTTACTAGTTAACCTGTGTAGTTGTTTAACCATATTACATAATCCAAACCGTCTACTCTACCATTATTATTAAAATCCCCGTTTTGAGCACCTGATACGTTTGTATTGTAGTGAGTCAGCCAGACTACATAATCCAAACCATCAATTTTTCCGTCATTATTGGCATCACCCGGAACAGGAGGAAGAGATGGTGTAGGAGTGGGTGTTGGTGTAGGCGTAGGGGTTTGTGTGGGTGTAGGAGTGGGTGTTGATGTAGGCGTAGGCGTGATAGAACCGGGATCCCAACCTGCTATTTGGGCCATTAAGACCCAAAGACCTTTTGCAATTCGCACCTTACCCCCTGAGGCTGTCCCCAGATGTCCTCCAGGATATTCCGTTGTGTAATTTTGACATATTGCCGGATAATTAAATCCGTCATCCGGATCATTTTCTGATACTGAACCATATGTGTAGGGAATCCCGTCTCTTCCGTCGTAGCAAGGCTGACCGGCAGGATTATGAGATTCAATATCGGCAAAATCAAAAAGAATAAAATTGTGTGTGCGTGCATATTCTCTCATCTGGTTATTAAATACCTCTCCTTCATGGGTACCAGCACCTCTGGATAAACTTGTGGTGAAAAAGATAAAAACTTTATCGGGATTCTGTTGCTGAAGCTGTTCTATTCTACCGATATGTGCATCACGAAGATATGCCGGACAACTTGATCTGTTACCAGTAGCAAAAAATCCGCAATTCGGATCTATCAGCGAGGAATCACTGATATTCAGATAACTAAACTGATAGGATAATGCATCGTATCCTTGGTTAATATATGTATTAGCCAGACCGTTTGTCGGGTCAACATAATCAAGAGTCAGACCGTACCAGTTGTCCGCTCTGAATTCAAAAGTCCAGTTGGAACGGTTGTATTTAATATGATCTGGATTTAATCTGAACCATTCAGGTGCTTCTTCAGGTGAATTATATAAGTCTATTACTCCGCTGTTGATATTGTCTCCTCGCCAGTTTCTTCTGCAATGTGCGGGTGTTTCGTCATAATCCAGCTGTCCGTCACCATCCCTGTCACCTGAGCCTGAAAATGTGGCTAGACAGTCCAGTGCCTCATTTGTATTCTGACCTACGGATCTGTCGGAGAAAAGAAATTTGATATCTCTGGCGTAATTTAAATAGGTATCCGGAATCTGATCAAACAGATTAAGTGATGTATGATCCACGATAATCGGTCCTTCCTGTAGTCTTTGACGCAAATTCGGATCTACTCTGGCATAAGTTACAGCAGGTGAGATAAATAAAACTGTTAAAGATACAAATATTAAAATCAGTAATTTTTTCATATTTTTTAATTCGTATAATTATTTAACCATATTACATAATCCAAGCCGTCTACTCTACCATTATTATTAAAATCCCCGTTTTGAGCACCCGATGCATTGGTATTGTAGTGAGTCAGCCAGACTACATAATCCAGACCGTCCACTTTTCCATCATTATTGGCGTCTCCCGGAACAGGAGGTGGGGTTGGGGAGGAAGAAGGTGTCGGAGCAGGTTGATTTCCATCGCCGGGAGCTTCTATAGTGGTGATCAGATTTTGGATATAAAATAAATCTCCTCTTTCGAAAGCAGGAGCATCAAGGTATTTGATCAACTGTTCCTGTGGTTCATTTTTAATCCAAGCGTTAGCGAGGAATAATGCATGATAATTATAAAGAGTCTGATTGGTTGATTCCCCAAGATCATTTTCAAACCGGCTGACAAACCAGTAAGGGTTAAGATACAAGTATTCATCCAATGCTTCATTGACTTTTTCCAAAATAGAATTTTCAAGATGGTCAGCCAGCTCAGGCGTTAACCAAATAAAATTTCTGGTGGTATCAAGCTTATGCTGAACCTGCATATCCGGATATGCCCACGATTCCTTAGTGAATGCTGATGCTCTCCACTCCAGCAGTCGATCGTATTCACTTTGAACACTATTTTTTAACGTGCTATCCGCTGTCGGAGATCCGGCGAGCTTATAAAGTTCCAAAAATCCGTAATATCCTGCTATCCATGCATTTATTTCGTACGGTTTTCTTTGCATCCATGTCGGGTCAGAGGTAGCAGGTACCTGGATTTTGCTTTTTGCTACTGAATAAATCTGCTGTATTGATGGTCTTTGAGATTCCGGTACATTAAGGGCATATTTCCACATTCCGTAAATTCCTTGCTGTGGGTATTGCCAGATATGACCGGATGCCTGAGCGGATTTTTGCAGATTATTGAAATCAGAAGAGACTTCCGGTGCAAGAGGTATCGGATGCCTGGCGACTCCATCTGCCCACCCTCTGGTAGCATACGCGGTCGGATAGAAGTACATATCCCATTCTTCTCTTATGTATGTAGATAAACGATTTTTTGTCTGATCGGAAAGGTGAGGATATGCCATGCTTAATACCATAAGGGTATCGGCAGGAAATGCAAAATAATGCGGTAATGATCCGTATAGTGTCAGAGAAAACTGGTTCTGAACATGATAACCGGGCTTTAAATGTCCGGCATCTATCATTTTATTTATTTCAGTATCAAGCAGACTGTTTAGATTTAGTGTTCTGACTGGTGTCTGAACTTCCTGAATCGGAAGATAGGATTTTTTACCCTGAGGGGTTCCCGGTCCTAAAGCTATTATGGCGTTGCTTCTATGAATAAATTTTCTGCCTTGATGGGGAATCAGAGGATTTTGTACACCATGGCTGTGAAAGGAAGCATTTGTTGTTTTGACACCGTCATCGGAGGTTCCGTACCAGTCCATAGCACCTACATATGTAGCCTGATGCCTGGATATATTTACCGGAAACAGCTGCCACATTTCATCATATCCTGGTGCTTTTCCGCTTCCGTCCAAAGTATAGCTCCAGTATGTTCTGATCGGCTGAGCTGAATTGGCGGAAAAAGAATGGGCAGGTCTGTCACAGCACAGAGATACGTTAATTCTGTTACCACCCATGGATAATCCCGCTGGTTCATCCAGGGCAAAACTTGTGGAATCAGGAAAACTTAAGTATTGAGGTTGATCGATATTCCATCCCATCACATATCCCCGCAGATAACGTGCCGTAATGTATGCGATATTATTCGGTCCGACAACAGGAGGATACATCGGACCTGATTCTGCCCTCCAATATAGTACGGGAATATACTCTTTTAATCCGTCACCATCGGAATCAAACGTGAATTCTTTTCCGTCAGACTGATTGATAACATAGTATTCTCTTCGCCAAGGTTTATGATTATGCCGGTTTAAACCTGCCGGATCATTCTGGATTTCTTCCGGTGTTGGTTCCTCCAGATATTCCAATGCATACCTGGAGTTTGTTACATCATACCCGCCGGACCAAGGAAGCGAGGATATACGTTCTCCGATGGAACCGTCGGGACTTAGAGCACCAATATCAGCTGTTTCCGCTGCATTAAATGTTCCGTATCTGGTGCCGGTAGGTGAGGTAAGTGAGCTACCCCCCGGCCTTAACCCGTCCGTGATATCTGAAGATTTGACAACAATCACTTTATCCCGGTAAATAACAGGCCAGTATGCAGCAAATGTGTCTCCCATGAATGGCTCTGTTTGCCAGACAAGAGATCCTGACGGGTTGGATGTGTTCACACGCAATGCATATAGTCTGTTATTCATGGCGGTGGTATAGACTATTCCTTCTTTGTAGGCAGCTGACATCTGGATGGGGCTATTGTTTGGCATAGAATATTTCCAAAGTACCTGACCTTGTTGGGGATGACCATGTCCGCCAATAGCATAGAAATTACCATCCCTGTTTCCGGTTAGAATTATGGGTTGATTATTCGTATAAGAATCTCTGATCACGATCGGATTAACGCTGTATCCGGCAACCGCTCCGTCAAAAGACCACAACAAACTTCCGTTCGCTGCATCCAGAACATAGAGTTTTTTATCGAAATTTCCGATATAAACTTTTCCTTCAAATACAGTGGGGGAATTTCCCATCGGCATTTCAGTATCAAATCTCCATGCCAGATCTCCGTTTTCTGCCCGAAGAGCATACAATCCGTTTGCCGTGGCAACGTAAATAAGATTATTTACTGTAATCAACTGAAAGTGCTGAGGAATATATGCTTCAATCGGTCGGTACCACTCAACATTCAAATTGGTGTCTACTTCCTCGCTAATCCAGCTAGTTCGATTCGGATTCGCACCCGACATATACCAGTCAGCATCGGATTCCGCTCTAACCGGCGATATTGTAAAAAACTGTTTTGTCCCTATTGCAGCGATAAACAGTGAGGGAAATATTATCAGAATGATTGTTATATATGATCGTCTATTCATTCTTGTATATCAAATCATATCAATATTTTTTTATCTTGTGTAATTGTTTAACCAGATCACATAATCCAAACCGTCCACTCTTCCACTGTTGTTAAAATCCCCGTTCTGAGCACCTGATACGTTTGTATTGTAGTGAGTCAGCCAGACCACATAATCCAGACCGTCCACTTTTCCATCATTATTGGCGTCTCCCGGAAATGGGGTAGGAGTTGGAGTAGGTGTGGGTTCTATATCGTAATTACCAATTCTGATTGCATAATCATTATTAAGAGAATTTACCTGGATGGTTATATCTCCTTGAGTATCAGAAGTAATGTTACTGACTGCTGTTATGGTTCCTGTATATGTGTTCCAGTTCTCAAGTCTGTACTGAGTATTGGGATCAAATCCTTTAATGGTTACTGTTCCGGATAATTCAGGTATATCTGATCCGTTTACCACATTACTCCAAGTATGATGTCTATTTGATATCCATAAATGAGCTCTCTTATTTACCAGGTCCTTCTGACCCCACGCTCTTATATCGGAATTTGATATATCTGCCTGAGCATCCGTATAATTTCCGTTATTCAGTGGAATATCTTTTATAAAATTATAATAATTCAAGTATTGATTTCTGTGATCATCGTTGCTGTTATAAATGTGTACATTCTCGTACCAGTAAGATTCTATTAATGCTCCCGGGTTAACTCCTCCCCAGATAAAATTATGCAGCCAGATACCCTGTGTATCAGCAAGCAGTTCCTCCGATGCCGGTCCTGTTCCGCTGTTGGTAAATCCCGTTTCTCCTCTGATTACCGGTTTATTTATTCCTCCGGACTGTTTTGTCTGGAAGATATTATTGCTGTATTCATAGGTTGCCATGGAGGTGTCATAAAAATGCGAACTGTTCGTTTCCTTATCTACATATCTGTGTACATCTGTAAAGTCGCAGTTAGGGCAATTATTCCAGAAAGCTGCGGGATAGGAATGCCAATTTGAAGTTGATACCAGGTGATCGTTCGGACGGAATTGATGCATATACTGAGCAAATGCATCTGCCATGGACGAATGTCTGGTACTGTTCGGATCTCCTTCATTTAATAATTCCCAGGAATGGATGCTGGTTGAATACCCCCATCTGGCTTGAAGATATCTCCACCAAGCCATCTGATACCAGCGGATATACGTAATGTTTTGACCGTTTCCGTAGAAATTATTATTGCTGCTTGGTGCCTGTTTTCCATCACTGCCGATAAAGTTTTGGATATCATCGTTTTTTTCCAGTATTACAGGTCTGATATATACTCCATTTTCTTCAGCTAGATCCAGTACTTTGTCAAAAGCATACGAGTTTCTCTGCATGAAATATTTATGATGTTCCATGGAGGGTTTGGTGATGATGTTCGGGCCGTAGCTATTATTACCCAAATCTTCTCCGACAAAAACAGTATCAATATATGCGTATGCTCGGGTACCGGTTTGAGGATTTAAGGCATTAACATTTTCCAGAGCCAGATAAAAATTGGGAAGGAAGTTGTTGTTTCCCGAGTTCCATTCGCCTTCCAGATATGCCCACTCTTCGGATTTTCCGTATGTGTAGGATACTTTAATACCGTTTTGCGGTTCCCCCGGTTCATAACAGGTTGTATGCCAGTTGCCGTTTGTGGGATTTTGAATTTTTGCTACCAGACCATAATCAGAATAGTTTACGTTTCTTGGTCCGCTGACTCCTGTGGTTTTGTACCTGATTCTTATATGATATTTAGTATTCTGTTTTACAGCCGCTCTTGCTTGTTGTCCGCCGATAAATCTGCACGCATCATACCAGGAGGTATTCTTGTTTCCGGAAGCATCTTCACCATAACCCAGTGTCATTTGGGCGGATACAGGATCGTCACTTCCGTAGATGGTCAATCCCGTACGGGGTATATATCCATCATGATCATTTCTTACACCGTACCAGGGATTCCATCCGGATCCGAAGATTGACCATTCCGATAACCATATTCTTATCAGCTGAATTCCGTTATCCCCCATACTTTCAAAATTGGACTGATTTCTTAACACAGGACTTACCCAATCAATGTGGTTGTAGTTCATATTGTATCCGAGAGCAGGGAAGTATTGCCCATTTTCAAATTCAAAGTATCTTGGATCTTTGCTGCTGACCCTAATAAACCCCGGATTTGCGGAATTGGATACATTAAAAGAATATTCTCCTGACTCAAAAGTACCTGAAGAATCTTCTATAGTTATTTTGTACTTCCATGATCCAGCTGAGGATGGTGTGAACCTAACTTTCCAGAAGTAATTACCGGTCGGATAGAACCATTCATTATTACTTTTTATTTCATCAAGATATTCCTCATAATAGAATGCCGGAATGGTATAAACAGTTTGCCAGTTATCGGGTGTAAATCGGGCATTTACGGTGATTCCGGTACCGGATTCAATTCCTGCCGGAGGGTTGGAATCATACGGAAGCTGATAGTTTTGGGCAGTACTTCCATTTATTTGAAATGTAATTTCAAACTTTTCATATTTGGGTACAGTACCTCCCGGGTAAGAACCAGAATTGGTTGTAGGCTGGGAAATTGATAAAGAACTTGATTCGGACGCAAAAACCTTTGGTATAGCGAATCCGCAGATAATCAAAGACACAAAAAATACTAAGTTTTTTATTCCCGGATATTTAAATGCAATTATCTTATTAGTCATTATATTGCTATTTAACTTCCATAGTTATTTAACCATATTACATAATCCAAGCCGTCTACTCTACCATTATTATTAAAATCCCCGTTTTGAGCACCCGATGCATTGGTATTGTAGTGAGTCAGCCAGACTACATAATCCAAACCATCAATTTTCCCGTCATTATTGGCATCACCAGGAACAGGTGTGGGGGATGGGGTGGAATTATCAGTAGTGAGTTCAATGCTGTGAGTACCCGCCGGTACAGAGACAGTTATACTTCCCTGCTGTGAGGATATCGGTGTTACTATTTGGTCGTTGATTTTCACGGCTTCAATACCGGGATATCTGAACGTGACGTTTGTATTGGGAGAAACTATCATACCTATATTGTTGTTCAGATAGATGCTGATATCACTTTGGCTGGTAAATCCATAAGTATCTGACTGATTGTTTCTGAATGATCTTCCTTTTCTAATAAAAAAACTGTTTATATTTGTTCCCTGTTTTCTAATTATTGCCGCTTTTGCCTGGAATATACTGTTTTCATAAGTGACCGCTGATTCTGCGTTTGATTCAAGCACTAAATCAATAAGGTTATTGCCATGATCAACTCTTGCTCCGCTGATATTTGATTCGGAAATTCTCTGCATAACTGCTTTTATATGGCTCGAATCATGTGGGAATAAAACTGTGACAATATTTTTAGCTCCGGAAATTGGGTATGTGTTTAAGAAATATTCCGGAACATAGGCCCCTACACTCCCCGCTGTTGCGATAATTCCTCTGTAAAACTGAATATTTGACGGTTCAGTGCCGAAAAAGAAGGTAAGTCCCGTTTCATTATCCGCAAAAAATTTTCTTGCTGCAGTTGTTTTGAATTCAGTGTTTTGGGTAATCACCTGGCGGGACTCGGCGTTCGGATGCCATGCCAGATGGACTGTTCCCTGCGGAATGTCTGAGAATTCATCAAAACTAATAAAGTAACCGTTTGCTCCATTGTCGGGATGAATAAAAATCAGACTTCTCTGATGTTCTCCTTGAGACAAACTACTTTTTTCCGTACCGGTACTTCTGTCCGTTGTTGAAGCGGAAACATAATCAAACTTTTCAGCAGTAAACCCTTCCAACACACCGCTTCCGAATTTTGACGGATTGTTATCGTTCGCAGGTTCTAAATAATTAGAGCCTACGGAATAGTTAACCAAGCCTACATTATTGGAAATCGCTCTATCTCCCAGGTAAAGTCCGGAAAATCTGTGTTGTACTCCATTTTCATCCACCCCTGCACAGCTGTCAGGTCCTATCGGAGAACTGGTACCACAGAATCCTCCGTTCAAAAGAAGAGGTGTTCCGTATGCTGCGATGTACAAGGCATTTACATCTTTTCGGGTATGAAAAACTACGGAACCCTCAGTAGGTTCTTGTACATTCCATAAAGCGGCATACAATGATTTATCCTCTACCGGCTGAGATAGGAAAAATCCCCCTCCGTTTTGAAAAATTCTGCTTTTCGGATACTGATTTGGAGGAAGTGGTGTGTAAAGCATATAATTTAAAAGTCTTCCCTGCTGCGGCTGATTTCTGGTTTTTAAGGCTGCATAACTTCCTGCCAAGGGGCTGAATTTACCTGCCTGACCGATATGAGAGCTGTTTGCCCAGGAATTACCTCCATGACCTGAATCAATCAACTGACGGAAAGCATATGTATCACCAAAGCTTGTCATTACCCCGAAAGGTGTGGACGCGTATCCGTATAACCATTCATAAAAAGCCTGAAATCTTGGATTTGTATAGAAATCAAGACCAAACTCTGTGTCTTTGCCTGTGAATTCCAAAACATCCACCAGATGTGATCTTTCATCCCTGTCCAGACCCCATCCGGCATAGGCATATGAAGATCCTTCCGTATATACTCCCGAACTGTTAACCCGGGCAGAAAGCTCGGGAAGAAACCCTTCTATGTTATCTCCGTCACCATCTGGATCTGGAAAATTATTTGAAAGCATTCCTCCAAACAGCAGTGCATTTGAATCGGAATCATTAGGAGAAAATTCACCCTTGTATATTTTCCACAGGATTAATGCTGCTTCCTGAGCAGGAGGATGTCTGGAAGGCATATGATAGGAGAGCGTTCTTCCGTCTTTAGTTTGGAAGTTATATACAGGCTTGGTAATGCCATAGAAGTGGTTAAATTCCTGTTCCATAAGAAATTCTGCATATACCAGCTGGTTTTGATACTGGCTGTCTTGCGGTCCCGGTCGGTTTGTCAGGTCCTCATGCATAATATCCACCGCCAGAAGAGTATTAAAGTATGCGGCTGTTGCATCCGTATAGTATTCATTGGAAGTATTGCGGGTACCGTCATCCGCCCCACTCTGAACAACAATAATATGTTCCCAGTTTGGTAATGTATTTATTACTTTATTTAAATATGTATCTTTGTTATCAGGGTCTAAAATGTAGGCTAAGGAACAGGCTCCCATGATTGCTCTCATACAGAAAGCTTCAGAGTTGAGCTCGGGATATTCATCTGATGATGTGTTTAAATTACCGTTGCAAGGTGGGGGAAAGCTTCTTTGAGTGCATTCGTTAATTGCTCTGGTTTTCATACCCGACCATGGTTCCTGACTGCTTCTGGATCTTAAGTCGGAATATTGATTGGGACGCACGAGTAAAAAAGGATGAGTTTGCTCATCCGCAAAAACCTGATTATTCATGGCAATTAGAACAGTAATGATCAGAAGAACTCCGATAATAGTTTTTCTCTTATAAAAACACACCCTCATGAATAATCTCATAATAATTAATTCTATAAATTGTATAGATGTAGATCAATAGTTATTACGCATTATTCAGCAAAAAAGCTGATATAATATCAACGAAGGTCAATATATGTATATACCTATAAAAACAATGCAACAGATAAATATTATGCAGGAAGGCGGAAAGATATCTTCCGAAGCTCTCAAAACTGCTGTAGAAGCAGTAAAGCCGGGTATTTCGCTGAAAGAATTGGATTCCATATCTGAAGACTATATTGTTACTCATGGTGGAAAACCTTCCTTTAAAACAGTTGATGATTATAGGTATGCAACCTGTATTAATGTGAATGATGGTATTGTGCATGGAATTCCGAATTCCTATCGTTTAAAAGAAGGAGACCTGGTTAGTATTGATCTTGGCGTTTTATATAAAGGACTGCATACGGATGTGTCATGGACAGTTGAAGTGGTTGCCCCGGGAAAAACTGCCAAGGAGGAGAAGTTTCTGGATGCCGGGAAAAAAGCTTTGGACAGTGCAATTAAAAACTGTGTGCTTGGAAACCGGGTAGGTAATATCTCAAATACCATTCAGACTGTGATTGAGAAAGCAGGTTATACGGTAAGCCTGGATTTAGTTGGTCATGGAGTAGGAGCTGATCTGCATGAAGATCCGTATGTTCCTGGATACGGGAGAAAGAAAGATGGGCCGATTTTAAAGGAAGGAATGGTTCTGGCGATTGAAGTTATCTATCAGAAGGGCAAGCCGAAAATTAAAACGGATGCCGATGGTTGGACTTTAAAAACAGCAGACGGCAGTCTGTCTGGACTTTTTGAATCTACGGTGGCAATAACAAAAGATGATCCTTTAATTCTTGCTCAATATTGTTAGACATCACCTACGGCTCATGCCATAATATCCTCAATGTCCGCGCATCTGCTTAGAAAAAAAAGCAAACAACTAAAGATAGCCAAATGGAGGAGGGATCCTTCAAGTATTGAAAAATATCAGTTTATATATTACTTCGTACCTCATCCTAAAAAACAGTCCAGAGCCACTTTGTTATCAACTAAAGCTTTTATTATTTATGCGCTGTTTTTTCTTTCTGTTATGGTGGGTCAGAAGGCATTTACAAGGTTTTTTCCAGGAGTTTTGGGCTACGCATCAAACATTAAAATAAAAGAACTATACGATATGACTAACAGGAAAAGAACTGCGGTCGGACTTGGGGAGTTAAGACTTAATCCAGCACTCACCAGAGCAGCGGAGAAAAAGGCTCAGGATATGTTTTCCGATGATTACTGGGCTCACACTTCACCTGATGGGGATGAACCGTGGGATTTTATTCTGGCAGAAGATTATGACTATGCGTATGCAGGTGAGAATCTGGCTAAAAATTTTAATAATTCCAAAGATGTTGTGGAAGCTTGGTATAACTCGCCCTCACATAAGGAAAACCTTCTTAATAAGAATTATGAAGAGATCGGATTTGCAGTAGTGGATGGGGTATTGAACGGATATGAAACTACAGTAGTGGTACAGATGTTTGGAAAACCGAAGGATATTTCACATCTGGCAACAGCTTCCGATCAGGAAAGGATTCTTGAGAGTGCGGCACAAAAAGAAGCAGCTCATTCGGTTGATACCAATACGGAAGTAGTGGCGAATCTTCCCAAACCTCTGCAGAATGTACTACCTCAGCAGTTAAAAGATTCGGAACCGGTGATACTCCCAGCTATTGATGTGGCGATGGCTATTAAAGGTATCGGTGTTGTGTTTGTAATTTACCTGATTGCTCTGATGACTCTGGACATCTGGTATTCCAAAAAACATGGAATTGCCAAGGTTACGGGACATACCTGGGCTCATTTGATGTTTCTTATTGCCAGTTTAGGTATGCTTCTTACTCTGATGCCCGGTAAAATTCTCTAGTTACAAGCGGGATATTGAAACTGTATAATATTTCCATGGAAAGTAAAAAACATCTTAACTATTACATAATCTTGGGGGTAATTTTAGCTTTACTTTCTTATCCTTTCATATGGCTTGTGCATAATTACACTGTACAGTCCATCGGGGCAGGTGTATCTTCACTTCTGTTTGTAACATGGGCTATAGTGCATCATATTAATGAAGGTAGGGTAAGAAAGACAGTGATAGGAGAGTATATTTTATTGGGGGTTGTAATTTTTTTCGTTGTTTTTGCAATTCTAACTGCCCTCTAGAAACAACAGCACACGCTGTAATATATGAAAATTGTTATAGTGATTCCTACATATAATGAGGTAGATAATATTACACGGCTTATTCCCGTGCTTTTTGATGAATTTAAAAAAATGCCGCATCATGACTTTCATATACTGGTAGTGGATGGTAATTCTCCTGACGGGACGGGACAGAAAGTCTTAGAAATGCAAAGCAGTTATCCGAATCTGCATCTGCTTCCCGAAGAAAAGAAAGCCGGTCTTGGAGCGGCATATATCTGTGGATTTAGACATGCTATGGGAAAAATGCAAGCGGATGTCCTTGTAGAAATGGATGCGGATTTTCAGCATGATCCCAAAGATATACCCCGCTTAATCCAAGCTGTTGAAGAGGGATATGATTATGTTTTGGGATCACGTTTTATTAAAGGAGGAAGCATCCCGAAAGAATGGTCATTCCAAAGAAAATTTTTAAGCTTTGGCGGAAGTATGTTTACCAGGGTGGTATTGGGAATATTTAACGTTCATGATTTCTCGACTGGTTTTAAAGCTTCCCGGGTAAAGGGTTTTGTAGACAAGCTTGATTTGGACAGTGTGTTGTCAAAAGGGTTTGCCTATAAACAGGATCTTTTGTATCGGATGTATAAGCAGGGAGCAAAAATCAAAGAGATTCCGATAGCTTTTGCTCTGAGAGATAGAGGGGACTCCAAAATGGAAAAGAATAACTTTATGGATTCTCTCAAAGTAGTGATAAAAATCAGACTTAGAGAAAGTCAGAATTTTTTCAGATTTATTGTGGTGGGTTTTGCTGGTCTGTTTACGGATCTTGGATTATTTAATATCCTGCGTACACTAGTTTTTTCATCTGGGGAGCCGGAAATATCCGCACGATACTCCAGTGCGATATCCGGTTTGGTTGCGATGACCGTTACATATATATTAAACAACTACTGGTCATTCAGTGATAGGAAAGTGACTTCGATAACCAGATTGTTACGAAATGCCCCTCTGTATTACATTTCCTCATATATACCAATTTTGTTCAGGAGTTGGTTTACCGGCTATTCTGTCGCCACGTTCGGGAATACGTTTTTGGTTGCCAATACGGCGTTCTTCATAGGGGTAGTGATCGGTTTGGTGTGGAACTTTACGGTTTATAGTAGAATTATCTGGCGGAAAACAAAGTAGCCAGCTTTACATAGGTTGTACTTTTGGGTGTAAAATATAATGATCCTAGATTGGATGGCCGCTCACCTCCTATGATTTTTTTACTGTTAATCTACGGAAGGAAGCGTTTACATCTTAATGATTGAATATTCGATAGTCATACCGGTTTACAACGAATCGGATAAAATCAGCGCTTCTCTTACTCAGGTTTTGAGTTTTATGAGAACATTTTCTCCCTCTTTTGAGGTGATAGTGGTGGATGACGGAAGTGCGGATAATACTGCGGATATAGTTGATGAATACTCAAAAAATAATCCTGAAATTACATTAATAAGAGCTCCCCATAAAGGAAAGTCGGCTGCCCTGTACGAGGGGGTTAGGAGGGCATGTGGTCAGTATGTTTATCTGGCGGATGCCGATTTTTCCACTCCGATCAGTGAGCTGAAAAAGCTTTCGGTCTGGCTTAAAGATCAGAATTTTGATGTGGTGATCTGCTCCAGAGAAGGAAAAGGTGCCCAAAGAGTAGGAGAACCTTTTTACAGACATATGGTGGGAAGAATATTTAACTTTTTAGTTCAGGTTATTGCTCTACCCGGAATACAGGACTCCCAGTGTGGTTTTAAATTATTTAAAGGGGAAGTAGTTAAAAGGATTTTTAACAAACTTGTGGTATACGGTCCTAATGCAAAAGAAATCAAAAAACCGTTTTTTGGTGCCCTGGAGGTTGAAGAATTATATCTGGCGCGAAAGTTTGGTTACAAAATAAAGGAGGTGCCTGTCCTTTGGACTTATGTAAAGACCACCAGATTTAATTTTCTTTCCAATGCCTGGAAAATGGCTAGGGATGTTATGTTGATCCGGTTAGCTGATATACAGGGTAAATACAAAAAATACAGCTAAAAAATCATTTTAATTGAGCAGATAAATGTGGAATATTCCGCAACAAGTAAATATTTTTCTGCCCTAAAAAGGAGCTTTTATGAAACTTTGTGTAATCGGAACAGGATATGTAGGTTTAGTCGGAGCTGCTATATTTGCCGACTGGGGGAATGATGTTATAGGTGTAGATATCGATGCGAAGAAAATAGAAAAAATAAAAAGCGGAGAGATGCCGATTTATGAACCGGGGCTGGCGGAAATAGTTTTAAAGAATATCGAAGATAAGAGATTGATTTTTACCACTTCCTTAGCAGAAGGAATGAAGGATGCGGAAATTGTGTTTATCTGTGTAGGTACTCCTCAAAGTGACAGCGGTTCTGCGGACTTATCAGCTGTTTGGGCTGTAGCAAAAGAAATTGGGGAGAATTTGAAAGACTACAAAGTAATTGTTACTAAAAGTACTGTACCGGTTGGAACAAATGAAAAAGTCAGACAGATAGTTAAAGAGAATCTGAAAACAAAAGTTGAATTTGATGTGGCATCCAATCCGGAGTTTTTACGGGAAGGTTGCTCGGTAGAAGATATGAAAAATACCGATAGAACGGTAATAGGCAGTGATTCTAAAAAAGCGCTGGATATTATGAAGAAACTTTATGAACATTTAGGATCTCCGATTGTAGAAGCAGATTTAAGATCAGCAGAAATGATAAAGTATGCTTCAAATGCATTCCTGGCTACAAAAATATCTTTTATTAATGAAATCGGACAGTTATGTGAAAAAGCTGCAGCCGATGTTTCGGTGGTAGCTTACGGGATGGGTTTGGATAAAAGAATCGGCAGGCATTTTCTTAATGCTGGTATTGGTTACGGAGGTTCGTGCTTTCCGAAAGATGTTGCAGCACTATATAGGACTTCAACAGATCAGGCTTATGATTTCAAACTGTTAAGAAGTGTGATGGAAGTAAATGTCCTGCAAAGAACTCACTTTGTGAAGAAGGTGACCAGAAAATACGGCAGGAATCTGTCAGGAAAAACCTTTGCCTGTCTGGGATTGGCTTTCAAGGGAGATACCGATGATATCAGAGAGTCAGTATCTTTAGAGGTTATCCGAACTTTAAGAGGTATGGGTGCCACAATCAGGGCTTATGATCCGGAAGCAATGGAGAATGCAAAAAAAGAATTGGGTGATGCCAACATTGAATATGCAAAGGACATGTATGATGCGGCAAAAGGTGCTGATGCCATATTCATTCTAACTGAATGGAAGGAATTTGCCGGTATTGATCTGAAGAAGGTTAAAAGTCTAATGAATGAAGCTGTAATTTATGACGGAAGAAATCTATTATCCAAAGAAGATGTAGAAAGCGCTGGTTTTAACTACTTTGCAATTGGTAAAAGAACAAATGGTTTGGAAGAACTGAAAGATGAAAGCTATATGTCTGCTTCTGCTCTTCTGAGAAACGGTAACGGAAAGTAATTAAAACAATTCACAAACCGGATGATTAGCATCTCCCGGGAGTAATTCCGGGAGTTTTTTATTTACTAAATTTAATATAGACAAAATATACTACCTTATAGTGATAGAGAAATTTTTATTCACTTCCTATTATGTTCCGGTATTCATAGTTACAAACCACCAAATTTAAAAGTATTACATAACCTATAATGTGTTATATAATGTAATTTATAATAATTTGATACGAATTTTCCCATGCCCAAAAAACTTAATAATGAATTTTGTTAATGAACTTATTACAGCAGTTTCATATCTTCTTTTATTCGTATTAGCCTTTAAGGTTTTATTCTTCATGCTTTTGTCCCATAAGCACGTGAGAAAAAATCGGGTTTATACGAAAAAAACCAACTGTAGTCGAAAGCTTTTTGTATCAGTAATAGTGCCTTGTTATAACGAGGAACTCACTCTCGGTCACTGTATAGAAAGTTTGATAAAACAAGAATTTGAAAATTACGAAATATTAGTGGTAGATGATGGTAGTACAGATAACACCCGAAAGGTAGGTGGAAAGTATGCTAATAAATATCCAAATAAAATTTCGTATATATGTAAGGAAAATGGAGGTAAAGCGTCGGCGCTTAATTTAGGTATTAAAGAATCTAAAGGTGACATTGTTGTGTGTATAGATGCTGATTCTATTTTTCTTCCTAATACACTTTGTGAACTGATTAAACCTTTTCAAGATGATGAAGTATATGCAGTTGGTGGAAATGTAAAAGTTGCGAATCGTAATAATGTTCTAAGTAAACATCAAACTATGGAATATATATCTGGTCTTGGTCTACAACGAAGAAGTTTTGTGTATTTATCTTGTATGCAAGTCATTTCAGGTGCAATCGGGGCTTTTAGGAAGGATGTACTTTTGGAAATCGGAGGGTATTCAACCGATACTATTGTCGAAGATATGGATATAACAATTTCTATTCAAAAGGCCGGAAGAAAAGTGGCATATAACTCAAACGCAATTGCTTATACGGAAGCTCCGGAAAATATAACAGACTTTCTAAAACAAAGATATAGATGGACATTTGGGGGTTTCCAGGTAATAAGAAAACATTTTTATATGCTGTTCAATCGTAAATATGGCTCACTTGGTGTATTTGGGCTTCCTTACTTTCTTTTTTTTCCTTGGGTAGATGTATTAATTTCTATGCTCTTTTTTACATCTATTATTAGAGTAGCATTGTATTCGAATTTAATTGGTTTCTTAATATTTTACTTAGGCATGGTGTTATTACAAAGCATTATACTAACTTATACACTGATTCTTGATAATGAAAACAGAAGATTGGCATTACTCTCAACAATTGAAAGTCTTTGGTATAACCACATAATTAGTTTTATTACAATAAGAGCAGGTCTCAACTTTATCAAAGGGGCTGATGTGTCGTGGAATAAAGTTGCACGACTAGGTAGAAATGTTGTTATGGAAGAATCACTTCCTGTAACTTCATCTGTAAAATAAATATTCTGTGTAAATATCAAAGCGTTATTACAGAGCTATATCCGGTCTGACAGGGATTTTATTTATGATTTTCCAATGTATCTTTAATATATTTTAAGTATCATTTATCTAATGAAAAAAATAATCATCCCGTTTTTGATATTAATTACCCTGCTTGCAGGTTCTTTCTATTTGTATGTCGTAAAAAGCAGAGATTCCCAGGAAAATACAATATCTGATATATCTGATAATACCAGGCAGGTTAGCTACCAGATACCCGATCTAATAATTGTGAAAGAACCCATGGGTAATTCGGTTGTTAAGAGTCCCCTTGTTGTAAGCGGTGAAGCCAGGGGATTGTGGTTTTTTGAAGGAAGTGCACCTGTAAGAATTGTTTTGGCAGATGGTAGCATCATAGGTTCTTCAAATCTGACTGCGGGTGAATGGATGACGGAAGAGTTTGTTCCATATTCAGGAACAGTGGAATTTGTTGTACCTTTAGATGCAGATCGTGGATTTGTGGTTATTAATAGGGCTAATCCTTCCGGTCTACCTGAAAATGACCAAAGATTATCCATACCGGTTCGATTTTAAAAACATCTATTGGTCTCATATAACTTTTTTGTAAGTGTATAATCTATCTATTATCATGGAAAATACAAAGATCAGGAAAAAACGCATATTGTATTTTATTCCGGAATTTCCCCGATTGACGGAAACATTTATTGAAAGAGAAGTTTCGAAACTGATTGAACTGGATAATATGGATGTGAGAATTTTTTCTTTACAGAAAGCTTCAGGTGAAACTAGTGATGCAGTTTTATCCTCTACCTCTTATACTCGTTTAGACTGGATGACTTTTCTGAAATCATTAATATATATTCTGGGAAAATCTGACCGTATTCTGGAATCTTTTAGGATTGTAAAACCTATAAATCTTAAGGATTTATACCTTTTTATCAAAGCAATAGGGTATACCAGAATTATTGAAGAATTTGCACCCGATCATATTCACGTGCATTTTATGTCCGATCCTTCAACAATAGTGCTAATTGCATCCGTTATTTTGAATATTCCTTTTAGTATTTCGGGGCATGCCCGGGATGTTTTTATTACCGGTACACATATCAAAGAAAAGGTAAACAGAGCAAAATTTGTTACTCTTTGCAATACTGCTGCTTATAATAAGTGTCTCGAATATGCTGATGAAAATACATCACACAGAATTAAACTGAATTATCATGGGGTGGATAGCTCAAAACTGGTTAGGAAAGAAAAGAAAATCTTAAACCCTGAGAAAACATATATATTATCTATTGGACGACTCGTAGAAAAAAAAGGTTTCAGATATCTGATTGAAGCATCTAAGTTACTCAAAGATCAGAATGTAAATCATGAAATTCATATTGTAGGTGCATCGGGTGATTTATATGGAGAATTAAAATGTCTCATTGATGAAAACTCTCTTTCTGATTTTGTGTATATTGAAGGAGAAGGGAAAGGAATACCCCATTCGGAGCTGATTTCCTATTATCATAAAGCTGATATGTTTGTACTTCCCTCTATTGATACAGGTGTGGGGGACAGTGACGGTGTGCCTAATGTGATTGTGGAGGCAGCTTTAGCCAGTCTTCCTATTGTTACTACCGATGCCGGTGGTATTAAAGATCTAATAACTCATGATGAAACCGGTTTATTGGTACCTCAGAGGGATCCGGAAATGCTGGCTGTACAAATCAGGAAATTGATTGATCATCCTGAATTTGGGATAAAGTTAAGCAATGCTTGCAGAATTAAAGCTATGGAGATGTTTGATTTGGAAAAAAACATTGAAACTCTGCAGGGATTACTCCTGATTTAAGCTAGTTCTTTACTATCTATAGGCTAATGACTCTTTTTGCCTTATAAATTACAATTAACATAGTGAAAATAGCCGTATTTATAAAATCTACAACTTTACATGCCAGTTATGGTGGTTTGGAAACACAGAATAAGGTATTATGTGAAGGCCTTGTGAAAAGAGGGCATGCAGTTACGGTATTTACTCCCTGTAAAGAGCATCCACCGGGGGAGGAAAATCAGAATGGAATAACATATGTGTTTATACCTGCATCATATCGTTATTTTCTATCATCTTTAAATTCCAATAGCTGGGAAAGAAAATCCATAAAAGTATTCACAAAATATCAATCTGAAAGTTCTTTTGATCTGGTGATTAGTCAAAGTACGGGAGGAATAGGAATTATTAAAAACAAGGAAAATCTGGGGGTAAAGGTGATATCCATTGCTCATGGCACTACAGGTGGTGAACTTCAGACCCATTTTGCCAATATCAGAAATTTGAAGGATTTGTATTGGGCATTGCGTAATCTTCAGTATTCAATAAGACAATATTTTGGAAGGCAGAGAGATTATATTTTGCACGCGGATTGTGTGGTAGCAGTATCTAATGCAGTTAAAGCTCAGATTATAGATGAAACTTTTGCTCCGCAGCAGAAAATAGAAGTTATTCATAACGGTATCAATCTGGAAGTATATCAGGGTGTTACAAGATCAGAGTCTTTTGGTCCTGTCCGATTAATCTATACCGGAAGGGTAGTTAAATCAAAAGGTTTGTTTGATCTGGCTGATGCATTAGCACAGATTAAAGATGAAAACTGGCTTTTAGATGTGATCGGAGACGGGGAAGATCTGGATGAATTAAAAACCTACACTTCAAATCTAGGCTTAAGCGATAAAATAATCTATCAGGGAAAAGTATCTCATGAAGAAGTGATGCAAAGGCTTTTTAATGCAGATGTATATGTATTACCGACAAAACGAGTGGAGGGATTTCCCATGACTTTGGTAGAAGCAATGTTTGCCGAACTGGCGATTGTAGCTGCAGATATTGGTGGGGTGGCAGATGCGGTAGAAGACGAAAACACAGGTTATCTGATCAACCCGGGTAATATTGAATCTCTTAAGAACAAGCTTTTATCTTTAATAAAAGATAAAAACCTTCGTATCAATATGGGTAGGAGTGGTAAAATAAAAGCGCTAAACGAGTTTACTGCTGATGTAATGCTAGATAAGTACGAACAGGTTATGAAAGGATTAATTTCATGAAAATATTAAGAATAATTTATGACTGGCCTCCGCCCTGGCAGGGATTAGCTCCACATCCTTATGAATTAACTGTTGCTCAGACTAAACTCGGTCATAAGTTCACTATTTTTTGTGGAAGATGGCCAAAATCCGGACAAGTGGAACAGCCCGCCAATACTGAGGTAATCAGTTTCATGAGGGCACCACTTCCGGGGACTATGATGCTGACCACGGCATTCCTGATGTTTTGGAAATATCTTTTCTTTCGGGATGATGATAAAAACACAGTAGATCTGATTCACTCTCACGGTCACTTCGGGATCTGGATTTATTTATATAGATTTCTCTTAAGTAAAATTTGGCCCTGGTCAACCGAATTAAAAACCCCTCTAATTGTGCATTTCCACAATACGGTTGCCGGTCGTTGGGAAGCCGCCAAGGAAAAAGAAATCGATGTAAAACCGGTATCTAAGTATCTTGACTGGCCGCTTGCCCGTTTGTCCGACAAACTTGCGGTAAAGACTGCATCAGCCTGCATCTTTGTCAGTGAGGATAACAGACAGGATGCTATAAAGTTTTACGGAGCTGACCCTGCTAAATGTTTTGTTGTTGAAACAGGTGTGAATACACATTTATTTAAACGGGTGGGTCAGGAAGAGTTTGAAAAGACCAGACGGGATTTAAGTTTAGATCCACTGGATAAGGTGATTTTGAATCACGGTGTGATGGTGGAAAGGAAGAATGTTCATTTATTAATTGAAGCAGTGAAATTTCTTCCTCCGGTATATAAACTTCTGCTAGTCGGGCCGGGCGATATTGAATATCTAAGAAAAATCGAAGATACAATCAAAGTCAACAATCTGGAAAGTAGGGTAATCAGAGCAGGTTATACTCCCTATCCTATCAGTCCCATATCTTTTCAGTCAGCTGATTTATTTGTTCTTCCATCCAGTTATGAGGGTTTTCCTAAAGTGGTAATGCAGAGCCTTTCCTGCGGTGTACCGGCTTTGGTATCAGGATTTAAGGCAAGGGATGAAATAAAAGGACTGTATTATCTAGATAATCTTGAACCAGAAAATATTGCCAAACAGATCAGAGAGATAGTCGAGAGTCCTACTCCGGTTGAAGCGGATACGGACTTCATACACTTTCATTTTTCTTGGGAAACCAAAGCTAAACAGGTTGAAGCCGTGTATCAAAATATATTAGGAAAGATTAACTAAGGATTTCCTTGAATACTTTTAGAGTGATTTCTGCGGTAGTATTCCAGTCATATCTGCTGATGTTCTTACATCCCTTCTCAATAAGCTCCCTTTGAAGTGTTTCATTGTGTAATACTTCATTGATGGTTTCGGCAATATCATTTGTGTCCGTAGGATCAAAATATTCAACAGAATCCTGATATATTTCCCTATGAATTGGGATATCGGAGATAATTGCAGGAAGACTTACCGCTTGTGCTTCCATTGGAGTAAGGCTAAACCCTTCCTTTAATGATGGAAAGATATATAGCTGAGCCTGTGTTCTTAAGACAATGATTTCCTGATCTGTTACATAGGCAGTAAGTCCCGGCATTCTGATATATTGGGAGAGATTCTGATCTATGATGTATTGATGAAGGGTTTGGGCAAATCTGTCTTTTTTTCCGGCAATAACTAAGCTTCCTTCATATCTGTATTCTTCTTTTAGTAGTTTAAAGGCATCAACTAAACGATAAAGATTTTTATGTTCATATGCACTTCCGATATACAGAAGATATGGTGTTTTTATTTGAAGTTTATCAAGTACTTCCTGCGGTTTAGTTTCTTCATGAAGCTTCATTAGATCTGGATCTACTCCTTCATATGCCAAAACATACTTGGAGGTTGGAATATTGGGATAAACCTTTTGAAAATCGCCAATCACAGCCTTTGAGGGGACAATAATCTTTTTTGATCGTATCACTGCCCACTTGAACACAGCCTTATAAACTGCCTTTTTTAATCTGAAATAAGGTTTGGGAAGTGTAGTGCCTTTTTCAGTACTGAAAGTATGCATGATCAAATCCGGAATGGCAGTGATTAGTGTTTTTGGATAGAGTATCGGGATATTAAAATGGGGAACATAGAAAAGATCCAGTTTATATCTTAATAATTTCGCCAAAAATATGGTCTGTTCCAAAAAAGAATACCATTGATAATCGGCAAGTACTTTCTTAAAATGTGGGTTTTCTAGTTCAAATTGTTCGAAGCCCTTTTTACGGAGAAAAATGTAGTATTGGTTCTTATGATCAATTTTTTCTAGATGCTGAATTATTGCTTTGGTGTATCTTCCCGGTCCTGCTTCACCGTAGAACCTGGCATCTATTCCGATGTTTGCCATGAATGAATTATAGCAGTTATATAGTACAATAAGCCTATGAAAATAGGCATAAATGGGAAAAATCTTCTTGATCCTAACCCGGCTGGTCCTGAAAAATATACATTCAATATTATCCGTGCACTCTCAAAAGTAGATCAGGAAAATACTTATGTAGTCTATTTTCCAAGTGAACCTGATTCGAAATTTTGGGATTATCTGTCAGGAAATAACCCAAATTTCACATACAAAGTAGTCAAAAAGAGACTTCTATGGACTCAGACGGATCTGGCATTTGAATTGATTAAAAATCCGGTTGATGTGTTTTTTACCACGGTACATACGATACCTATTATTCACTTACCAAATACAAAAATTGTGTCCATGATCCACGGTTTGGAATACCCGTTTAATAAATACACTGGGCTAATTAATTCATTATTAAAAGGGAAACATGAATGGTATGTAGCAAAATATTCGGATGTAGTGATTGTTCCGTCTGAAGCAACAAAATCTGCAATCCTTGAAAAAGGGTGGGGTGTACCTGATAAAAAGATTATGATTGTGCCGGAAGGGGTGAATAGTGATTTTCATAAAAGATCTGATGAACAGACGAATCCCATTATCAAATATTATGAACTGGAGGGAAAAAAATATTTCCTTTTTGTCTCTACCATTCAACCCAGGAAGAATCTTCCGAAATTAGTTGAAGCTTTCAGTCATACATTGAATAAATTAACTGAAAATCAGAAGGAAGATTTAATATTGGTGGTAGTAGGTAAGAAAGGTTGGGATTATGAAGAGTCACTTGAAGCTCCGAAAAAATTTGGGGTGGAAGAAAAGGTAAGGTTTCTGGGCAGAGTATCGGATGAGGATTTACCAGTACTATATTCCAAAGCATATGCCTTTGTCAGTTCCTCGCTGGATGAGGGCTTTGGACTTCCCTTACTGGAAGCTATGGCTAGTGAAATTCCTTGTCTTGTATCTGATATCAGAGCTTTTAAGGAGATGGGTTGTGAGTTTATTAGATACTTTAATCCTATGGATATGAATAACATAAGTGAATCTCTAACCACATTTATAGTTAATGGTTACCCGGAAGAAATGACTAAAAAAGCTAAAGAACATGCAGAAAAATATTCCTGGGAAATGTCTGCAAATACGATAAGAAAAGTTTTCAACTCGTTATAAGAAGTAAGATGTTTTTATGTAAAATACACACATAACGGTTGAGGACAAGAAATAGTGTCATTGTTGGAGAAATATGCAAATGTTAATAATAAAAAAGAACCAAATATTTCATTCTTCATTGGGCAGGTGAACAACTGATAGAATAGTTAAGAACGACCTTGTAAAAAGTATTCCGCGTTATGATTTTATGAAAAAAATTTTTAAAAACTATTCTTTAATTATATTTGCAATATATATTCTTCTGCATTCGGCTTTGTTAAGTATCAATACTGCCGAATGGGGGGATAGTTATCGTATCCTTCGGGCATCTGAATATATAAGAGAATTTACTTATCCTTCGGATGAAAAAAGACCTCCACTATTTTCTGCACTCCTTGCCATCAGACCATCATTTGTTGACCAGATTCTTTGGGGAAGAATTATGATGTTTGGAATTAGTATTGCTGCGTTTATTGTTTTTAAAAAGCTAATTGATCTTTTTATCAAGGATGAAAAATACAAAAATATAGCTCTACTATTTTTTGCCTTAAATCCCGTTTACTTTTACTGGGCATTAAGAATATATGCCGATGTACCTTTCTCATTACTGGTTATGCTGGCATTTCTGTTCTTTTACAAAAAGAATTTCATTTTATCAGGTGTTATTGTAGGACTTTCGGTATTAACCAGATTTGAAGGATATCTTTTACTTAGTTCATTAGGATTGGCAATGGTGATTCACTTTATATTACCTAAGACTGACGAAATGAGGGACGATATTGGAAATCTGATCAAGTATATAATGGGTTTCTCGATATTCATTGTTCCTTATCTTTTATGGAGAAATCCTCTTACATCCAGTTACTTTGAGGAACCGTCAGGAAGAACACATGATGTGAAAATGTTTATGACGTATATCATCTCATTGATTTATCTATTTGGTATCACCTCTCCCTTATTTTTTGTATTTTTTGATATCAGAAGAGTAGGGCAGTGGATGAAAGACCATCTGCCGGTTGCCATATTTTTATTATTGGAGCTTGCGTTAATTTTGTTCTGGCCTGCTGCTGTTCCTAGGCTGTTTGTTTCGGTAATTCCTTTTTTAATTATCATAATGGTTGGTTCAATTCAGACATATTTTGAAAGCGGTAAAAAAATAGGTTTCACTCCCCTATTAGGTTTAACGACGTTAATTGTGTTGTATGCTGTATCTCAGTATTTTTTGAAATTACAATTTTTAATTTTAAGTAAACCGTTGTTTGCAGTAGTTATTTTCTTACAACTGGTAATCCTCTACTTTCTTTATATTAAAAACTTAAAATATTTTTTGGTTTTATCCGCTATCTCTATGCTGATCTGGACTCTGTCTACAGTATGGCTGCATAAAGATAATTTTAAAGCTATAAAAAACGGAGCTGAGTATGTATCTGAAAATCTTTCCGGAGTGGTTGGGTATAACGATGTCAGTAGTGTATCCGACTGGTATTTAAATGAGAAAAAAAATAATTCAAATATTCGTGGTGTGTTTTTCCCCTACTCTAAAAAAGCAGATTTAAATCTTGATAATCTGACGGAGCTTGGGTTTGACTATCTTCTGATGACCAATGAACATAACACTGACATGACACTTGATATATCCAGCCGCCCCTATCTGAAAGAAATCAGATCGTTTGATTATGTAATTGGTGGGAAAATATTCTTTGCTAAAGTCCTTCAGATAATGCCTGAATAGGATTAACCAAGACCTGTAGTAAATTGCGTTTTTTATTGTAATGACGGGCTTTCTCTATTGTGACCTCTTTGACATTTCCTATACTCAATGCTACAATACTACACGTACTTAGTTCACCCCGCACTAAAGATGTTAGGGGTCTTTTTTTTCGATGAGCAAAATGAGTACTAACACAGACACAATATATCTAACAAAAGAAGGTCTGGAAAAACTCCAGCAGGAACTGAAAAATCTGGTAGAGGTTAAAAGGCCTGAAGTTGCGAACCGTATAAAAGCGGCTCGCGAAATGGGTGATATTTCAGAAAATGCTGAGTATGATTCAGCCAGACAAGAACAGTCCTTCGTAGAAGGACGTATCAGTGAGCTTGAAGATATTATTAAAAACGCAAAGGTTACCGATAAAGCAGCCGGTGATAAAGTAGTAGTTGGATCCAAAGTGACCGTTCATATTGACGGTGACGAGGAAACCTTCCATATAGTCGGTGCTTATGAAGCCAATCCGATTGAGAAAAAGATATCCCATGAATCACCTTTAGGTTCAACTTTACTAGGTAAGAAAATCGGAGAAAAGATTGAGGTTGAAGCTCCTGTAGGAAAGCTAACTTACACTATCCTTAAAATCGAGTAGTGTTATACTTTTAATATGTCTACTCTGAGGGAATTAAGGGATGTAAGGTTAGATAAATTGGAACAGTTACGTTCCTTAGGTATTGACCCTTATCCTGCAAAATCATTTAAAAATACTAATGTGGGTGATGTTACCTCCCGTTTTGACGAATTAGATGGAAAAGAAGTAGTTGTCGGAGGACGGGCGATGGCAATCAGATCTCACGGTAAAGTGACTTTCATTGATATCAGAGATACTTCAGGCAGAGTACAGCTATATATCAAGGAACAGAATCTACATGATGCCAATTATAAATACAGTGAATTGAACTTTTCAGATCTCCACTTACTTGATGTGGGGGATTTTGTTGAGGCTACTGGTAGAGTTACTAAAACCCAAAGAGGTGAAATTTCCGTGGAAGTGTATAAGCTTCGTATTCTTTCCAAAACTCTCCGTCCCCTACCCGATATGTGGGATGGATTAAAAGATAAAGAAACCCGATTAAGAAGAAGATATCTTGATACGAATATAAATGAGGATGTATATCAACGCTTTATTCGAAGGGCAAAATTCTGGGAAGCCCACCGCGAGTTTTTCAAAAAACACGGATTTTTGGAAATGAATATTCCTGTTTTAGAAATGATACCGGGAGGTGCTGATGCGAACCCCTTTAAAACACATATGGAAGCAATTGATCAGGACTTCTACTTGAGAATTTCCCAGGAACTATATTTAAAAAGATTAATAGGCGGAGGTTACGAAAAAGTATATGAAATAGGTCCCCGTTTCAGAAATGAGGGATTGTCTGATGAACATCTTCCAGAGCATATTGCCATGGAATTCTACTGGGCATATGCTGATTATAAAGAGGGGATGCAGCTGGTGAAGGATCTTTATGCTTATATTCTAGATAATGTGTATGGAGGAAAGAAGCTGTTTGCGATCAGGGGATTTGAAGTAGATTTTTCCAAACCCTGGCAAGAACTGGATTTTGCCCAAATCATGAAGGATCGATTCGGACTGGATGTCCATAACACCAGTGTAGAGGAAGTCAGCCGGTTATTAAAAGAAAATAGACAAAAAGTGGATGAGAATATGAGTGTACAAAGAGGAGTGGATACTCTTTGGAAACTATTAAGAAAAACCATTGCCGGTCCTGCATTTCTTTTGAATCATCCCAAATATCTCTCTCCCCTATCCAAGGCTATGGTGGATTTCCCTCATATTACAGAACGTTTCCAACCGATAATTGCCGGTTCTGAACTGGGGAATGGGTGGTCGGAGATTAATGATCCTTTGGATCAGCTGGACAGGTTTAAAGAACAGCAGAGTATGAGAGATGCCGGAGACAAGGAAGCTCAGTGGCTGGATATTGATTATGTGGAAATGTTGGAATATGGAATGCCTCCTACTTTTGGGTATGGGCATAGTGAAAGGGTATTCTGGTTCCTAGAGGATGTACCGGCTAGAGAAGGTGTTCCTTTCCCGCAGCTTAAAAATGATGGCATTGATGAAACTTCAAGAGAAATTTACGGACTTTAATCCCCTATTAGATATTGATTCCTTTTATTGATTAGGTAGAATTGTTCAATGACTGAAATCAAAAAAGTATTAGATCTGCAAACTGCTAAAGAACTTCTTCATGAAAAAATGCAAAATATAAATCTCAGGCGTCATTGTTATGCAGTGGGAATAGTTCTTCGTGCATATTATGAATATTATTTAGAACAGGGACGTGGGGATGAACTTGGCAGTCTTACTGCTGATGATTGGGAAGTGGTTGGTCTTCTACATGATTCTGATTATGAAATAACAAAAGATGATTGGACTAAGCATGTAGTTACATTACTTGAGTGGTTGAAAGAATATGAGGTAAAAGAGGAAGTATTTAATGCCCTAAGCTCCCATAATGCAAAAATTACCGGGATAAGAGAACCTCAGAGCCTTCTGGAATGGACTTTGGAATGCTGTGATGAGCTGACTGGATTTATTGTTGCGGTAGCTTTGGTAATGCCGAATAAGAAACTGGGAGAGGTCAAAGTGGACAGTGTTATTAAAAGATTTGATCAGCCTGCATTTGCCCGTGCGGTTGACAGATCTCAGATCACACAATGCGAAGAAAAGGTAAATATGGATATTCCGGTGTTTGTAGATATAGCTTTGAAAGCCATGCAAAAAAGCTCGGATATACTGGGTTTGTAAGATAATTAGTATATTTCTTTGGTTGTCAGTATTCAATTCCACCCCATTCAACAGTTGTAAATCCGTTCCTTTGGGGGGTATCAGGATAATTGAATTCTAGTACGGTTTTTCTATTGACCAATGGTTTGTATTCCATTAGTACTCTAATCACCGTGTCTGGTTTGGGATTAATCTTCAATGGCGCCCATTCATCAATCACTTCTTTAGAATGGAAGGTAATAAAGTAATAGGGGGCGTATGATAATTTATCAGCCCATGCTTCAATAAAATCTCTGGTTTCTTGTGGACTCAAGCCTAATTTCGGTAATTCTGTTTTAAAGAATTTAGTAACATTATCTCTTTCTACAACAAAACCATCCTGTCTTTTTGGTAGTCTTTTTAATACACCCTCCCAGAATAAATATGGATATTTACCCTCTGTGTTGGAGACTTCGCCTGAAGGTTTGGCATTTACAATCCAGGACTTTTCATAATCGGGATCTGAGGTAATGATGTTTACTTTATTTGTATCCAAGCTGACTTCCACTTGTGTTTCTTTCTCTGGATACAAATAAATTATTGGTTCACAGGCAAAAGGCGGGATAAATGTATAGTTAGTAATTCTGATTAATCTTCCAAATTCATCTTCTGTGAAAATAACTGGAAGAGCTTCGATAAAACTATAATAACTTAATGGTTTGGTATTTTTGTCGATTTGGAATCTGAAAGAAATCATATCGGGGAAATACAACAGATATTTTTCATAATAGTGTTTTAGATAGGGATGATCGTTGTTCTTGAAGAAATAGTATTTTCTTCCCGATTCGGATATTGTTTTCAAGTCATCTATTGATACATCTGCGGGATCCATTATGCTTATATAATCTGCATTATTATCTGAACATCCTGTTTTTGTAATTGTGATATAAGTCTGGAAGTCATCTTCTGTAGAATAGTAGGATCCCGGACTTATCAGGATATTTTGGTTATTTATATTAACTGTTTCGTACAGATCGTTTGGTCGATATTCATATATTCTGAAAGTACCGTCGGGATTAAATATGAATAATGCGTTAGTATAATAGCATTCTGTATTAACACAGCTATTCTTCCCGTATCCGAAACCGCCTGAAGTTTTGTATGGATAGTCATCATCTTCTCCCCCATAGAAAGGCTCCTGAGGACTGTATTTCACTTTTGTTGTATATACTTCCCCCAAAACTGGGTTGGAAAAAAGTTTGTACAATATTTCATTAGGGTTACCAAGTTCTTCGTCAATATAACCAATTGATCCTCCAGTGATTTGAAATCCGGAATGTCTTTCAAATGGTTCTAAGGTTGTCGTGGTATCTACAGTAATATTCCACGGTATTACTTCGCTTGGTTTATTATAGGTGTCTGAGTTTATAAAATCATAGCTTGAAATTGACGATAATAATATCAGATTATTATCTTTTTTCAGGAATCTGAAATAGAAAGGTTCATGCTTCTTTGGGCCTTTTCCTGGAACCGCATAGAATCGAAAATCTCCTCTAATTATTTCAAAATCCTTGTATTTTCCTTTTGTCACTTTTCCGACTTTATAAAATTCCAACTCATATTCACAGCAACCTAAAGTATAGAGGTTATTGTCCTCATCGATATTTTTCATGAACTTTCCGATTTGTACAGGTGAGTGAAATGTTAGGTCTTCTGTTGGGATTATATTCGTGGGTTTTACTTCTTCCTGTCCTGATGCTGTATTATCTGATTGATGTTTTGTAGAACTAGGAGAGTTTCTAATTAAGGAGCCCAAATCAGTGACATAGGTTGAAATGGACTTGGGAGTCTTCAGCTTAAAGTATACTATTGCAGTAGTTACTATAACTAGAATAAGTAAAAAGATCAAAAAAGTGATGCGTACAAATCCGGAAAATTGTGTTTTTTGGCAGCAATTCATTTTATAAATAATTCTACATACTAATGGTCAAGATAATGTCCAAGTATTAGGATTGAAACAAAAAGTAATCTTGATTATCTAAAAATCCCGATACAGGAATAAGTATCAAAACCATCCGCATAACTTTCCCTGCTTTTTAATATCTTAATCCCTCTACATCTGTCACACTCATTTATTCCCATAAATCCTCCAGATTTACAGGTATTAAAGAGATATAGCACTGGTATAGTGATAAAAAATGTAAGGACTCCAATTGCAAGTATAGTTCTATTCATAGATAAATATTACTACATAAAAATTATAATTAATATTGTGGTATCGACAAAATCGCTATGGGGTGATACATTATAGTTGTTCTTGAAAAAAGAATACTGTTTAACTAACATCGCCTTGTCTATAGGGGAACAAGTTTGGGGTGGCAGCTGAAAGCTCCCAAGCAAGTTTTGATCTTATAGAACTTATGACCGGCCAAGTACTTTAGGTTGGTTATATAAGAAAAGGGCGATTTTTGTGTTTCTTACGATTTTTTCTACAGATCGTAGGAAATCCCCTCGAACGATAATGTGTATATCCGACCTAACAGGTCGGTTTTTTGTACCTTGATAACTGAATAGGCAGACTGTATGGAGGATAAAAGAACATGAAAATCACAGTAACTATCACGGCCTATAGATCATATAGAGACCGGGAAAGTAATATCAACCCGGTCGAATCTAAGGTAGTAAGCACCCCTGAAGAGTTTGATTCAATCGAGGGTGATTACTATAGTCGGGGTTTTTTTCTTGCATATTTCAGTACTTCCGGTGCAAGGTTAAGAAGGGAAGGTGCCCGATTCATATTAGTTACAGAATTCGATAAGGAACGCCGCCGGTCCGCCGTTTATGCAGTTACCGGCTGGTTGGAGAAAAACAGGGAATACACAACCCGTGAACTGATGGATATTCACCCAGAAGTAGTTAGAAGGGGTGATGACTATTACGTCACTCTCGAAATCAGAGGTCCGCGGGGTTATGAATACTTCACCTTCAGAGTTAATTTGGCTAACCGGAGCGTGGAGTTAATCGGTGAGTATAAGTAATTTCAATTGATCAATCGACATAATCCGCAATGGGGAGGTGTGTGGAGAAAATTTATTCAGATACCATCCCCCAAACACAACTTGGAGGAAAACATGAACCCATTTATTCCGATTTTCATCGTATTAGGGATCACTGTTGTCCTGTCACATTTAACAGGCAACATATTTCCCGAAGTGACAGGTATTCTTTCGATAATTCTTTTTATCAAAGAGTATATGGTATACCGTGACTTAAAGGCAGCTGAACCGGAGTTCTTAGAGGGAGTAACAGAAAGGATAGTCTTCCTTATTTACGATGGTTCCTTCAGAATACGTATGTTGCTAGCTCAACTGTTTGGGTTAATGTCAGTGATTGCAACAATCATTCAGACGTATGGAGTGTTGAAATTGTAAGGAGGGATAATCGACTAGTTTTTTCTTTGAGGAGATATTTAGACGTAAGTATGTCTGAGTATCTCCTTTTTTTTATTGTTTTTACTTATGCACAGACGCAAGTTTAATCTGAATTAAAAATCCTCATCAGTGTAAATAATCTTTTCAATTTTTTCATACAATTTATCAGCTGCTCCCGAAAGCGGGAGACCTGTGGTTTGATTATAAATTGCATCCTCATTATTTTCCCCACCCGGCACTATGATAAGTAATGGTTTAATCTTCATATTATCGGGTAAATTTACCTCGGTAGAAATATAATCAAGCATTGTTTGCATATCCTTACGATAATCTGTAACAGATTCGTCAATAATATAATCTTCGTCAGCGTCAGGATTTATTACTTCAATTTCGCTAATAAATGCACTTGATTTAACTTGTACGGCACATAGTATTCCGTCTTTTGTATTTGCCCAGCAATCAATCTTTCCTGTTGCATCATCTCTGATGGTAGGTTGATATACTTCAAACCCCAGATCTTTTAGTGCAGTAACTACAAAAACTTCTGCCAGGATACCCTGCTTAACAATTTTATAATTTTCTCCATATATTTGTTCCAATATCTTATGAATCTCTTTCGCTTGCTTAAAATGTTCTGTACGTTCTTTATCTGAAGGGTTTTTCGGCAGTAAGTTATTAAGAGAGCCTAAGTGTCTAATACCCTGTCTGTTAAGATTGCATTTAGATTCAGCAGTTTTATATGGATACCTAAGATCTGTTTCATCAATTTGATTATCCTGGCCGCTAGAACCGTATTCACGAACAATTGAATGTATAGCTGGGTTTATTGCCATGTAGAAATTATAACCCATTCTATATACTAAAAATTAAATCATTTCTTAAAATAATTAAAATTTCGAATGTTAAAGGGAATTCACAATTTCTATTTTATTAAAGTTGGGATCTAAGATTATAAAACGATCACTTAATGTAAAGTAGATTTTGTTAGGATCATCATAATTTTTTTGTACAACGGTTTTCATACGACTAAACATATCTTCATTATAGTTTGAGGTGGGATTTTCCAATTCTTTGGTGATAAAAGTCTGATTTCTGTCACCAATTAATATTTTATTTGTACCACATAAAACAAGATGGTACGTTTGATCAAATTTGCTAAGCCTATAAGTACCTATATCGGATATATCATAATTATTACAAGATATGTTCACTGGTTTTTCATACTCTTTTGGATATCCCATACCCTTATAACTATATTCAATTTCTAAATTTATGTTCTGAGTTACTCCACTTATGATGAATAACTCTACAATTGCGTTAAGTCCTTCACCATATTGTGTATATATATGAACACTACCATTTATATTTTCTAGTTCATGGAAATTTGCAATTTCCCCCAGAATCTTAGTATTTGAATCTTCCTTGTAAAATATATAGCATGTATTACCAAGGTATGGAGAACAATTCCTGCTTCTATCTGTAGATGCGATTATTAATGGGTTATTGTTTAAAGTGGTTTGAGTTATGATGTAATAATCCATGTTTACAATTTGGATACTATTTTCTAAGTCTTCATTTTCCTTGCTTATTTCGGTAGAAACTGTATCCAATTTATTTAGTTGAGGTATATTTTTAAGAAGTATATATAGACTGAAAGATATAATTAACCCAAATAACGCTATTATTCCTATATGGGCATAACCAAATTGTGTCTTGTTTTTCACTTGGTTCTATTATATATCAGAAATAAGAGTAATAGAAGTTATATTGAGTTCCAATAGATATTGGTCGGGGTGACAGGACTTAAACCTGCGACCTCCGCTACCCCATAGCGGCGCGCTATCAACTGCGCCACACCCCGGAAACATAATTTGTGACTTTTAATCCAAGACATAATAACATAATTTCATAAAATAAAAATATTGACATGTTTGTGTTTTATTCGTATATTAAATCCAACACCCACACTTATTAATGTATATTGTAATTATTGTAATAAATCCTTTGAAACAGACTTAAAACGCTATAATGAATCTAATAAAATAAATGGAAATTCCATTGTAGCAATGAATGCTATTCTAAATAAAAAAATAAGAGCGTATAACTTATTTGTGCAAATCCTGAATGTGGAAATACGATAGTAACGCAATTTAGTGAAATTGGAAAATATGGTAACTATTGTTCAAGTAAATGTGCCGCAATAAATAACAACCGCATTTGGAAAGTTACTCGTTATAAACGTAAAATTAAAGAAATAAATATTGATAATACTTTAGATATCCCCAAAAAATGCAGGAATCCTAAATGTTGGGTAATACTATATGACAGGAAGAAATATTGTTCTAAAAAGTGTGCAGGAAAAGGATTAAAAAAAGACACAACATATTATCAAACTTTCGCGATAAAAAAGAATACGCCAATTTGTACATGAGCATAATAGGATACCTATTAAATCTGATATACACGTGTTAAACAGACAGGCAAGATTAGGATTTGGAACCTGGAATAATGCAATTATCGCAGTCGGATTTACACCAAATCCTAAATATGTTTTTAAAAAAGCATATAACCTAGGACGGACACAGATGCGATTCATTTGCCGAACTAGTAATAGGTGAATGGTTGTTTGAAAGAAATAATCCTCATCAAAGAGTTATATATTATCCATTTTCGAAAAAATACAAGACAGACTCTTATATCAATGTTACAAATATTGTATATATTGGTTTATCCGGTCAGGTGAACAAATATGACCAATCTGTGAAAATAAAAACTGGGGTTAATACAGAAGCATAATCTGCCATCATTCCTAAAAATAAACTGGAGGAAAAACTATCCCGTTTTCTTACCATTACTTCAACCAAAATTTAACCATTTTATGTACTTTTACTTATAATTATGTGACAATTTTAATATAGGGGGTGATATCAATGGATGAACAAAATAATAATGTACCTCAGGAACAGACTCCATCAGAGGAGCAGACACCTCAGGAACAGCCGGTACAAAACGAACAAAAATCTCAGCCTTCAGCTCCCTATGCATCTTTCCTTCAACGTTTAATTGCCGCAATAATTGATGCCATTTTAGTGGGCATAGTAATTGGTTTTCTTAATGCAATTATCTTTAGGTCTGGTCAGGAAGGTAATCCTGTATTTATCAATCCTTTCCAGATTCTGGGCTGGGCATATTTCATATTTATGGATGTTCAATATGGAGCCACATTAGGTAAGATGGCACTCGGGCTTAGAGTTCAAAATGAAACAACCGGTGCAAATCTGACCTGGGTAGATGCCCTTTTGAGGGAAACTGTGGGTAAGATTTTATCCGGACTACCAATATTTATCGGTTATCTCTGGATGATTGGAGATGCAAAGAAACAGACGTGGCATGATAAACTAGCAAAAAGTGTAGTGGTGAGAGTAAAGTAAAGGATAATAAACAATAATGGCTGCTGTGGAAAGACGGCAGCTATTATTTTATGTTGGTAATAATTGTATAAATGCTGAACCCCCCATAAAACATGAAGGCAAGAAGCATAGCAATAATTCGTAAAGATACAGGTCTTATCTGTTTGTCGAGTGAGGACAGATTTAACCACAAAGTCAATCCGACGTGAATAAACATAGCAAACGCATTCAATACGGCAGCGAGAATAACAAGCTGCAGAGGTTGTGTAAATCCGAACGCGAAAATTAGTATTCCAGTAATAATCTGAATCCAGAGGATAGTGTAATAAACTTTAGGCAGTTGTTTTTCGGAAAGACTCAGTTTAGGTGATAGTAGTACATTCTCACTAATAATCCTACTGGTGGCATCAAAGACTGTCAGCTGTGTTCCAAATAGCATTAAGCCTGCAACCAGAAGAAAGAATGTACCGGCAAAAGGTATCAGACGGGATGAAATTGCTTCAGCTTCCGCAAAGAGAAAATTAATATCAGAGGTGTCAGCTCCCGATCCGAAGGTGGTGGTATAAGAGAGCAGAGCAAGAAGCACAATAGTAATAGATCCTGTCAGCCAGAAGACCACGAAATGTTCAATATTTACGTTTTTCCACCAGCGCTTGAATTCTTTGATGTTATCCCGGGTAGGTTCAAATTTTGCTCCGCTTAAGCTGATGTTTTCTGCTTTACCGGTCAGAAGGCTGGTAATACGTCCTGCATATTTACCCATACCGTATCCTTTTTCTTTTATATATAAAGATTGGGCAATGTTTAGATTACCTCCGGCACCTGCATATGCAAGAGCAGCTAAAAAAGAGGCAATCGGAAGACCGGCTGGTAAAAAGCTGTAGCCTTCCCCTTGTCCGACTATTCCCTTAATTAATGCTACCCAGTGCTCCTGCTTAGCTAGGATAATACTTAGGATAAAAATTGATGGAACACCTATACCGATCAGAATTTTCTGAAAATTTTCCACTGTTTTATATAACACAGGTCCGAAAGAGAGAATCAGGCCTATTAAAATCAGAAAAGCCATAGCTAGATATGAGGTTTCAGTGATTCCGAAAAAAGATCCGAATATTTTTGCTGAAGAAGCAATAATTCCCGGCCAGACCCAGGGTAAAAAAGTAGAAATAATAAACCATACAGGCAGCCACTTGAGTTTTCTAGCCAGTCCGGTAAAAACACTTTCCCCATGAACCAAGGCATAGCGTTCGATCTCCATATTCATAATGAACTGGAAAGTAAGACCTAATAGTGCTCCCCAGATAATACCCAGACCGTAATTGGACGCCAGATAAGGCCATAGGATTACTTCTCCGCTACCAAGGCCCAGACCTAAAATAATAAAGCTGGGACCGATTAATTTTCTTAAGGATAAGGCTTTTGGTAATTCTTTAGTCTGAAGCGGCTTTATTATCATTTAATAAATGGTAACATGTGTGACTTAGAGAGAAAACCTTAGCCGGTAAAAAGTGCGATCTTCTCCGAATCTCAGGCGTTTTCCCCAGGTGGTTTCAATATTCGTCAGATCATTTTTATCCATTTTATGTACTTCCAGACATTCAAATCCTACCTTAAAAAAACTGGGAATAATATTTTCTTTAATATAAAATTCATTAATTCCCGGCATATTGAGTCTTATTGTTTCTGACGGTTCAAGATCAGGTGCATACCCGAATATTATTTGCAGAAGAGTATCTGCGCTATTTGGTTTAAATAGATATTTTATTTTTTCAACATTTTCCTGTGTAGGATTAACCAGTGTTTTAAGCAATGTTCCCCACGGTAACGTTATGAAAACTTCGTCGAATTTACCATTAAGCTCATCAGGAAGCATTTCAATCGATCCGAGAATAAAACGGGCATTATTTTTGCGGTTTTTAACGGCTTTTTTGGAATAGATTTCCAGTTGTTTCTGACTCGGATCTACCCCCACATATAGAGTATCGGGATTTTTTTTTGCATTTTCGAATACAAATCTACCATCTCCTGTTCCGAGGTCCAGTATGGCTTTTTTATAACAGGATATATCAATTTCCGATATTTCAATTATTTTATTTCCCCTTATTTCTTTCATAAAAGACTTATAGTATTATACAGTAATGTCTTCTGTCATTCCAATTTGGCAGCCGGTTGGTTTTTCAACCCATAAAATATCCAAAAAAACCGGTGAATCATATGGCTTAAAAGCAACACATACCGGAACTCTAGATCCCATGGCTGAGGGTGTGGTGATTGTCCTGACCGGAGAGGAAAGGTTTAATAAGTATGATTTTGCAGGATGGTTGAAAACGTATGAGTTTGAAATGGCATTTGGGTTATCCACAGATTCGTTTGATGCGATGGGCATGATTCAGGAAGTATCTAGTGTATCAGCATTAGATATAGATCGTCTGAGAGAAATTCTAAAAAATTTTAAAGGTGTATATATACAACGGGTACCGGTATTTTCCGCTATTCTTCATAAAGGTAAAAGATTGTTTGAATATCCGCATTTGGGTCAGGAAATATTGGATCTTCCTGTAAAAAAAGGAGTGATATTTGAGATTGAGCTATTAGAGACTCGGACTATTTCAGCTAAAGATGCAGTAACAGATATTATCAGAAGACTGGAAAGTATTGTCGGATATTTCAGACAGGATAAAATCATTGAACAATGGAAGCAGTTTGATTATTCAAAGGTAGGAAGTTTCCCTGTAGTAAAAATCAGAGTGAAGATATCTCGGGGTATGTATGTAAGATCACTGTCTACAGATATTGCTCGAAAACTAGGTTTACCAGCATTTGTATATACATTGGTGAGAACGGAAAATGGAAAGTATAAAAAGGCAGACTGCATGACCCTGGAACAATTATTCGGAGAAAATTTCGACAGAAATATTTTCAAGTCAACATTTAAAGTGGTAGACTAATCGGATGAACCGGTATATGGTTCAGTAAATTTTTACGGAGGATAAATATGATTCAGGACATGATTTTAAAAAGACTGGAAATAATTGAGGAGCTTCAACAGGAGCTTAATAAACTCAAAACCCATTATGAGGAAACACTGGAAAGCGACCCCCAGTATCAAAAAGCTCAAGTTGAACATGAGGAAGTGAAAAAACAGGTCAGCCAGATCAAAGAAAAACAGGAAAAAATAGAATCAAATCCTTCATATAAGTCGATATCCGATCAGATGAAAGAGAAAAGAACTGAGCTTAAGGATCATAAGGAAGCATTGGCTCAGGAATTAATGGACTACTACAGAGAAAAAGGTACATTGGAATTTGAAGACTCAGAGGGTAATGTGAGAAGAATGAAGTTTTCCGTTCGACTGGTTTCCTGATACGAATTAAATACCGGTTTCGGAATTATTTGTAATCCACACTTCATAAGTACCATATCTGAGATTTTCCAGAGGTCTAACAAACTCCGAAGTCATTCTTGATTCATCAGGGCTGATAAATATTGCTGTATCTATGTCCTGCGGATTGGCATCTCCGATAAAAGGCCAATGTGCATATGATGATTGGGGATCATTAGGTATATAAAGTCTGACCATACCATTATTAAGGTAATATTTTCCAACAATGAAATCCACAGGAGAAGTAAATACAATTTCATTTTGTGTTTCCCTGAAATCCTCGCTTAACAGTTTCATTCCGGTATAGTATCCTGCAGGTGTTGCCCTTGTCAGAGTAAAAACATAAAAGAGTACCAGCATTCCCATTACTTCAAAATTTAGGAGGGAATTTAATATATAGGACAAAGCTATAGTAAAAAAGATGGAAGACGGAAGAAGATATCTTTCTACATAAATTGAATTATCCGTCAACTGTACGTAAGTGATCAGGATTATCATCGGCAGAAAGATCGACATGATAATAAACATAAAGTTGATTAGATTCTTTATATTATTTCTTTGCTGATAGATAATCCCCGCAATTCCAAGCAAGAATCCTACAAATACTATTGAACCTAAAAAGATAGTATCCAGTATGAAGTTGGTATCAGTGAGTTCATCCCTGCCTGCCAATTTGGATTTAACTCCGAAAGAATAAGCTGTGATGCTTCTTTGGATATTAGTGAAATCCGCCTTTTTTACCCAGTCGATATTTAAATTGTTATTGGTAGGGCTGTTTATTACCGGAAGATACAGCCAGACAGCAAATGCAGCAACCGGGATCACAAGGGCTAACGCTTTCAACGTACCAAATCCTTCTTTTCTGGCGTTATATAGATAGAATACTGTTAGTATCGGTATATATACTACAGCCATATAGTGGGTAAACATCATCAGAGCAATAACAATCGGGAAGAACCAGAATTTCTTTTTAGAAATCAGAAGTGCTGCCAAAACGGTCAGAAATCCGTAAAAAGCGTAGGATCTGGCTTCAACTGAGTATCCGATTAAAAACGGGCTAATAGCGGTAAAAAAGGCAGCTACAGCAGCTGATTCCTTGTTAAACAGGTCTTTAACTAGGAAGTAGACAATGATGATAGTGGAAATTCCGAAAACAAAAGCAGGAAGGCGCAGTGTGAAATCATTAACTCCAATTAGTGAAGTAAGACCTTTTAAAAACAGGTTATATAAAGGGGGATGCGGATCTGCCGATATAATTCTCCAAAACTCAGCACTATCCACCCGCATAAGATTACCCGTAAACGCTTCGTCATACCATAGGTCATCTTTGAGAATGACTCTTGCCCGAAGGACAGTCCCTAAAAGAGAAATTATTATTATATCTGAGTACTTTTTAACAAAATTAACAATTTTTGCTTTCATACAGATGTATATTAACATATTGCTAACAATCGGTGTTATATGAGACAATCCCTGCATGAATAAAAAGAAAAAAGATGCTCAGAAGAATAAAGATAAAAGAAGAATAAGCAAAAAAAGCAAGAGAATCAGTTAAAATTAGATTTTTTCCAAATTAATTTAAATTGAGATACTGATAAGGGTTTATTGTTCAGTTGAGTCTGGAGAATCATCAATAAGGGGTTCTGTTTCAATAACTTCCTCCTCAGGTATGACTTCCTCTTCAATAATAAGGGAAGATGTGCTTTCCGATCCATGGTTCCCGTCGTTTATATTGTCTGTATCATTTGTGGCAGGAAGAGTGTTATTCGGGGTATCGTTTTTTATCTGCCATTCATAACTATTAAGATCCTGAGTGTATTGAACGTAGATATATCCGACAGTTGCTACCACAACCAGCATCATCAAAATTAAGAGGTACATCATTAAGTTTGTTTCTTCTTTTTTATGTTCCATAAATTGCACTGGTCTCAACTGCCTTAATATCTATGATAATGATTTTAGCCGGGTTTGCAAGTTTATTCGCTGGCAAAAATCCGCTTCGAATTTAGCAGCATCGCAAATAATGTTTCCAGTCGGTTTTTCTCTTCACAATGAGATGTGATTAAATCTAGATCTTCCTTGGAAAAAGATGTGACATCGGAAGTAACCGGATGCATAATGGATTTAGGATTGCCCGTATGAAGCATTCCTAAAGAGTGACCGAATTCATGGGCTGCTGTATGAATGAATTTTTTTTCTGTGTCATAAAAATATATTTCTATCCTGTTTTCAGAACCGATAAATAGGCCTTCTTCAGGTTTTTCACCCAATAGATTATTAAATGTTCCTACTGTATCGTTGAATTCGGATATTTTCTGATTTAAATCATTTATTCTGGGCAGCAGGTGATCCCGCTCCCGGTTTACTCTATCGATTTCACCTGACAATCTTTCCTGTTCCTCTTTCAGTTTTTCATATTCATCCTCAGGTGCACCTCCTCTGCTGTTCCAGTATCCGATCCGATCATTTAAATCTTCTATCTTTTCTCTAAGATCACTTAACTGTTTTTCATAGGTGGAAAGATAATTCTGGATTGACCTTTTTTCAGATTCTACATCCGTTTCATCTGTGGAGATTTCAGTCAGTAACCTTTGGCGTTCATCGTAAACCAATTTTATTTCAATGTCTCCCTTTGATGATTCGACAAATACCTGTTTCTTCAAGGTTTCATTCCACATATTCGCTGCCTGTCTGATGTTATCCTGAACTTTTTGTTCAGATATGTTAAATTTCGGATCGACATAAGTGATAGAGTAAGTGATAGTTCTGTCACAGTGAGAATACCAAAGCAGTTTATGGACAAATTCATAAAAATACTGTTTGTATTGTGGAGTTAAAATGATAACTAAGACAATACCCAGTATTAAAATAAATATTAATTGACGTAATCTGTTTATCATATGAGCAGTTTTTATGAACCGGAAGAAAACGAATAAATCGGCAGAGTAAATATGAAAGAAGAACCTTCACCCTCTCTGCTCTCAACCCGGATCTTTCCTCCGTGTTTATGAATAATTTCTTTTGATATGTAAAGGCCAAGACCTGTACCGTTTGCTTTGTCTTTTGCATCATCAACCCGGAAATATTTATCGAATACCTTATTCAGTTTATCCTTTGGTATCCCTACTCCGCAATCTCTGACGGATACTTCCAGCATATAACTGTCTGATCTGACATTGATTGTGATGTTTCCCCCTTCAGGCGAATATTTGATAGCGTTTGACAACAAGTTTACTATTACCTGTTCAATATATTGTTTATCCGCTTGGACAAGGATTTTATCCACGCAATCAAGGATAAAAGTGTGTTTATTTGAGAGATTCATGATGTTTGTTATGGATTCTTTTATCAGTTCTTTAATATCAAACTCTTCAATGCTCAGTTTAAACTGATCGGATTCAATTTTGCTCAGGTTTAGAAATTCATTGACTAAAATCGTAGCTTTATCTACCACTGAGCTGATGTTTTTAATAATCTCCGTGTTGTATCCGTTATTTATGGCGTGTTTTTCAAGAATCTGGGTATATAATTTGATGCTGGTAAGGGGGGTTTTCAGTTCATGGCTGGCAAATCTTAAAAAGTCATCTTTTCTTTCCTCTGCTTTTTTCAGTTCCCGAAACATGCTGATATACGGACGGGAAAGGCCTATTTCCAGCGTTGCTCTGTATATTAAGTAATAAGCGGATAAAACTACCAGATGACCGATCAGATTTGAGTGATCATAGACTCCGAAATAGAGAGTAAAGATCAGTTCAGACAGGATATTCAGCATTAATGAAAGAATTAGAAGGTGATAAACTTCTTTATCAAAATGATTTTTATATCTGGTAAGTAAAAACGCTGAGATAAAAAAGAGAATGGAGATAATATATTCGCTGAAAACTTTAAATGAAGTTAAACCCATCCCTTCGATATAACTGGCGGGAAAATTTCTCCAGTGGAAAATACTTAAGAGGATTAAGGTCACGATAATTCCGTAAAACGGTAGTAATCGATAATAGTTTAGTCTCCTGTTGATATAAAAGGGGGAGATTAAAAAAGAGATTGATAATATGTATCTTTCTGCAATCCATAATTGTGTGGGGATGTTGGCTGACACATCAGGAAATATCCCCATTCCTTTATACGTAAGTGTATGTATAAATTTTAAAAACCCCACAGCCAAAAAGGATATGGTGATGAAAAGAAAATAACTGTTGTTACTGAACCTTTTTGTATGCCAGGCAAACAGGAAAATACTGAATGTGATAAGGATAGTCAGCGATTCTACTGTGGCATGGAAGAAAAGATAACTGGTATAACGGGCGACAAGTGTGAAGATAATTATCACCAACAGGGGCGAGTATTTTCTTAATAATACAATTACTTGTTGTTTTGTAAGCATGCCTTTGTTGACTATATACTAATGATTAGAAAGTAGCAATGTGTCAATAGATATTTGTCTATAGTTTATTGATTATCATATAATAATACCATTCGTGCGAAATTACTTATTGTAAGTATATTTAGACAAATTTAACCCATAAAATTATCAGTCAGTTACAAGTAAAAAAGACTTTTGTTAGAATTAAAAATGTTATGAAAGAAATAGCAATAAAAATAATAAGGGCAATACTATTAATATTAATTATTGTGTTATACCTCTTTGTATCCGTAACCGATTTAGATCGGGATGTAATAAATCCAGACGGTATAAATTGGCACAACAGGACGGCAAAGTTTGTCGAAGCGATAAATCAGAAAGAATACTACAAGGCATATCAAGTATACCATCCTGGTATTACTTTGATGTGGATATCAGGACCTGTGCTGAACAGTCTGTACAACAATACAGCGGATTTAAACCTTTCTTCTGAGGAGCAGAAAGTGGATTTTTTTCAAAGACATTTTTATGCCAAACTTTCCCTGGTTATCTTTTCTGGACTTGTATTTATATTCACATTTTTGATTTTATGGAAGATGTCAGGTTTCTCATATGCCCTTTTCTTTTCCCTGCTTTTTACTTTGGAACCTTTTGTACTGGGAAACAGGAGGCTTTACCATTTGGATTACTTAATGACAATTCTGGTCTTTTTAAGTTTTATACTGGTTGTATATTTCAGTTATAAGTCAGAAAAATGGTATCTGCTTCCTGTATCAGGGATGTTTTTTGCCTTAGCACTACTGACGAAATCTTCAGCAGTTGTTTTTCTGGCAGCATATCCCTTTATATTATTACTAGGGAATCCTGTTTTTTATAAAAAATTAGCAGCAATTATTCTTTTTTCAATATCGTTGGTCTTTTTTACATATGTGTTTTTTCCTCCGCTATGGAAAAATCCGGTGAAAAATTTTCCGAAATATTATGAAAGAATTGTCTACGGAGTATCGGAAATAGGATTGGAAGGAAAAAAAGAGATAGGGGATTCGGGAATGGATTACAACATTACTCTAGATGAGACGTTAAAAGATAGAGAGAAAAATTTCTATATTTCGTCTTTGTTTATGAGATTATCTCCGGCTGGATCAATATTGTTAATTATATCCGTAGCCTCTTTTATTTATGTTATGTTGAGAGGTTTCTTTTCTATACTTTTTAATGCGGTCAAGAACAGAAAAATTCTCTTTAATTATGAATTCTCTGCCGCATCCTGGATTTCCTTTTGGTCTTTAGGTTTGTCGGGAGCGGTGCTTATTGGTTTAACACTTGCGGTAAAAAAGTCCGACCGGTATGAAATTCTAGTATTTCCCTTTCTTTTATCTTTGATTTCCTGGTTATTATCCAGACTAAATAGATATATAGCAGTCAGTCTGATATTTCTTTATGTCCTGCTTACTGGCTATGAACTTTTTATAAATCATCCATATTACATGGCATATTCCAATCCTGTACTTGGTGGTGTGGAATTGAGGTTACGAGCACTGGATGATTCTCCTTTTGGAATCGGGGTGGTTGAAGCTATGCAGAAGGTTAAAGCTGATATGCAGGAAAACGATTATGACGGCTATTACACTATATCTGGTCCAAAATCGATCAAAGCTATTTCTGTAGGAGGAAGGTATTCCCGTTATCCGAATTGTGCCACAGATTATGTAGTAGTTTATGCTTTGGAAAGGGATCCGATCGATATCTGTGTTAATAAATATGTCCTGATAGATACGGTAAAAATCGGAGGTTTTGATTACTGGAAGATCTTTAAGAGATTAAATCAGAAACATGAGAGCTATTAAGGGGTTAAAAGTTTCCTATAGGATAGGTAGTCTATAATAATATTTTATATCTATAACAGATAGATGATCTGTGTTTTATATTTTCAAGGATTTAGAGCATAAAACAAGGTTCGGATCTATGTATTTCAAAGGAAGTTATTACAAGCATTGTAAGGCTGTTTGAGGCTTCATGGTCACTTAGGTACCCTACATGGCTGCGCATGTCGGTCAAGAACCTATACTTATACATTTGCTCGAACTTCACTTATGTAGTATAATGGCTTCATTACGATTAGAGGACTACCAAAGGGTAAGCTTGCTTCCCGCGGGAATGCCTCTTTTTTATATCCTTAACTAGTTTATTTCTGATAGTTCCTAAAGGTAATATGTATTTTGCGTACTTTCTTATTAATGAAGAATAGTTATTATTTGGAGTAATGATTTTTTCAATTTTTTTCTTTTCATCTAGATATTCTATTAAACAGTGGAAGTCCCCATCTCCAGAAACTATTATTGCTTTGTCATAATTGTCGATGTTAATGAGAGTATGTAGGACTAACTCTGCATCGACATTTCCCTTGTACTCCGTCTTTCCTGATTTTTTAATCTCCAGTACTGGTTTAAAAATTAGAGTATACCCAAATTCTTGAAGTTGTTTATATAATTTCGCATTTGTAGGAATATAGCCAATAAATAGGTAAGCCTTTTCTACATTGTATTTGGTCTTTAAGTAATTCCGGAATTTTAAATAGTCAAGCTTCCATCCTGATTCCTGCGTACCTTTGTGAAGATTTTGGCTATCTATAAAGGCATAGTTTATATACACACGGATATTTTATCACTTTAATTATGTCAGTATTAGAACCTACATTATTTAGTGTATATAATAAATATATGCATTTGAATTTAGCTGAATTGTCCAGAGAAGATATAGCAAACAATACTCTGAGTTATATAGATGAAACATTATTTAAGACTTATCCAATGTTGAAAGAACAAGCTGCATTAATAATCGTTGGTTCAGTAGCATTGGGTGACTTTGACGAAAGAAGTGATATCGACCTAAATTTTATTCTCCCTGAAACTTTAGATAATACTCCGGTAAAAGAGTACAAGGAAAAACTAAAAGAAGATAACTCCCAAATAGAAGTTCGTTTAGCCAGAACGTACGAAGTTCTGGAACAGTATCTAAACTGGAATGACGACTATATTTTAGGAGAATATCAGAACGGTATAGTACTACAAGACCCAACAGGAAGATTTACTAAACTGATACAGAACTTCAAATGGTATCCAAAGGACATTTTAGAAGCAAAAATTAACTGGCTGTTTCACGAAATCACATATTCAATTTACAAAGATTTTCAGCCTCTTTTAACAAGGAGTACTCGAAATATATATTTTGAAGAGGTAGTTAAAACGCGAGTTGTAAGGTATTTGTTAACTGCTTTAAGACTCATATACAGTAAATACCCTATCCACGACAAAAAACTATTTATAAATACTAAAAAACTAACTAACAATAATGAGGTGATAATTACTATCGAAAAAATACTAACTACCAAAGATAACAAAGAAGTATTTTCTTTATTAGAGGAATCAAGAATAAATATCGAAAATCAACTAGTAAATGCAACTCTACTGGAGACAAGATTGATGAATTATTGGCTAAGCTTTACGGCAAAAGGAAAGAACAAAATCTTATTTGACTAATATTCCCATTTATTCATAGACACAGTCTTAAGTTAAATAATATCGGTTCGGATCTGGACTATTTCTAAGAGTGTTTACCAAGACCTTAAAGGATATTAGAGGCTTCGAGGTCACTTGCGTGCCCATTCTGGCTGAGCATG
>DBRB01000016.1 GCA_002305475.1 candidate division WWE3 bacterium UBA1379 | reverse complement strand
TGCCGAGTTATAAAAACATGATGATCATCCTGGTCTGACATAGCATTTTCCGATATTTGGATCAATTCATCAATCTTATCAAAAGCATTCTCAAAATCGTCCAGTTTCATTATCAATTTATCGTACGCTTCAGCTTTTTTATTATCCCCGCCGGCTTTTAGAAAAACACCTACTATTATAAACATAGCTGCGTGAAAGTCCGCATCATTGGTTCCGTCATATGAATTAATAAAATTGGTTACCGATTTTAAAGCTTCCGGTGGATATCCGGTTTTATTTATTAAATCAATATATAATTTCTTTTGTTCATTACTAATCATTAATTAATTTCTCCTTGTTTCAGCAGCACTGCAATATCCAATAATTGCTTGAGCTCCTGTTCAGAAACTTCATATACTTCTCTCAACCCCGCCTTTAACACTTCTACGTTTAACCCAGAGTCTTCTAAAGACTGATACATAAGTTTAACTATTATTCTAAATTCCTCACTGCTTAAAAGATCCCTTCGTTTCTTTTGTCTTTCTTCTTCCAACTTTCTGGCTGCTTCCTTTTGTTCTTCTATTAGCATCTTCTTCTCATAACTCAAACCAGCAACTTCATTCAACTTTTTCTCATGTTCGTGTAAGACATGGGCATACTCTCCGCTCAATCTACTCTCCAATTCCACATACCGCGTGTTTAAATCGGCATATTTTATATCAGATGCTTGTCTTTCTAATAAAACTTCATCTCGTTCCTGCAAGTACCCGCGTAAGTCCTCATTATAAATTTTCTTAAACTGTTCAAAATACTCGTCAGATGTAATTTGCCCTTTAGCTGTTAAAGACTCGAGTGTATCAAAGTCGTACTTATTTGCATTATTTGGAATTGGTTTTTGTTGTAATTCATCGAATTCCTTTTCGGTATAAAGATTAACTATACAGTTAGGATAATCCAGGTCAGGAAGCCATTTATCTGTATTCATTTTTGTTGTTAACGTTATTACAGAACCTTTATTTCTATCCATCATTTTCCTGGTTTTCCCTCCGCTTGAAACCTCACGAACTGGTGCATTGTTCATTCTTATGACAATTTGTACGTATCCGGATGCTTTGATATCGGGAGGCTCTCCTTCATATATCTGCTTATAGAAAACTTGTGGTCTGCCCGGTTCTCTATCCTGATTATATTTTGACAACTTTATATTTTCTAAAGGATTATCATCGCCTACTCTTATTGCCGGACTATTCTTAAAAGTATTTTTTATACCGACCTGTTCATAAGCGTAGTTTGCAGCACCTACCAACAGTTCAAATTTTTGATTACTAGTTAATTCTTCATAAGCTTTCCATATTTCAGAGTGTGGTGGAACTACTGCCTTTTTTCTATTTCACTTCTATCAAAATTCAATAACTCGTCCCCGTGAACCTCCAATTCTTCAAGACTCATTTTTTTAACATCTTTTCCGATCATATCATGAGCTTTTTCAATTTCAGGTGGGGTGTTTTCAATATTAGGCATTTATAAAATATTACATTATTTTAATATTAAACCAAATAATAAATTTGGTAGAAATAGTTCGTATTCTGGTGAACTAATATCTGTTATAACGTATAAATAGAGGGTTCCATATCAAGGGACCTAACCTGCTATCATTTAAATATGAAAATTAAAATCAAACGTTTTGATAAATCCCTTCCTTTACCAGAATACAAAACAAAAGGTGCAGTATTTATGGATGCATGTGCAAGAGAAACAACAATTATTAATCCGCATGAATTCGGATATATCCCTCTTAATATTGCTTTGGAAATTCCGGATAATGCCTGGGTGCTTCTGGCTGTCAGAAGTTCAACTCATAAGCTGGGATTAATACCGGCAAACGGTATCGGAATAGGGGACAGCGATTTTAACGGCGATCATGATGAATATAAGCTGATTGTATTTAATGTTAGAAATATTCCTGTGACTGTTGAAAAGGGATCTAGAATCGCTCAGTTTATGGTCGGAAATTATGAGAAGATTGAATTAGAGGAAGTAGATAGACTTAACAATGAGAACAGAGGAGGTATAGGATCTACCGGATTTTAGTTATAACTAAATTTCAGTATCATTCCCGTTCATTTTCTCTTTTATCTCTTCAAGTTCTGTTTCAGCTTTTTCAGCTCCTTCTTTTACCTTACCTTTTATATCCTCCATTTTTTCACTACCTTTAACTTTTAATTCTTCAAATTTTTCTTTGGCTTTATCTCTATTTTTCTTATCAGAGAAATAGACTGCAGCAGCACCTGCAGCCATGCCTAAAAGTAAACTCCACATATTATTATTTCTTCGTTGATTCACTAACAGCACCTCCTCCGGTAAAAAAATTTATCATCCTTTGTATCATATTATATACCCCTAACTTCATTCCGCTTCGAACTGCCTGTACACTTAGAGCTGTATCGTATGCTGCTTTAGTGATTGTTCTTATATGTTCTAACAAGCGCACAATACTTACAGCCACATAAACACTCAAAGCAATAAATGCCCAAATCGCTATTCCTAATGAATAGTATAAAAAATCCAGTGAAGTCATTAAGGTAACCTAAGAATAGGAAACCGGCATGATGTATAGGTAATAGGTTAGTTACAGTACCGTTAATTATGGAAATGGTAAAATAGCTTATTCTTAAAACATTCACGGGCCTGTAGCTCAGCTGGTAGAGCGCTACATTCGCATTGTAGAGGTAAGGGGTTCGAGCCCCCTCAGGTCCACCATTATATCTAATTTAGGAATATGTATTTATGAATTTTTTATCAAAATACACCTTACAAATTACTGCACTTATAACCGGTGGCGTGATTATGGTTCTTGAAATAGTCGGTTCCCGCGTTCTTGCACCTAATCTAGGTTCATCAACTTTTATCTGGACCAGCTTGATCGGGGTAGTAATGGCTAGCTTAAGTTTGGGCTATTACCTAGGAGGGGTACTAGCGGATAAAAGAGCAGATCATAAAATACTTTCTCTGATTTTACTTATTTCAGGAATGTTAATTCTAGCTACAAATATCTTCAAAGCTTCAATTTTACAGTTGTTTACAACATTAAATCTTGATGTTAGGTGGACAGCATTATTTGCTTCCCTGTTGATTTTTGCACCGGCAAGCACTTTTATGGGAATGGTTACACCTTATTTAGTAAAACTTAATTTAAAGAACCTGGACAATTCAGGACAAACGGTTGGAAATTTATACGCAATTTCCACGGCAGGAAGTATAATCGGAACCTTTCTTACCGGTTATTATTTACTTGCTGCCTTCGGTACAACCAATATCCTGTTTTTATTGTCCGTGATCATGGTGCTATTGTCTTTAATGGTCAGTGTGAAGGAAAGGTTAGCTCTTCGTATAGTTATATTGCTGACCATAATATTTGCTGCTGTGTTTTCCACACAGTGGTCAAAAGCCATTGCAAAAAATAACTACATTGATGAAGATACACAATATAGCAGAGTAATAATTCATGAAAGAAGCTGGGGTAAAAGACCAACTCGAATGCTGACTCAAAACGGAACCCTCTCATCTGCAATATATCTTGATGGAGATGATTATGTATTTAACTACAATCGATATTTTAATTTAGCTCCAGCACTTAATCCCGAATTTGAGAATACTTTGATGCTCGGAGGAGCAGCCTACACTTATCCCACAGGATTTTTAGCAGAGTTTCCTCATGCCAGAATAGATGTAGTGGAAATAGATCCTAAGATTACGGAATATGCTAAAAAATACTTCGGACTAGAAGAAAGTCCCAGAATAAGAATTTTTCATGAAGATGCCCGAGTCTTTTTAAATAAGAATAAAACTAAATACGATATTATTTTTGTTGATGCATTCGGGGATCTTCATACAATTCCCTTCCATATAATCACACAGGAGAGTATTCAGAAAATGAAAGATTCTCTTAATGAAAATGGTATTGTTGCCATAAATATTATTTCATCTCTGGAAGGAAAAAGAGAGGATATGATAAGAGCCGCCTATAACACCTTTAAGAGTGTATTTACCGAAGTGTATGTCTATAAGGTTTACGAAAATACTCCTGTCACGATAGCCCAAAATTTAATTCTTATAGCATCAAACAAACCCTTAAATCTTGACCCCAACACCTATGAATCTCCGATAAGTGACTATATGAAAACAAGATGGAATAAAGGGATTGAAAGACGGGACTCATATATACTTACAGACGATTATGCCCCTATCGAGCATTTAGTACATTATACAAACAGATAAGAGAGTTTTAGAGATTGTACTTTTCACTTAAATTCTCAATATATTGAGGATCAAGAGAAAGGTTTTCAATTTCAGAAATACTTGGACGATATCTGTAATTATCAATATCAATCCTAAAATCTTTAGTTACTTTCACACCTTCCTTTTCCAATAATGCTTTTTGCATATGAGTAGTATGTTCGGGATGCTTTATACTAATTCTTCCTGAATTATTTATCACTCTCCACCAGGGCACTAAATGCCCTGAAGTATGAAGCACCCATCCCACCTGAATTGCAGCACGCGGAATTCCTGCCATTAAAGCAACCTGTCCATAACTGACAACTTTTCCGTAAGGAACGCTTTTCACAATCCCTAACACTTTTTCCGAAAACTTAGACATACATGAATTATAACGGCAAATAGCAATAATTCTGTTAAAATACTCAGGAAAAGCATTTCGGAGGGATACCGAAGCGGTCATACCGGGCTAGTCTCGAAAACTAAGCGGTGCGTAAGCGCCACGGGGGTTCGAATCCCCCTCCCTCCGCCAGATATACTATCAATCGAACCTGGAGAAGTCGCATAGTGGTCGAGTGCAGCGGTTTACTAAACCGCCATACCGCAAGGTATCGTGGGTTCGAATCCCACCTTCTCCGCCAGGTGTCAAAATCGTTGCTTTTTGAAGTAGTTGTTGGTTCCATATTTTTCAGGGTGTGTTAAACTCGCCCAAGTACTTTATAAAGCCTTATGCATATCTCCAAGATGCTCTGCCCACGGAACAGGAATCATGTTATCCTCCTATCATATATGTCTCTCTAGCTTTCTTATTAGGATTGCTATTATAACATTGGCCAATTTCTCACAGTTATAGTAAATATTGTATAGCTTTGAATATGAAAATAATTCATTTATATATTCCATTTATTTGGTATATCAACCTAATATATTTACTCACCTTTAAATATGGTGTACAAATTACAGGTAGCACAGTTGGCAGCTGTATATAACATTCGGTATGAAGAAATGGCATGTAATTAATGAAAATACTCCTAAAACGGATGAAATAATTGAGTACCTTTTAAAAGCGCGGGGAATTACTGATAAAGGATCAATGGATGCTTTTTTAAAACCTATTCATCCGATCCAGTATGCAAAAAATTTCCCCGACGAATTAAAAAAAGCATTACTGCAAGCTAAGAAAACAATTCTTCAGGCAGTAAATAAAAACATACCGATTGTTATCCACGGAGATTATGATTCTGACGGAATATGTGCCACCACCATTTTATACAAATGCATCACTGATGACTTAAATTATGATAAATGCCATGCCTTTATTCCCAACAGATTTGAACACGGGTATGGTCTGTCTCTTAAATCAATTAACGATATAATTCAGAAACTGAACAATCCTCCTGACATTCTTTTTGTAACTGTAGATAGCGGTATTACCGCCGTCAATGAAGCCGAATATATAAAGTCAAAAGGATACGATCTGATAATTACAGATCATCATCAAAAACCAGATAAATTACCCAGTGCAGATGTTATCGTCTGGTCCGATCAGATAGTAGGTGCAGGTATAGCCTGGTTCTTATCTAAGGTTTTAGGTTCAAAAAATCCTCAAACTATTGCGCTAGCAGCTCTTGCTACCGTAACTGATTTACAACCTGTTTTAAATCTGAACAGATCCATAGTAAAAGAAGGATTAAAAGTAATGAACAGTAACCCTCCTTTGGGAATTAAAAAACTTCTGGAAGTATCTGGAAGAGGTCAGGGAGAAATTACCACCTATGACCTGGGCTGGGTAATCGGACCAAGACTTAATGCTTCAGGAAGAATAGTCGATGCTTTGGAAGCATTTCAGTTGATGGCATCCGATAATGAAGACGAAGCATTAAATCTGGCTCTTAAATTAAATAAAACCAATACGGAAAGACAAGACAAAACTATGGAAATGTATCAGGTAGCCAGTGGTATAAACGAACAGGAAATTCCCAATCTGATTTTCTCCGCCCACGCTGATTATCACGAGGGGATAATCGGACTTGTGGCAGCTAAACTTGTCCAGACATACTACCGGCCCTCAATTGTTATCAGTCTTGCAGAAGAACACGGGAAAGGGTCAGTCAGATCAATTCCCGGCATCGACATTATTTCTCTCTTAAGACAATTTGATGATCTGTTCATTAACCTGGGCGGTCATCCGATGGCGGCAGGATTTACCATTTCTAAAGAAAATATTCCCGTTCTGCAGGAAAAATTAAAAATTTATACAGATAATAATCTTTCATCAGATCTTTTCGAACCGGTTTTGGAAATAGATCTGAGAATACCCCTATCCGATATTGATCTGAACCTGGTAGAACAGTTAAATAAACTAAAACCATTCGGGATCGGAAACAGGGAACCGGTTTTTACTAGCGAAGGTGTAGGTGTAGCAGGGGTTAATCTGGTCGGAAGAGAAAACTGCCATCTTTCCTTAAGACTTTATTTCCAGAATAATTATTACAAAGCAATCTGGTTTAATTGTCCCGAAAACTTCCGAACCCTGAAAGCAGGAGACAACATAGATATCGCCTATAAAATAAAAGAGAGCGAATATAACGGAAATAAAAAAATTGATTTATTGATTGAGGATATTAAACTATCCGCATAATGTATAAATGAATACAGCAACCAAATTAAAACTGATGCCAATAATCACAACAGTAAAGATTCTTGGTTTTATTGATAATTATGCCCTTCAGGTGGAATCTTTTATTATTACCTCAGTAACTGTCCTATCGTTGATATTCTTGTTCTCGATTTTCCGTTTAACGGATTTATCACAATTAAAATATATTGGTGATGGATTAATATATACTTTTTACGTATACCCCAACACAGCATCCACAATCAACAATAATGTTCTTGGTGCAAAATCCCAACAAAAAGAATACCCATATAAATTAAACGAAATTGTACCACCATCAGTCACTGCAAAATCAATCCTCATAAAAGATGTGAAAACAAGTAAAACTCTTTATGAGATGAATAGTGACCAACCATTAGCTCCTGCCTCAACCACGAAACTGATGACTGCTTTAGTGGCATTAGATCTCTTTAATCTTGATGACAAACTTCAAATACCTGAAGTATGTACTACTGTTGAGGGAAATAAGGCCGGATTTGAATCTTCAGAAGAAGTGATAGTTGAAGATCTGATTAAAACTCTTTTGATATTTTCAGCAGGTGACTCAGCGTGTGCGCTGGCAACCGCCCAAACTTCTTATAATGAATTTATAGAGTTGATGAATGAAAAAGCCAGAGATTTCGGCATGAATAATTCTGCATTTACCAACCCGATAGGATTGGACGGAGTAAATGGCTCTCATTACTCAAATGCAAGGGACTTGTATATTCTGGCTAAAAAGGCGACAGACAACCGGATAATAGACGGAATCGTAGCAGAAAAAGAAGTGGTTGTAGGAAATCAGAAGCTTTATTCCACAAACAGACTTCTTTGGGAAATCCCCTATACAGTCGGCGTAAAAACCGGAACAACTGTTGCTGCCGGAGAAGTTTTAATATATGAATATGATAATGACGGAGTAAATATTATGATTATCGTAATGGGAAGCTCTGACAGATTTTCAGATACCAAAAACCTTCTAAACTGGACTCTTCAATCCTTTGAATGGGAACCTAAGAACCAGAAGCAGGTTCATTAATCCACTGACCTGATATTGCAGGATAATAAATGGTAATACTTCCGGCCTCATTTGATCCGCCAACGTAATTTCCCTCAAACACATATATGGGTTGAAGGTATTTCTGAAGTTTAGGTGTATCGTAATATGCCAAATAAATATTATTGATTAAAATTCTATCTACCCGAGCTGGCTGATAATCTTCAAAAGGATTTGCATCTTTCGGAACCACACTGGCAATAATTCCTCTTCCTGCTGATACTTCTTTCCATACCTGAGAAATAGGCACCAAAGGATAAGTGGCATTGGACTGTGCTTCAATTTCCCAATAATACGCTTCTATTTTCGGAAATCTTAATACCGGTATTTCATTATCCTGTGCACCTACATACACATGAAGCAACCCTTTATTCGGATCAGGACCAAGCACCTGAAGGTTGAAAATTGTCCTATAAAGATCAACCCTGGCAATCTGGGCTTCCCTCGGGTTTTTAGTCTCCACCAATTGCTGTCCGACATAATGTCCTAAACGTACCCTCTGCTTACCTCCGCTGACATAAGAAGGTTCGGTAAATCTGTTTATGGCAATTAATAAATCCTTAGCAGCTTGTTTTGCCTCCTCCTCGTTAATAGAACCAGGTATAAAAAACCCGGAACGTCCAAGCAAAGGAGTATTAACAGTTAATTCTTTTGAGTGAACGTATATATCCAAAACCGCCCCAGTTCTGCTGTTTCTCCAGCTGTATTTTTCACCCTTAAGATCAGTAATTAAATCATCGTCAGTAAAACCCAGGACACTAGCGTGTGTCTGGGCGGCAGTACCATCTGAATAGGAGAATCGAGGTTGCTTGTATTTATATACCGGTAATTTATCAGGTAAAGAAGGCAGCTTACCGTCTTTTGTATTTAGTTCATATCGGGGATTGGCATTAAGTAACGGCATTTCCTTGAATTCCAGAGGATCAAGTTTACCGAATAAAACAGTGGCAGAAGTTTCGCCGGGAAGTAAATTATTGAAATACTTTTTTGCATTAGGTATCAGGAAAAAAACAAAGAAGTAGTATAAAACGGCAAATATTAAAAGTCCGTTTATTCCTTTTCTTACATAGGCAGACATCTCTACAAGTCTCATATAATCATATTAACACAGGCGGGCTTGTGATAGAATCCTTTCATGACAGTAAGAACAAGGATGGCACCCAGTCCTACCGGTGAATACCACATCGGAGGAATGAGAACACTTTTATATAACTATGCCTTGGCAAAAAAGCATAACGGTCAATTTATTCTGCGTATTGAAGATACGGATAGAGAGCGTTTTGTTGAAGGTGCTATGGAAAGATTGATTCGGGTAATAAAAGACTATGGATTTAGCTGGGATGAAGGCCCAGAAGTAGGAGGACCCCATGCTCCATATATACAATCAGAAAGACTGGATATATACAAAAAACATGCGCTGGAGTTAGTTGAAAAAGGCCACGCATATTATTGTTTCTGTACTAAAGAAAGATTGGAAGAGTTGAGAGAATCCCAGAAGGCACAGGGAAAACCCACTACAAAATACGATAAGCACTGTTTGTCATTATCAAAAGAAGAAATACAAGAAAAACTTAATTCAGGTATACCTTATGTAATCAGACTTAATGTTCCGGAAAACAATACGGTTGTTGTAAAAGACAAAATCTTAGGAGAAATTACTTTCCCTACAAATGATATAGATGATCAGGTTCTCTTAAAATCAGATGGGTATCCTACATACCATCTGGCAGTAGTGGTTGATGACCATCTGATGGAAATAAATTATGTTCTTAGAGGGATGGAATGGCTTCCTTCCACCCCAAAACATATTCTATTATACAAAGCATTCGGATGGGATCTTCCTATATACGCACATCTTCCCCTATTAAAAGAGAAAGGCGGTACACAAAAACTATCAAAGCGAATGGGTTCGGTGGCAGCAACCGAGTTTTTAGCAGAAGGTTACCTACCAGAAGCATTAAATAACTTTCTGATGTTTCTGGGATGGAATCCCGGTACGGAAAAAGAAATATATTCATTAGAAGAATTTATTAATGATTTTTCCATAGAAAAAGTGGGGAAAACTGATCTGGTTTCTTTCGACAGAGATAAACTGCTTTGGTATAACGGATACTATATCCGCCAGCTTAGTGCAGAAGAATTATTTAATCGGTTATCAGCCTGGTCGGAAAAACACAACATTAAACTATACGAAGGCGCAGTTGATAATGAATATGTAATAAAAGTAACTAGTCTGGTTCAGGAAAGGCTAAAAACCCTCAAAGAATTTACTGAAGTTACAGAATATTTTTTCCGGGAACCAAAAGTAGATCAAACCCTTCTGGTAAAGCAAACCGGAAGCAAAGAAAAATCTGAAGATATTCTAAACAGCTACTTAAACCTTTATTCTTCAATCAATAAAGCTGATTGGACAGCAGAATTTCTGGATGAAAAATCCCATGAACTGCTGAAAGAGAAAGAATACAAACCTAAAGAAGCTTTTATGACTATACGGGTTGCAGTATCCGGTGAAACGGCGACACCTCCTCTGTTTGAAGTACTGACATTACTTGGCAAAGAAAAAACTTTAATGAGAATTAAACAGCACTTGTCTAATTAACAGAACTCTAACGAAAATAGACTATCCTATATTGCTTCCAAAAAATTTATTGTTAGAATAGGCACACAAACAAAAAATTTTGAAAGGACCATTATTATGGCAGCAAAAGATACCAAAACAGTTGATGCAGCGCAGAAGAACAGAGAAATTGCACTACGTGCAGCTCTGGATCAGATAGAAAAATCATTCGGAAAAGGTTCAATTATGAAATTAGGAGAAAAAACTTCTGAAAAAGGCATGGAAGTCATCCCCACCGGAGCAATTGCCCTTGACATAGCCCTGGGAGTCGGAGGATTGCCTAAAGGAAGAATAGTGGAAATATATGGTCCTGAATCATCCGGTAAAACTACATTAGTCCAGCATATTATCGCGGAAGCTCAGAAAATGGGAGGAACTGCAGCCTTAATCGATGCAGAACATGCTTTTGATCCAGTATATGCCGCAAAAACTGGAGTGGATGTAGAAAATCTCCTAGTCTCCCAACCTGACACCGGTGAACAGGCGTTAGATATTGCAGAAACACTAATAAGATCCAATGCTGTAGACGTAATTGCCATTGACTCAGTTGCAGCGTTAGTTCCAAGGGCGGAAATCGAAGGAGAAATCGGAGACAGCTTTATTGCACTGCAGGCACGTCTAATGAGCCAGGCATTAAGAAGAATTACCGGAGCCATTAGCAGATCAAATAGTACGGTTATCTTTACCAACCAACTAAGACATAAAATCGGTGTCATGTTCGGAAATCCTGAGACAACAACCGGAGGAAAAGCTTTAAAGTATTATGCATCAATCAGGCTGGAGATAAGAAAAACCCAGTCCCTAAAGGAAGGAAGTGACGTATCCGGAATAAAAGTAGTTGTTAAAGTAGTCAAGAATAAAGTTGCCCCGCCATTCAGACAAGCCGAGTTTGACATCATGTTTAATGAAGGCATAAGTAAAGAGGGAAATATCCTGGATGTTGCTACAGAATTCAATATCGTAAAAAAGAGTGGAGCTTGGTATGAATACAACGGAGAAAAAATAGCCCAGGGTAGAGAAGCAGCTAAAGCATACCTTAAGGAAAATCCGAAAATAAGGCAGGAAATTGAAAAGAAGATCAGAGAATCTTTAAAAGACAAGCATGAAGTACCTCTGCAAGTAGGAGGAAATGATGAAAAAGGTACCCAAGATGAAGTGGATGAGGTTTCAGGAATGGAATAAGATATCCGGTAAATGAACGAAACATCCGAGATTTTGGAAAAAATTCTGAATAAAACCATTAACTTTATCGGTTATACTTTTAGAACCCGTCAGGAGGTTATTAACCGGCTGGATCAGTATTTAAAAAAAGAGGACATAACGGAAGAAGACAAAAACTATATCCATGAAAATGTGCTGGAAAGAATTGAAGCTGCAGGCCTTCTCAATGATGAGTTTTATGCCAAAACATATATTGAGGGAAAAATCAGATCATCAAAGCCGGTCAGTAAAAAAAGCATTACGGCATTTCTATATAAAAAAGGCATAAATAAAAATATTATTGAAAAAATGATGGACATTTACCCACAGGAAGAGGAAGAAAAGCAAATCAGAGAACTGGCGATAAAGAAGAGAAAAATCATTAAGGATGAAGATCAAAAAATCGTCAGACAGAAACTGACCAGATTTTTAATCAATAAGGGTTTTACCCCCTCGGTTGTTATTGATGTAGTGAATAATCTTGATAAATAAACCGTTTGTCCTAAGCCCAAGAGTGTGATATAGCATACACAATGGATCAAATAAATGAAATCAAACAAAGAATAGATGTTGTTGACTTAATCGGACAATATGTAACGTTGACAAAAGCAGGCAGAAATTACAAAGGTTTATGTCCTTTCCATAATGAAAAAACCCCCTCATTCATGGTTTCCCAGGAACTGCAGATTTTCAGATGCTTCGGATGCGGGGCATCAGGAGATATTTTTAAATTCATTCAAACGATCGAAGGTGTAGACTTCCCTGAGTCCCTTAGGCAGCTTGCCGAAAAAGCAGGTGTGAAACTGGAAAGTTCAGGGTATTCCAAAGAAGAACAGCTTAAAAAAATATACTACGAAATTAATCACCTTGCGGTTTTATATTACCAGTACCTTCTTTGGAAACATCCTATCGGTAAACCTGCTATGAAATATCTTAAAGAAAAAAGAAAACTGACGGATAAAACAATCAAAGACTTCATGATCGGGTATGCACCCAACACCTGGGATGCCTTATATAAGACTCTGACAAAAAAAGGTTATAAACCGGAAGATATTGCCACTGCAGGATTGATTTCCCCCGGCAGAAAAGACAACGGATATTACGATAAATTCAGGGGAAGAATAATCTTTCCTTTTATTGATATCAATGGAAAAATCATTGGCTTAACCGGAAGAACCATTATAAATAAGGAGCCGAAATATTTAAATACCCAGGAAACTCCTATTTTCCATAAAAATAGCTTTGTATTTTGCCTGGATAAAGCAAAAGTGGCGATAAAAAAAGAAGGTGTAATCTTTGTTGAAGGACAGATGGATGCAATAGCTGCCCATCAGTTTGGATTCACAAACGTAGTGGCTTCGGGAGGTACTTCCTTAACGACCAACCAATTAAAAATCATCAAAAGATATACCCAGGACTTGTTACTATGTTTTGATTCGGATACCGCAGGATCTTCAGCCATGCAAAGAGGAATAGAACTGGCTGAAAAAGAAAACTTTAACATCAAAGTTATTATGATACCCACACCATACAAAGATCTGGATGAGCTATTGCAGGCCGACAAAGAACAAGCAACTTCCATAATAAGTAACCCTGTTCCAGTTTATGACTTCTATCTGGCTTCTGCCTTTAAGCGAAACGATAAAAGCACAGCTATCGGAAAGAAAAAGATTATGGAAGACCTCGCAAGACAGTTTTTAGGGGTAAACAACAAAGTAATCATTGACCACTATACAAAAAGAATTGCCGAAGAACTGGACATTAACGAAGAAACAGTCAAAACTGTCTTAAGCAGTAGGGAAAAACAGGCAGAAAATACAAAAGACACTATCAAAGAAAAAGTAATTGAAGAACAGACAGCAGACATAGTTCTGTCAAAAACGTCTCCTCAGGAATACATGCTTGCACTATTGCTAAAAACCCCCCTTGACATCGCTCAGACAATTCTGTATAAGCTAGGTCAGAAAGATTTCCCAAACCCAACAATCCAAGAAATATTTGTCCTTTTTAAGGATTATCTTCTTGGTAGAAAACAAAGGTTTAAGATAGAATACTTTAACAATAAGTTAAATGAGGAGCAAAAACAGGTAGTAACGGACTTATATATGTGGGATTTGGTTGACGTTACCGAAGATCCCAAAAAGTTTGAAAACGAGCTGGAAAACACTTTTGAGCGCATAAAAAAAGAGTCCGCCAGACGTGAACTTAAGGAATTATCGTTAAAAATAAAGCAGGCGGAACTTGAAAAAAATATAAAATTGGTTAAAGAGCTGTCTGAAAAAGTAAAAGCTCTTTCCGGGAGGTTAGTCTAGTGCCGAAAGAAGCTAAAAAAGAACCTAAAGCCGAAAAAAATGCTATAGGTAAAGATACAAAAAAAGACTCCAAACGAGATGCAAATGTTTCTAAACTTATTACCCGCGGCAGAAAACAGGGTTATATCACCCTTAATGAAATACTTGAACTTTTCCCTGAAGCAGAAGAAAACATAGAAACCCTGGACTATTTATATGAAAAATTAATGGAAGCTAGCGTAGATGTATTTGATGTTGATTCCGCAAAAGATGCCGAAAAAATCGCAGAAATTGAAGAAATTGACCTTTCAAAAATAAAACTGGATAAAACCACATCCTCAGATCCGGTCAGGATGTATTTAAGAGAAATCGGTAAAGTGGATCTTTTGACCGCCGCTCAGGAAATCGACTTGGCTCAGAAAGCTGAAGCAGTAAAATACCGAAGAGCTAAAGCAAAAATAGAAGAAGAAACAGGAAGAAATGCCAGAGTAAAAGAGCTGGCAGAAGAGCTGGGCGTCAGTGAAGCATTAGTTAAAGAAATCGAAAAGAACTCAAAAAACGTATCCGATAGAGATGGAGAAGAAGCAGAAAGAATTTTGATCCAGGCAAATCTTCGATTAGTTGTTTCCATTGCCAAAAAATACATGGGTAGAGGATTGACTTTTCTGGATCTGATTCAGGAAGGAAATATCGGGCTGATGAGAGCAGTGGAAAAATTCGACTGGAGAAGAGGATTTAAATTCAGTACCTATGCAACATGGTGGATCAGACAGGCTATAACCAGAGCCCTGGCGGATCAGTCCAGAACTATCCGAATTCCGGTTCACATGGTGGAAACAATAAACAAGTTTAAAAGAATTGAACGTGAACTGGAGCAGAAACTGGAAAGACCGCCTACCCCTGAGGAAGTGGCTAAGGAAATGGGTATTGAAATAGAAAAGGCTCAGGAAATATTAAAAATATCCCAGGATACTGCTTCCATTGAAACACCGGTAGGAAAAGAAGAAGATACCAGACTGAAAGAATTTATCCCCGATGAAGTAGGTCTTTCACCATTTGAAAGTGCTTCTCAGGAATTATTAAAAGGTCATATCGGTGAAGTTCTTGATACTCTTAATCCCAGAGAACGAAAAGTATTGGAGCTTAGATTCGGCTTAAAAGACGGTAGATCCAGAACACTGGAAGAAGTAGGCAGGGATTTTGGGGTCACCAGAGAGCGTATCCGACAGATTGAAGCCAAAGCCTTGAGAAAACTACGACATCCTTCAAGAAGTAAGAAGTTGAAAGATTACCTGTAATCAGGAATTAAGAATTGAAAATTTCTTGTATTCTTCAATAGCAGGTTGGTTAAAGGCATCAATCCCTAAGAGATTTCCCAAATACATGGTTTCAATCATCTTATATTGCATATAATAACCGAGGGATTTTTCAGTAAGGTCTTCAAGAACAAACTCCGTATAAGGCAGACTGCGTCTGCTATATGAGTTTTTAACTCCGTTTAAGACTCCGGACACTTCTTTTGGCAGCATGCTTTTAGGATATACAAATTCTGTAAACTTATCCCGAGGACCATCCAGGTATAACTGCAGCATGGAATGAAGATCATCCGTGCCTACCGAAACAACCGGAGTGACCCCCTTACCGTCCTTACCCAGACTTTCAGCCATCAGTTGTCGCCACCACTTTCCAAGATTTTCCAAAAAAGCGGGAAAAAGAAATTCAACATTAATATTTTTATTATCCTTATAGTGCGAAAAAACAATGGATGCAGATATTGCTGCAGGATTTTTAGTCAGGGTTGTCTCCAGACAATCTTTCCTTGCCTGCATTGCACCCTCCAGAAGTTTAACAACATCCAATCCGCAAACAGCAAGAGGAAACAGCCCGACCGGAGAAAACATACAATACCTTCCTCCCACTTTTTCCGGAATATTAAATACCTTCAAATATGAGTCTTTAGAAGCAGTGCTTGTAGTATATACAATTCTGTCCTTTAATGAAGGATACTTTTCCAATAAATTTTGCAGATTAACTTTGGTTTCCATCGTGGTACCGGATTTACTAACCATATTTACCAAAACCCCACCGGGATCAGAAAAATTCAGATCAGGAAGAACGGTAGATACACTCTCCAGAAATACAATTTCCACTTTAGGGTCTTTATCGGAAAAAAGTGCATGATATAGTGCTTTTGTACCAAGCGAAGACCCACCGATTCCTATCAACACAATCAGTTTAATATTTTCCAATTTCTGAGAGAACTGTAATACTTCGGAAACAATCTTTTCATCAAATGGAAGATTAATAGAGCTTTCATAAACCGGATAATCAGGTTTACCCGTAATTTCCTGCATATATTCAATATAAGGAATAAGATTATTGGCAGTGGATAAGACATCCTGTTCCAAAATATTGGCAGTTTGTTTATAGAGCAGTTGCATCATAATGAGTATATCATTAAAAATTTATAGATAAGACGGGTGCTAAAATAGTCAGGATATGAGTATGCAAAATCAAATTGATAACAATGTATTCGAAACTCCTATGATGAAGCAATATTTCCAGATAAAGGAACAGTACCCTGACTGTCTTCTTTTTTTCCGTCTAGGCGACTTTTATGAGCTTTTTATGGAAGACGCAAAGATCGGATCGCAAATACTGGATATTACACTTACCAGCAGAGACAGAGGAAAAGATGGAAGAGTACCAATGTGCGGTGTACCCTATCATGCTGTGGACAGCTACCTAAACAAACTGGTAAAAGCCGGATATAAAGTAGCAATATGTGAACAAATGACGGAACCGGGCAAGGGATTGGTAGAACGTGAAGTGGTCAGAGTTGTCACACCGGGAACGATGCTTGATGAAAAATCTTTGGAGAAAAAAGAAAACAATTATCTTGTTGCTCTGGAAATGGGAGAAGGAAAACTGGGACTGGCATTTTCGGATATCTCCACCGGTAGCTTTCATACTATAGAACTGGAAATTAAGGATAATCTTGATCAGGTGTTAACCAACGAACTATCCCAGATTAACCCTTCCGAATGTATCCTATCGGATCATCTATATAACAATATTCAACTCTTAAAAGCTTTAAGAAAACATAAAAACTTAAACATATTCAGATTTAATGATTGGGGAGCATACAGTAAGAATTCGGAAGACTATCTAAAAAAACATTTCAAAGTATCAACATTAAACGGGCTAGGTCTTAGCGGGATGAAGTATGCCATAAAAGCAGCTTCCGTACTGCTGGGATATTTAAAACAGACTCAGAAAGATAACCTGGAACATCTCAACAAAATAAATGTAGTGCAGAATAAAGGGGAAATGGCGTTGGATAGAGCTACCATTGTGAATTTGGAATTATTCTCCACCATACGAGATTCAGAGAAGACAGGTTCTCTGATTAATCTTTTAGACAATACTTCAACGTCCATGGGAGGAAGAAAACTAAAACAATGGTTAATAAAACCTTTAATAAATGAAGAAGATATTACAAACAGATATGATGCAGTTGAATACTTTTTAAAAAACAGACAACTACGTATTGAATTAATAAATACGTTAAGTCATGTAACGGATTTTGAAAGAATAACCTCAAAACTAGCAGTAGGAATAGGAAATGCCAGAGATCTCGTAAACCTAAAAGAAGCTTTGAAGCTGGTATTAAAGGTAGAATCTTCCCTCAAAGAAAGTGAATTCAAACTGATTAATTCAGTAAAAAACAACATTCCTCAAACACTACAACATACCGTTGATTTAATTGAAGACACTATCGTAGATGAACCTCCTTTGGAAGTTAAAAACGGCAATCTTATAAAAAGTGGCGTGGATCAAACTCTTGATGATCTGAAAGATAAAATTTCCGAAAGCACCACATTCCTTAATGAATTGGAAACGAAAGAAAGAGAAAGAACCGGGATCAGTTCATTAAAAGTTAAGTACAACATGGTTTTCGGATATTACATAGAAGTTACGAAAGCTAATCTGGATATGGTTCCAAAAAATTATTTCAGAAAACAGACCTTAGTTAATGCAGAAAGATTTTTTACAAAGGAATTAAAAGAACACGAGGAAATCATTTTATCGGCAAAAGAAAAAATAAATAATATTGAATATCAGCTCTTTTTAAATACCGTGGAAAAAGTTCTGAAAAACATTTCAGATATCCAAAGTGCGGGAGACAGCATTTCAATCATAGACTGTCTTCTAAACTTTGCTGAACTGGCAGAAAAAGAAAACTATACCCGTCCTCAAATCATCAATACAGGAGAAATTGAAATCAAACAGGCAAGACATCCTGTGGTAGAAAAACTTCTGGAGATTGGAAAGTTTGTTCCTAATGATATCTATCTGAATACGCTGGACCACCAGTTATTAATTCTAACTGGACCTAATATGGCGGGAAAATCAGTCTATATAAGACAAGCTGCCCTGATTGTCCTTCTGGCACAAATCGGATGTTTCGTTCCCACTCAATCAGCACGCATTACTCTATGTGATAGGATCTTTGTCAGAAGCGGAGCCAGCGATGTTATTACTTCAGGTTTATCCACTTTCATGGTGGAGATGACAGAAACCGCTTACATCCTAAATAACGCTACGGATAAAAGTCTGATCGTCATGGATGAGATCGGTAGAGGTACCTCCACCTATGATGGGATCAGTATTGCCTGGGCTATTGCCGAATACTTAATAAACTGTTCGAAAGCCTGTCCTAAAACACTGTTTGCTACTCATTATCATGAACTGCAGAAATTGGAAGATAAATACCCTCAAAAAATAAAAAACTTTCAGGTACTTGTCGGGGGTACTCAGGAGGATCCGGTATTTTTACACAAGGTTACTCCAGGAGCCGCGGATCATTCCTATGGTATAGCTGTTGCGAAGTTAAGCGGTGTTCCTAAAGAGGTTACAGAAAATGCATATAGTATCTTAAAAGATCTTGAACAGAGAAACGGAAGAGAAGTAGTAATAAAAGATAAACAGCAAGAATGTAAATCTTCTGGCAAGGGAAAGAAATTTGAACGGATCATCCATAATATAGACATTTCATCAATAACACCTCTTCAGGCATTAAACATATTGGCAGAAATTAAAGAAGTCCTAGAGGATCCAGCTTAAGTACAATTGCTATAATCACTCTATGCCCAAAATCCATAAACTTCCTCAAGATATTATTGCAAAAACAGCAGCAGGCGAAGTAGTAGAAAGACCAGCATCAGTAGTTAAAGAGTTAATTGAAAACTCCCTGGATGCAAAAGCTTCTGAAATAAAGATACTGGTGGAAAACGGTGGTATGAGTGAGATTACTGTCATTGATGACGGAATTGGGATGGATCAGCAGGATTCGATCAGCTGTCTGGAATCATATACAACCAGTAAAATATCCAGCCTTGATGATCTATATTCAGTTAGGTCTTTAGGATTTCGCGGAGAAGCACTCTATACAATGTCCCAGGTAAGCAGAATAACCGTTAAGAGTAGATTACAAGGAGAGAATATAGGAACGGAAGTAATAAACGAAGGGGGAGAAATTATCTCAATCAAAGAAGTCGGAATTCCTGAAGGAACACAGATTACCGTAAAAGATCTTTTCTTTAACACACCAGGAAGAAAAAAATTCATTATTAATGAACAGAAAGAATTCAGAAAAATTCTTGATGTTACTGTTTCACAAGCTCTTGCAAATCCCCGTACAGGTTTCTATTTAAAACATAATGAAAAATGTATACTGGATCTTCCGAAAAACCAAACCATGGAAGAGAGAATAAATGACCTTCTTAATCTGCAACCAAGTAAATCAATCCAGATAAACCACAGCAGTTCATATATCGGTATTACCGGTTTGGCTGCAAAACCACAACATACGACATCATATATAAGGAAACAGTATTTAATAGTGAATAATAGGCCGGTTAAAAATAATAAAATTTCTCAAGCCGTTAAAGAGGCTTTCAAAAGTCTGATTGAACCGAAAAATCATCCTGCATATGTTTTATATCTTCAATTACCTTTTGACATAGTGGATGTAAACATCCATCCCAGAAAAGAGGAAATTCTCTTTTATGATGAAAAATCTCTATTAGAACAGATCACACAAGCAGTAAATAATGCTTTAAATCAGGACGACTTAACATACAAAACGGATATCTTCGGAAGTCTGTTAAACGACAAAGCTGATTATTACAGCTTTAGTGTATTAAAAGACAGTGTTGATATATGGTCCGTAAAACCGAAGAATAACGATCAGAATCAGGAAATTCTTCAGGTTCACCATTTATACCTGATTACTCAAACTGAGGACGGCATAGCCATCATCGATCAGCATGCAGCACATGAAAGAATACTTTATGAACAGTTTCTTGAAGCATATGAACAGAAAAATGAATACAGTGAAGAGCTTAATACTCCAATACTGATAGAACTCACACCTCAAGAAAACCAGATACTTTTAGAACATTTGGAAACATTGCATGAATTGGGTTTTGAAATTGAGGAATTTGGAACTAATACGTACAAAGTAATCAAAGTACCCTCATTATTAATTAAGCAGGATATCAAAGAAATTATTAAAGAAATCCTGGAAAAAAAACTGTTGGGGAAAAGAGAAAAAATTACTCAAAAAAGCCACGAAACAATTTCCTACCTTGCATGCAGAAGTGCGATTAAAGCAGGGGATTATTTAAGTCCTGAAGAACGTAAAAAACTAATAGACAAACTTAATGAAACAAAAACCAAATATACATGCCCTCACGGAAGACCTGTAAAAGTGGAATTCACTTTACCCGACGTACATAAAACATTCAAAAGATAAATTCAGCGTAACAAGTAACCAAACTCATTACCTACATTCAATATTCCTTGAATCTCTCTACCAGTCTTTTCTATAAACATTCTTAACACAGCGTCCTCTCTTCTCCGAATGTCTAATTTCTTAGTCATTGCTTCTTTAGGAGCAGTGATGAGAATTTTTTCGGCAGGTACCTTTGTCAGATAATCAAACTGATCTCTTTCCTGCCTCCAGATTAAAGTTACCAATTTAATTAACAGAGCAGCGTCAAACTTTTCGACCCCGGGTGGCAAATATTTCTCCCATGGCTTTTCTCCAATTAGATCGTTATAAAGATGAAGCTTTTTATTGTGAAGAGTTTTTAAAAACTCATATGCATTTTTATCTTTATCTACCCAAACATAATGCTTAAGATTAGGAAATCTTTCAAAAGGAAAGTAGTAGGGAAATATACCTCCCCCGATATCAATAATACTTTGAGCACTCCCGATTACGGATTCAAGCTTTTTATTAAATTCTTCTAGATAAGGTAGTCGTTCTTCGGAAGAAATATGCTTAATATTTAGGGCAGGTTCTTTTATATTTTCAGAAACATAGTATTTCCTCAGGGAGTAATATATTTCTTTACGGGATTGTTTAATAAAATTTTTGTATTCCTTAATTCGGGATACCTGTTTGTAGCTGTCAGCATTCATAACTATTTCTGTAAGTTTAGGGTTTTTATCAAATCTTTCTTTTAGCAATTCTTCTGTCGCTTCACGAGTAATCTTGTATGTTGAAACAATATCCAATGCTTCTTTTTTAATGATTTCATTTAACTCCATATTTTTATTCTAGATGAAATTACAGTTTTGTAAACACATACTACAGGTCTACTTTACCATAATTATATAGGTTATGTATGTGTATTTTGTTGTCACCACAACATATACTTCAATGTGGAAAAGTTGAGTATAAGTTAGAGGCTAAGGTTTAGGAAGTAATTAACCGAAAAACATAAGACTAAAGCTTAAAAATGCGATAAAATACCACTATTGAAATATGAGCAATAAAAGAATTACTAAAAGAAGTGAAGATTATACCCAATGGTACCTTGATGTAATCGAAGCTGCAGAATTGGCAGAACACTCAATAGTAAGGGGATGTATGGTTATCAAACCACATGGTTATGCGATCTGGGAAAACATTCAGAAAGTACTTGATAAGAAGATCAAAGATACAGGACATAAGAATGCATACTTTCCTTTATTTGTTCCAAAATCAACAATGAATAAGGAAGCTGCTCATGTAAAAGGGTTTGCTAAAGAATGTGCAATTGTCACTCACTACAGACTTAAAGATGCAGGAGAGGGGAAAGGTGTTGTGGTAGATCCTGAAGCAAAACTTCAGGACGAATTAATCGTCAGACCTACATCGGAAGCAATAATGTATGAAACATTTTCCACATGGATTCAATCTTGGAGAGATCTTCCCTTATTAATTAATCAGTGGGCAAATATTGTTAGGTGGGAAATGAGAACCAGACTGTTTTTAAGAACAACGGAATTTCTTTGGCAGGAAGGTCACACTGTACATGCAACACACAAAGAATCCGAACAGGAAGTATTTAAAATGCTGAATGTTTATAAAGACGTTGTAGAAAACTATCTGGCAATTCCTGTGTATGCAGGAAAAAAATCCAAAGTAGAATCATTTCCTGGAGCAATTAGAACATACTCCATAGAAGCTTTGATGCAGGATGGTAAAGCCTTACAATCGGGAACATCCCACGATCTGGGAGATAATTTTTCCAAAGCATTCAACATAAAGTTTGCAGACAAAGACGGAGAAATAAAACACCCATGGCAGACCAGCTGGGGATTAAGCACAAGAATTATTGGCGGTCTTATCATGTCTCACAGCGACGATAAAGGACTGGTTCTTCCGCCTAAAATTACACCTATTCAGGTAGTAATTATTCCGGTCTTCGCAACAGAAAACAGGGAACAGGTTGTCGGAAAAGCTATGGAATGTAAAAAAGAATTGGAAAAAGAAAATATCCCAGTTGAAGTGGATGACAGAGAATATGAAACCGTAGGTTCTAAATTCAATGAATGGGAGAAAAAAGGAATACCTGTAAGAATAGAAATCGGTACAAAAGAGATCGAAGAAAACAAAGCTACTTTAGTCTCCAGAATTAATTCTGAAAAAACTCAAGTATCCACAGAGCATCTTGTGGATGAAGTAAAGAAACTTCTGGAAAACATTCAAAAGGAATTATTCAACAGGGCAAAAGAGAGACTGGAATCACAGACTTATGAAGTAGAAGACTATGAAGAATTCAAGGATGTAATAAAAAACAAAGGCGGTTTTGTAAGAGCTTTCTGGTGTGAAAATGAAGAATGCGAAGCAACTATAAAAGATGAAACAAAAGCTACAACCAGAGTACTACCCTTTGATGCAAAAGAAGAATCAGGAAAATGTATCTACTGTGGAAAAGAAGCCAAGTATAAATGGTTGTTCGCCCTTGCTTATTAAATCTCCATATTTAAGTTCAAAACCTATCCATTACACTCAGCGACGGATTAGCCTGTATCTGATTCAAAGGTTTTTCAACTTGATTAAAATATGCAGCACCTGCAATATAGACGGCATTATCCGTACATAATCTAAGCGAGGGAACCAGAACGGGTACATTAATACTTTGTGCAGCATCTTTCATTCGGGCTCTCAGATTCGTGTTAGCGGAGACACCACCTGCTAATAAAATTGATGCCGCCTGATAGTTTTTCGCAGCTCTGATGGTCTTTTCTACCAAAACATCTACTACAGCTGTTTCAAATTCACAGGCAACAATTTCCACAGGATGTTTCTCATTTTCAACCAGTCTTCTAACTGCAGTTTTTAATCCTGAAAAAGAAAAATCATAATTTTCCTCATTTATTAAAGAACGGGGGAGTCTACCGGACAGCTCGTTTTCTGTACATTTTGCAGCTGCTTTGGATAATTCAACCCCTCCTAAATATCTGCTTAATCCAAGAAGACGGGCGGTTTTATCAAAAGCTTCCCCCGCCGCATCATCATAGGTACCTCCCAGATACTCAAACCGTCCGTGATCTTTCATAAGTATTAAATCCGTATGCCCACCACTGACAATAAGGACTACAGCTGGAAAACGTGGGAATTCTTTTTCTTTTGAGTCGTGAATCCAATTTGCATAAATATGTCCTACCAGATGATTAACTGGTATCAGAGGTTTATTCCATGCCAGAGACAGTGTTTTGGCTGCTTCAATCCCCACAATTAATGAGCCAACCAGCCCCGGTCCGACAGTTACTGCAATAGCGTCTATCTGTTTTATTACCTGAACCCTATCTGAAATTTCTAAGGCTTGAGCTGTTTTTTCCAAAGTCTGTTCGATGACAGGTACTATAAACTCAACCTGTTTTCTGGCAGCTACCTCCGGCACAATACCTCCAGTAGCTTCATGAAGTTCTTTTGACGAAGCTACCACAGACGTAATTTCGTGTATTCCATCCTCAACAACCGCACTGGCAGTTTCGTCACATGATGATTCGATAGCAAATATTTTCATACGGGGATATTATACTAGGTAAGTCAGACAAATACTCTTTAGATATTACTTTTATTTATTACTTGTAGGTTGAGCCTTTCCTTCTTTGAAGTTCTTCAGTGCTGTCTGGGAATCAGTATATTTGTTTAGAACGGCATTAACGGCATCCTTTAGTGCTTTCACCGCATTATCATTACCGGATCTTGCTGTAATATATCCTGATTTTGCATTAGGCGCTGTTTCCAATACAGGAGAAACAAAGGGGTCATTTGCTATTTGTGCAGCTAATGATGTTCGGGCATAAGGAGCACCAAAAGGTCTGAATTTGGAAGCTTCGCTGAATAGTGCCAACTCCTGTTCTTCAGAAGTAATAAACTTAATGAAATCCCACGCTGCTGTCGGATTTTTGGAAGTAGCAGGAACAGCCAACATCCAGAAACTTGCCCATGAAGCGGGTTTATTCGGCAATGCTTGGGGAACCGGGGCTACTCCAAAATTCAAAGTCGGGTTTGCTTCAAGAATATCAAGAATTCTCCAGGAAGGAACAAAAATCATTGAAACTTTATTCTGTGCAAACGCAGTGTTTGCTTCCGGCATTGTTTCATCCCAGATTTGATCTGTCTTATAAAAAGTAGTGTAAAAATCCAATGCTTCTGCAGCTGCAGTTGTATCTACGTTAGCAGGTACTGTCACACCGGTTTGGGAAAACATTAAACCCAGTAGATCCGAAAAATGTTCAATATTATCCGCATTTCCAATTGCAGCTCCGGATCTGACAATTTCCATATCTTCACCCTCTCCGGATCGTATAGTAAGTCTTAATGCCAAACGTCTGAATTCCTCCCATGAAGTAGGGGGTTCAATCTGACCGATTTCATCGAAGTGATCCTTGTTATAAAGAAGAACTAAACCATCATAATAAAAAGGAACAGCATACACTTTACCTTCCAAAACGGCACTATCCGAAGCAACAGGATAGAAAGCTGAGCTGTAATCCTGGGCTGAAAAGACACCAGAAGGCGCCGGAGTCAAAGAGTCCTTCAAGGAAGAAACCCATGTATTGTGGATTAAAACCACATCAACACCCAAGTTCTCTTCTGCCCGGGCAAAGATTCTTTCCCGGTAATCATTAGGATTTAAAATGGAACGGTCTTCATAAGTAACGGTAACATTAGGGTTGGCATTCTGATAATTGTTAATAAGAGCGTTAACTACATCTCTGTTTTCCCATAAACCCCAGAAAGTTATAGAACCGGAAGCCTTACCGCCACCGAAATACTGTCCGACTACAGGCAAATCCTGGAGGGTACACGCTGTAAGTGTAAAAGACATTACAAATAGTAGGGCAATTGTTAATAATTTGTATTTCATTTTGAGTCTTTCTTGCGTGACAAAGGGTCCACACAACAGAAGATCTAAAGAAAAGTAGCAGGATCTTCTCTTGTAGAATTATAGGAATAAACGATTCCGGAAGTCAACAGGAACAACAACTGCGTCTGATGAATTGTGTAAAAATAGTGATCAAAACTGAACAGTATTAACATTTGAAGAAGGGAAATAAACATGATCTTATCCGAATCTTTCCTTTTTAGCAGCTGTATCAAAAAGACTATAAACAGCAGCAGAGCAACTATTCCGGATTCCTGTAAAAGGAGTACAAAAACATTATGAACAGGTTGCATAAATCTTGCTTCCTTCGAAGACAACATACCGTTATTAAACCCCACACCAAATAAAATATTATCTGATATGGAATCAAAAGATGTTTTTAACAGGGAGCTTCTTCGAAGCAGGCTAGCACTTTCATGACCTGGAAATAGGGGAAATACAAATAGGAACATACATACAACCATAGTAAGTACTACTGCTTGATACCTCTTTATATGAATAAATAGAAGTCCTAGAATAAATGCCAGCCATGCAGTAAAACTCAGCGTAAAAAACAGAGCAATTACTCCCAGAGCAAGTGGAATATAAAAGTATTTTGAAAATCGCACCAAACAAAAGAACCAAATCAAGATAATTGCCAAAAATCCTCCTAAAACATTCGGATGCCTGAAAGTACCGTAGGCTGGGATTTTAGTTATCCCCAGGAAATTTTCTTTCACAATACCGTAGGTATAATAGTGGTAAGGCTGTTCTCCAAAAAACAGATAGTTGTTAAATACTGAACCTTGTTTAATCCACTGAATTACTGCCATAACACTTAACAGAAAAATTGATATTGATAACACAAAAAAGAATGTCTTACGGTTTATAGTGTTTCTAAACTCGTAAACAACATAGAAAAACAACCCAAAATATAAAACTGATTTCAGAAAATAACTTATTGCAGGCTCTATTCTTACCGAAACAAAAACAGATAACAGCCCGGTTATAAGTAGTAAAAATAAAACGGGAAATATTTTTAAATTAAACAGTTTCTTTAATTTTAAATTCCTATGTAATATCCAGATAATTAAAATTAATAACAGAAGAATATCCTGCACATAAATTACGGGTACAAAGTAGTCAACTAAAAGGCCATTAACATAAGACCATGTAAAGAAGAAATGCTTGCCTAAATTAAAAGGCAGAATAAATACAAAAACATAAAACAGGTATGTATGGATGCTAAAAGCCTTATTAATAAAATTCAATCTAGTTAAACCAGTCACTTTTTAAGTTTTATACAGGCAGTGTGGGCTAAAGTAATTAAAGTATCATCCAAAGGCGGAAGGTCTTCCAGTTTTAAAGCCTTAGCTATCAAGTAATCAGCCAGGTGAGGGTTTTTCGATAAAATCGGACCGTGCAGATAAGAACCCAGACAGTTTTTAAATAAGACACCTTCCGTTCCATCCTCTCCGTTATTGCCGTATCCGGACAACACTTTAGCCAAGGGTGCGTACTTGTTGTCTTTATTCAGATAGGTTCTGCCGCCGTGATTTTCAAAACCAACCAGATTACCACCTAAACCGTTGATTTTTAAGAACAGAGGATCACTCAATATCCGAGGAGAAATCTCACAGACAGCATTTCCTATACAACGCGGTTTATGGTTTCCAAAATGTTTTGTGTAAAAATCAAATATTCCTAAACCCTCCAATAAAGATCCGTCAGCAGTCTGATAATATTTTCCCAGAAGTTGATAGGAACCGCATATAAAAAGACCAACACCACCTCTGTTAATATAATCCATCAAAAAATTCTTTTTACTACTGATAAGATCCTCATACATTTCCTTCTGTCCAGAATCCGGTCCTCCTCCCATAAAAATCATATTTATATTTAAAACAGCCATTTGATCTGATGTAGTATTTATTCCTATCTGCTTAACATCAACAGGAATTCCTCTTTTTTCCGCTCGATATTGAAGTATCTCAACATTTCCGTTATCTCCGTATAGATTTAACTGATCCTTATAAAAATATCCAATATTCAATTTCATAAAATCTTCCTTCCCATTAAAATTTCTCGTGTTTCAAGCATGGCGGAATAGTTAGGTAGTACTGTAATATGATGTCCTTCAGGTTTGGAAAGTATATTAGATAAGTCACCTCCAATATTGTATTCATTTACTATAATGCCGGCATAATGCAGTCTTACCGCCATATCAAGGTATCTGGTACCCGAAACATATACCCGTTTTGATTCACACACTTTTGCTAGCTTCTCTCTATCAATATCATAAATCCAGGATACATCTCTGCCATCAGGCTGATTATCATTTAATACAAAAACCAAATTGGTTGAATCTAGATGACCTAAAAGAAAAAGATCCAGATTGTGATTAAAACTGGCTGGGTTTTTTGCCAAATAAATCTGATATTTCTTCCCGTCTTTTTCTATAAACTCTCCTCTTCCATAGGCATGTGTAAAAGAGGGGAGTAGGGTAATCAGTTTATCCTTGTCATATCCAAGATTTTCCAAGGCAAGAATTGCTGCATTAATATTTTTAGCATTAAATTCACCTAAAAGTTTGGTGTGATGCAGAAGCCGGCTAGCAGAATCAAACCAACTAATTTTTCCTTTAAAGTTACCTGGTAGTTCTTTAAATTCTTTCTGATCCAAATCAGCTATCAAAAGAGCATCACTTTTTAGTGTAGATAAAGCATCTTTCCATTTTTCAAAAATAATATCCGTTTCTCCGTATCGATCCAGCTGGTCTCTGGATAAATTCAATAGCAATAATACTTTTGGAGTAACCTGGCTTAACACAACAGGGAGGTTAAATTCATCTACCTCAAAAACCCCATAATCTCCTCTTGGTTTACCCAATATATTTGTATCCAAAAGAACGGAGGTTACAATCCCTCTTAAAAGATTGGAACCGGAACTATTTGTAGTAACACTACAGCCTGATTTAGTAATAAGGTGGGTGATTAGTTTTGTAGTTGTGGTTTTTCCGTTTGTTCCTGATATTAAAATTATTCCTTTTTCATAAGTAACTCTTTTTAAAATATTCGGGTAAATTTTTAAAATTAGATATCCGGGAAAAGTATAACCACTTCCTTTACCAGTTAACTTTACTGACCAGGTTATTAATTTTGCTAAAAGTGTAAAAATTAACCACATATGTTTTTACACAACATTTCCCTTAAATATTATATATATAAATTGTAGTCGTATTATTAGTAATTGTGTATTTGTGTATTTCTCTCTTTAAAAGCATTGTTATCAGCTATTTTTACCTACTGTAATGTTAATAATCTTTTTTCCTTAATAATAAAAGGAAAGACGCATGGTCAACTGATGAATCTACATTAAATCCATGCGGAAAACCCTTTGTATTCTGTGGATAACTTTGTGGGTAATTAATTTAGTTATATACAGAAGCTTATAGTGTGTGAGTACCTTATCCACAAATACCCACATTTTATCCACATCAACTATAAGACTTTTTCCTCTACATTGAGGATATCATTTGTTTGACATTGCTGACGTCCTGTCTGGTCTTTGGCAGCTCCGCCATTTCAGCTTCCACTTTTCTTACCCCATGCATCACTGTAGTGTGGTCTCTTCCTCCTAAAAATTCTCCGATAGTAACCAAAGGTGTTCCGGTGATTTCCTTCATAAGATACATAGCAATCTGACGGGGAATAACCAGGTCTTTAGTCCTGCGGTTGCTTTTCAGATCGGAAGCCTTTACCGAATAATAACTGCATACAGCTTTAATTACCTGATTGATGTTTACAGGCTTCTGATAATCGTCCCTGACTGTTTCTCCCAAGATAGACGCTGCATTAGAAACGGTGGGTTCAAGGCCTTGTGCTTTTAGTTTCGCATACACCTGAAGATAGGCTCCCTCCAGTTCCCTGACATTTGTAGAGACTTTTTCCGCAATAAAATTGATGATTTCATTGGGAATTTCATCCTGGTTTTCATCTCGCCTCTTTCTTAAAATGGCAATTCTCATTTCCAGATCAGGCGGTTGAATATCCGCAATAATACCGCTGCCAAATCTTGATCTGATTCGATCTTCAATATTTGTGAAATCTTTCGGCGGACGATCAGAGGTGATAACAATCTGTTTCTGTGCTCTGAGTAGATCATCAAATGTATGGAAGAATTCGACCTGAGTGGCTTCTTTTCCGGCAATAAACTGGATATCATCTATCAGAAGAACATCAGCTTTTCTGTATTTATCCCTGAATTCATTTGAGGTATATTTATTATTCCGTTTACCTTTCTGGAGATTTTCAATCAGTTCATTGGTAAATGATTCTCCCGTGCAGTAGATGACTTTCATCCCCGGTTTTACTTTTAATATTTTATTTCCAATAGCCTGCATGAGGTGTGTTTTTCCCAGACCTACTCCGGAATATATGAAATACGGGTTATATACGGTTCCAGGTTTTTCCGCAACTGCATTGGCAATAGCAAAAGCCACCTGGTTATTTGCTCCCATTAAATAGTTTTCAAAAGTAAATTTCGTAAGCAGACCTGATCTTCTGGCTTCATCTTCATAGCTGTGCCCTGATGCAGTGCTCTTCTCGTCACCGGTAACCACGTCGTTTGCAAATAAAGGACCTGGGTCTTTTACAGCTTTCTTTTCTTCTGTTACCGAGAATTTAATATCAAACACCCCCCTTCCTATTTTATTTATGCTGTCCTGTATGAGAGTTAGATATTTTCCCGACATCATTTGTTTAGTATGTGTATCGGGACAGATAATTTCGATGGAGTTTTCAGTAAGATCCCTGGCGGATGCCCTGGAAAGAATGGTTTTGAAAATGAGGGGAGATACCTCAACCTGAAGTTCACCCAGAACTTTTTTCCAAAGATTCTTTGCATTTGTATCTTGGACGCTCTGATTGTTCATAGATATCTCCTAATAGTTACGGGGCAATGAGGCAGTGTGAATAAATCTAACACGAGTTATCCACATCGTTAAGCAATGTCTGTTGAATCATTTTGATTGTTTTCTTGCTGTGTAAGCTCTTTCTCTCTTAAAGCAGCGTCTGCCGCCATTTGTATTTGATCCTCCGGGTAAGTTTCCAGTAGTTGATCCAGACCCTCAAAATCCGGAATATATAAAAGCATATCTTTCGGATAAAGAAGTTTGTTTGTAATACCGTTCCAGATTACCACAGTATCCATTTTTGCATTAGATGCCGCGGTAGTTCCGGCAATGGAGTCTTCAAATACCAATACCTCCTCCGGCTGTAAATTCATTTGTTTTGCTGCCGTAAGGAATATTTCCGGATCAGGTTTTTTGTTTTTCACTTCATCTCCGCAAAGAATCAGATCAAAAGCTTCTTTTGCCTGAAGCTTATCCAGAACTTTTTCCGTTACTTCCCGAGTAGAGTTGGTAACAAGGCATATTTTTAATTCTTTTCCTTTCAGTTTTGCCGCCAGTGACCAGAAGCCGCTGATAAATTCCAGATCATTCGTATTGAGAATCTCAAGGAACTCTTCGTTGGTGAGTTTAATCAGTTCCTGAATTTCCATCTTCTTTTCGAAATAATCTTTGTATTCTTTAGTAAAGTATTTCCATCTTTCTTCCAAGGTGGTTCCCGGCAGAACCGGTTCCTGATCCGCCCAGGACAGATTGTATTTTTCCAATACGTTTTCTATTGCTTTTCTCCATAGAGGTTCGGAGTCAATTAGCGTACCGTCAAGATCAAAAAATACTGCTTTTTTATTTTCGATAAATCTTTTATACATAGTTAGTGTTTCTCCGTTTATATTATATATTTATCTACTTCTATTTATATTCTACCAAAGGTGTGAGCCATTAATATTAACATTAGGTTTTTTTACAGTAATGTCTTGTTTATGTTACCATTTAGTATATGGAACACACAAAATTTATCTGTCCAAACTGTGGGGAAATCCCTCAGGAAAGTGTTTTATTTCTTTGCAATCGCTGCAAGCAGGAGGATTTAATCCTTAAGGATGATATTTATCTTTGTCCGTCCTGTCTTGAACCAGGCGAGAACTTTCAGTGTTTAAACTGTGACTCTATGGAAGTGAAAATGGCCGCATCCAAAAAAGTACAGTCAGGTCTGATTAGTCCCATTTTTATCATGCTGGTTTTTACCGTTATAGCATTATCCTTCGGTGGGTTTTTGTTGATTTCCAGAAAAGCATCTGATACAACATTTGAGCCGCAGGCGGCACCGCGCGCCAGTTTGTGCTCCACCGCATATTTTTCAGGAGGTGGACCCACATTTAAAGAGCTGGTTCTGACCCGGGAAAACCCATCACAGACACTTGAATTGAGAGCCAAACAACATGTTGATAACTATTATGTTTTCTTCTTTAATCTGGATGATTTAGATCCGCAAACGAAGGCTGCAAAACCTGTGATGAGATCTGACGGAAATCAGCTTTTTATGATGGGTGGTATGAACGGAAGTATGTCAAACAAACTAGCAATAAACAGAGATGATTTCCAGAATATTGTTGATGGTACAACAGGTAATCCTGTAAAACATTTTCAGGCGAATGTACACTTCTCTATCGGAAATAATACCAGTCCTGAACAGGTATTCTCCTATCCGGAAAATAACTGCATCGTAAGATTTTCTGTAAATTAACGGCAGATGTTATTGATGATCCGGGTGGTGTTCCTCATAGTATCTTCGTAAAATCTGCGCGGCACTGAAATGATCTACAACTCTTCTCTTCTTTTTCGCAATTCCCTGTTCGATGGTTTGTTTGATGGATTCATCTGTAGATCCGTATTCATCAAAGAAATCAAGAGGTTTTTTTATTCGCAGTTTCAACAGCTTGGCAAATTTTCTTACTCTTTTGGACTGCAGGGTTTCTTTTCCCTCATGATCCAAAGGCAGTCCGATGACTATTTTTGTAGCCCTGTGGTTTAATGCAGTTTTGGCAATTTCATGAATTGCTCCTGTAGTGTTTTTTGCAGGTATTGCCCTAACCGGTGAAACAAAACCGTTTCTACCGAAAGCTAGACCTATTTTGCTGTACCCGTAGTCAACCGCCAGAATTACTTCATCCTGGAATTTTTCTGGGTTTATTGCTCCGTGCCTTTTATAAATTATCGGGTGACTACCTCTTTTTGATTTTCCTATCATTAGTTTTCCGTTTCTATTTCGATAACTATATTTTCTGTCTTTGCCGGTACTTTGCTGACTAATGGGATATTGGGATCAATCTTCAGCTCATATGTACTGACGTTTCTGATTTCACCGAGTATCTTCTGAGCTTCATCCAGATTTTTTCCTTTCAGTTTGTCTTTGAGTTCATCCTCTTTAATATCAGTGATCACAAATGTTTTTACCGTAACTTGAATGTCCGCTTCTTCCGAGCTTAATATGGTGCTGTCGGAATTGCCAAGAATCTCCACATTTGTTTCCGGTTCTTTATCGGTAAGGACATACTCTTCCGGCACAAGATCTTTAAGAATTTCCGAGGTAATCTGATTCAGTTCATCCGTAGAATAAGCCAGAGCAGTTATTTTTGTCACTTGGGTGGTTTCTACTTTATCGGCTTCATCCCCTGCTTTTGCTGAGAATGTATCTTTTACTATCGAAACTGTAGCGGATCCCGTAACTATTTTTTGGGTCAAACCCAGTTTCTGAGTTAAGACTGCCTGTACCTGTGACTTTCCTTCTTCCAGCGCCGCTGTTGAAAGGTCTGTTAAATCCTTATCCGCTACCACTTTAACCTTTTCACTGGTTCCTCCGGAAAATTTTCCTTCGGATGTTGCAACCAGATCCGTGTTTTTATAGTCATCAACTTTTAAGCTCTTCCCATCTCCGATATTGTAGTCATCCCCAATATCTTTTGCTGTAACGGTTCCCTCTTCTTCACCCAAAGTTATTTTTGTCGGATCCACCAGATCATCAACTCTGGCAGGAATTGTAATTGTCTTATCAAGAACAAATTCCAGATCCTCATACGTTAATATGGTACCTTTTTTCAGTTCAATATCGCTATCCGTTTTATTGTAGAATTTGACAGTTCCTTCAGCTTTTTCCCCGATCAATTTTTCTCCTGTAGTATCTATGCTTTTTGTGATTGTGTTTTCTGCTTCGATCGGAATTCCTCTGACAACTTTAGCTAAGGCGTCCGATGTTCCATCCCGTTTTATCTTCATGGTCACGCTTTTTGTTAAGGGTTGTGTATTTACTATCACTTTTATCTCAGCTTTTGGAGCATTTGTTGCATAGGAATATCCCCCATACAGAAGGACTCCCAACACAACCACAGGAATAATAAAACCGGTTTTTGGAAGATTTAATTTTCCAATATTAATTTTCGGAAGCGAAATGGCAGGGATTTTTATTTCCCTTTTAGGAGCAACTGATTGGGTTACAGAAAGATCCGTAATAACTTCCTCGGGAGCCTGGGTAATACTTTCTCCGTTAATAACAGCCAGGAGGTTTAACCCGTACTCGTCTCTGGTCCTGAACTGTACAGCTTTGCCAACGCTTTCTATTTCTTTTTCAATCAGTTTGAGATTTAAAATGTTTTCAAATAATACTGAGCCTTCTGGTATATGCAGTTCTATTCCCGAATCATTGATATTCTTTATTTTATTTAAGGTGGAAATTACATCATCATGTATTTCCAGTTCGATTATTGTCATATTACGATGCTCCTCCCATATCCCTGCAGGCAAGTAAGTATACAGCAGATAAAGTGGCGGTCATTAAATAATCAGGTGTGTCCGCATTTCCCGTTGAATCGGCAAGGTTTTTCAAATTTTCAAACGATATTTTATAAAATTCGGGAGGGACTTTAAACGGTATAGTTTTTGTCCAGGGTTCCCTGCTAATAAATTCAAACAGGTCAGGTAGTTTTGAACCTTCTCCTACCAGATAGATCTTAGAAGCAAAGGTTTTTACTCCTGAGAATTCTCCAAATAACAGTTCAATCCCATCCAACCATGTGTTAAGGGTATCCGAAATACAGTTCTGGACCACCTGACTCTCACTTTGTGAGAGTTTTCCGTAAACATAACTATTTTTAAACTTCTGGGCTTCTTTCATGGTCAGCCCCATTTTCTGGCTGATTTCTTTCGTGAAGTGGTTTGCTCCAATATGAAGAGTTTTAGTTGCGGTTATTCCGTTTCCGAAAATTATTGCAACATTAGTAAAATCGCTGTCAATATTAATGACGATATAATCGGGATCGTTTTTTAAGGCATTAACCAAAGCAAACATTTCAGATCCGATGGCAATGATGTTCAGTTTCAGTTTTTTTGCCAATTTCTGAAGATTTTTCACATGATATACCGGAGTAAAAGCAGTAAACAATGCAATTTCCAGAGTATCTCCTGTTGATTGAAGTGGGTTTTCCGTTAGACGGTTATTTACTTTTGTATATACGGTTGAAGTGGTGACCGGTTCAATATCAATATCGGAATTTCCTGTCGTGAGAAGAATTTCATTTCGTGCTATAACAAAAGCGTTGTTCATAATAGTCTGTTCAATACCCGTGATTTCCGAGTCGTTTATCTGACCACTGTTATTCCTTACTGCTCGTGCGGTGGTCATCAACCCCAAAGACAGTTCGCCGTTGACTCCGAAAATAACATCGCTGACTCTGCCTTCCACATTTTCCAATGTTGCTCCTAGTGCAATATCCAGGGCATTTAAGGTCTGATCAAAGTCAATAATATTTCCTGCTCTGACTGCACCCGGCTCCAGATTTGATGTTCCTACCCCGACAATTTTTGCGGTATTCTGTTCATCCACATAAAAGGCCAGACATTTAACATTTTCGGAATTAATATCCACAGAGAGAAAATGGTTGGCGGGTATTGTAGTACTTTTTAAAAAAGGCAGATTCATCTTAATGTGATTATACAAATTTTATCAGGGATCTGCACCTTGTAGATATTTTTCAGAGGAAATTAAAATGGAAGTTTTGATCTGTCAAATCCTCCCTGACTGATCGGCGGGGTTTCGGGTTCGGCTGTGGTTGTTCTTTCATTGATAAATGCTTCTACTTTCTCAACCGGAGTCCCGTATTTCATTCTGGATGCTTCTCTTATTCTTTCTGCTCTTGTTGGATCTTTCTTGGTTTGGGTAATCATATCCCAATCTACTGACATAGAGAACGGTACAGTAGGGTGGCCTTTGACCAGCAGTTTTGTATAGCAGGTTCCCACCGCCAGTTTTGCCAGATCGTTTTTAGTAAATACCGGTTCAAACTGGGATTCCAGAAACTCAGCATCATCAGGACCTACACGAAAGGCGGTCATTGTGCCCACATTACCGAATACTGCTTCTTTGATATCATCCGTCAGCTGAGCAATAAACTGATGAGCGACTGTCAGGTTAAGCTTGTATTTACGTGCTTCTGATAGGATGGTGGCAAAGTCAGGTGTGGCAAAGTTTTGAAATTCATCAACATAAAGGTAGAAATCCGGGAAATCTTCCTTACCGAGTTTAGATGCTCTTGCTAATGCGGCAGAAAGTATTCTGGGGACGATCAGAAGCCCTATAAAATTTGAATTCTCCTCGCCGATTTTTCCTTTTGATAAATCTACCAAAAGAATTTTCTTTTCCGCCATAATCTGATGGAAGTTAAATGAGGATTTAGGCTGTCCAATGATATTTCTCATAATACGTTCCGTAACTAGACGGTCAAACTTGGAAACAAAATATCCCATCATTTCTCCCTTTCTGTTTGCCGTGGTCTTTGCCTGTTCATCCGTCCAGAATTTTTTCACCAGAGGATCTTTAATTAACGGGATAAATCTTTGAACATATCTATCATCTATCAGAAGTCTTAAAACATCTACCATAGTGCTTTGAGGATCTTCCATGGCGGTGAGCATAACGTTTCTGATAGCTCGTTCCAACTGAGGACCCATAATTCCCTGTTTATTAGGATCATAGAGTTTATACAAAAGAGCAATAAAAGCATTTATCAGCATGTGCTTTTCTTCTTCCGAGCCTGCTTCCAGAAGGTTTATTCCAAGAGGTCTTTGGGTATCGGCAACATCCCAGAGGATAACATCATCCATCCTTTCCTCGGGAATTTTTTCCAAAAGTTCATCAATATCGCTTCCGTGAGGATCGATAATAGCCACCCCTCTTCCTGCTTTGATATCCTGAAGAGCTAAAGACATTAATAACTGAGACTTACCGGTACCGGTTTGTCCGATAATATAGAAATGTCTTCTTCTATCGTCCTCCATAATATAGACTTTCTTTTCTACGCCACGAAACACACTCTTTCCTAAATACAACCCTTCTGAAGGAAGGTTTACCGGTGCAGTGGATCTTCTGGCACTTAGCCAGATAATGTTTGGTGTCTGCACATTTTTATTGGGAAAATGAAATACAGCGGAAAGTTCTTCAATATTTAACACTGAAATATTTCTGAAAATTATGATATCCAAAAAAGGAATAAACCATTCTACAACATTAATTTTTCGGTAAATAAAGTTATCAACCAACTTTCTTCTGGACAATACCCTGTGTTTTTTAAACCTGTTGTATTTAATATTAGTGAATTGTTCGAATGACGCTGTGACATTTCTAAGATGAGTTTCTGCCGTCATTTTATCTTTACTGATGGAGACAATTCTAATACTAGTGTTAAAACCGGGCTTAGTAATTTTCTTTTCGATATTGCTGATAAACTCATTATCAATATTTACTTTCTTTTCTGGATTTGCAGCTTTTCTTTGAATACTTCCTACAAAGGCCTCTCCCGCTTTTCTCCAGAAGTCAGTAGCCGGACTGATGATGTATTGAACGGCAAGTACTTCATCTTCTTTCACTTTACTCATTGCGACAGTAATCATGCTTAAAGGATCGGTTTTGGATTTTTCTTCTTCATAAGTTTTGATGGGAAAATAAGGAGGACCTCCTAATTTAAGTTCTGCTACCGCCGTATATTCTCCCCGGTCCCATATTTCACTCGGGTTAACGATATCAATTTCTGCCGTAGGGTAGGCACCGTTTATCTGTTTTTCCACCAGAGAAACAAGCTCATCCGGCACCACCACATAAAAACCTATACCGCTTACCTTTGATACAATTTCCAGTGAAATCCTGTACTGTCCCTTAAAAAGAGATTGGAAGAAATTTCTCCTGAAACCAGTAAGGTTTGAAAACATGGATTCCGCAGCTTTGATTTCGATTTCATTGTCAGCAGGAACTTTAATATGCAGAAAAGTAAGTTTATGCCGCTCCTTTATTTCGTTGCGGTTCCTATACCAGGCAATTATCCTGTTGACTGAAATAAAAACGAATAGAATCAGGATTATGATATAGATTGTGATCCAGAAAATGTTATACAGTGCTTCAATCGGGTTCATTGTTCTTATGTTCCTCCATTACTTCTTTGATAAATTCTTCTTCCTCTTGGTCAGCAATTGTGGTTAAACTATCAGCATGTTCACTGACTTTATGTAATATTTCCGGTTCTTTTGTTTTATTAACTACATTTTTTATCGGCTGAATGGCTGTCGATGCTGTCGGCGGTTGTTGTGTATTATCATCTGTATCTGAGGTCAGATTTACCACAGGAATGCTTTCTCTCGCTGGAAGTTTTTCAGTAGTGGGTGTATCACCATTGCTTGTTGACGATGTTTCAGGATTGGGAATTATTGTGGGAATAAAGTTGTCGGGCATATGTTTATTGTCTTAGTTTTTGCTTTAAATAGCAAGTGTACTGAAAGTATATATATGATAATTTTTATGAAATATCTTACGCTTATTTTTCCAAATTATTTTCCGTTTCTTTGATGTCGCTTAGACTGGTGATTGACTTTACTGCTTTAATGCCTTCCACTACTCCCGTTACCACACCTGCTAGAGATGTGATGGGGTTGGCGAACGTATCGGTAACTGAATGTACATTATCCAGAACCATGTTCGATTTTTTAATTGTTTCACGGAATTCCTTTAGAACTAGGATTGCATAAAAACCGACAATCATTAAATTGAGGGTCAGAAGAGCAAGTATAAATATTAAAACTATTTGTATGTCCATAGGCAGCGTTGTTGGGTTTGCTTAACTTGAAACATTATAACAGATTCAATTTGATTTAAGAACTGTTTTTATTAAGGAAAAACAGATGATCAATGGGAAAAAGGAGAAAGTACATATGTATTACATCGGTATATCTTTCAAAAACAATTTATTGTGTGTAACCTAAGGTATTTATTACTATAGTCCTAGAACGTACTTAATGTTTTCATCAATTTCAATGTCCATTTCCATTTCTAAAGCTTTCGCTTGCTCTAGTCTTCTCATAAAAGGCGTTTCTACACCACGATTAGTGCCGACTTGAACAAGGTTTTGTTTAAGCTTATCCTGTTCAACTTCAAACATTGTGCGGACATATTCTTTTCTTAATTTTTCCGGTATTTCTATCTGAAAATTTACCGGAGAAACACCGGGTTCATTAAATCTTACTCCTTGGGATTTAAGTTGCTCTCTGATGCTATCTAAAACCTCAACTTCTCTCGGATCTAATGTGGAAATTTCGCCCATGTCAGTTAAGCGCCCGCTTATTTCTCTATCTAACGCTTCAATTAAAATTCTTTTTTCATCGTATTCACTAGCTTCTGGGATATTAAAATTAGTGCTCATATAATTTACTTCCTCTAAACAAATACTATATTTAGTTTATTTTGTGAGATTAGGAAAATCAAGAAATTATATAGAGTATCTACCGTATGAAAACTCCCCCTGTTTGGGGGAGTCGTATTCTTATAAAATGAATAAATTTTTATAGGATTTATTCTACGATATCTCCTTCAATCGGACCGTCTCCGTTTTTATTATCACCCGGTTGATTACCAGGTCCCTGATTTTGAGGTCCGGGTTGTTCTTGTCCCGGCTGTCCGTACATATACTGTCCGATTTTTTGCATTTCTAGAGATAATTCCTGAGTCTTTGTTTTCAGATCTTCCGTTGTTGCGGTCTGCAAAACATCCCTGATGTCTTTAATCTTGCTTTCTATACTATTTTTTAACTCTTCTGGTATTTTATCTTTTGCATCCTGCAAAGCTTTTTCTGCAGTATAGGTGAGAGTATCAGCAGTATTTCTGACTTCTACCTGTTCTTTTTTCTTGCGGTCTTCTTCTGCATGCATCTGAGCTTCCTTAACCTTCTTCTCAATTTCCTCTTTGCTTAAGCCGGTACCTCCCTGAATGGTAATTTTTTGTTCCTTATTGGTTGCTTTATCTTTTGCCGAAACATTCAGGATACCATTAGCATCTATATCAAAGGTGACTTCAATCTGAGGAACCCCTCTTGGAGCGGGAGCAATCCCATCTAGGATAAATCTTCCCAGAGAAGTGTTGTCAGCTGCCATTTCTCTTTCCCCCTGTAATACGTTAATTTCCACACTCATCTGATTATCTGCTGCTGTACTGAATACCTGCGAAGCTGATGTCGGGATAGTGGTATTTCTTTTAATTAAAGGTGTGCTGACTCCCCCCAGTGTTTCGATACCTAGGGTCAAAGGAGTGACATCCAACAGAAGTATGTCTTTCACATCTCCTCCTAAAACCCCTCCCTGAATAGCTGCTCCGATTGCCACGACTTCATCTGGATTAACTCCTTGGTGCGGATCTTTGCCGAAAAATTCCTTTACTGTCTGGATGACTTTAGGCATTCTGGTCATACCTCCGACCATGACTACCTCTGCAATATCTGACTTGCTAAGTCCGGCATCCTTTAAGGCATTCTCCATTGGCTGAAAGGTTCTTCTGATTAAATCATCCACGAGCTGTTCAAGTTTTGCTCGGGATAACTTGAAATTGAGATGTTTAGGTCCTGAAGCATCCGCAGTAATAAACGGAATGCTTATTTCAGTCTCCAGTGTGCTTGACAGTTCTATCTTAGCTTTTTCAGCCGCATCTTTAAGTCTTTGCATAGCTTGTCTGTCTGCCGATAAATCTACACCCTGTTCCTGTTTAAACTGTTCAATCAACCAGTTGATAATCTTCTGATCAAAATCATCTCCTCCCAGATGAGTATCTCCGTTGGTAGATCTGACCTCAAATACACCTTCACCTATTTCCAGAATTGATACATCAAACGTACCACCACCCAGATCATAAACTGCGATTTTTTCCGCACCTTTTTTATCCAGACCATATGCTAAGGCTGCCGCGGTCGGTTCATTGATAATTCTTTTTACATCCAGTCCTGCAATCTGACCCGCTTCTTTTGTTGCAGTTCTTTGTGCATCATTGAAGTACGCAGGTACAGTAATGACTGCTTCCTTGATAGTCTGTCCGGTAAACTTTTCGGCATCCGCTTTCATTTTGCTTAAAATCTGTGCGGATATCTCCTGTGGTGTGTATACCTTACCCTCCACTTCAATTGCTGCCATTCCGTTTGGTCCTTCTACAATGCTGTACGGATAGTCTTTAGCTATTTGCTGAACTTCCGGGTCGGAGAATTTTCTTCCCATTAAACGTTTAACTGAAAATATTGTGTTTTTTGGGTTTACAACCTGCTGTCTTTTTGCCGGTATACCAACAAGATTTGCTGATGGAGCAACTACCGACGGTGTGGTATTTCCGCCTTCTGCGTTTGGGATAACTTTAGGTTGTCCGCTTTCCATGACAGCCATACAGCTGTTAGTTGTACCTAAATCAATTCCGATAATTTTTGCCATATAATTCCTCCGTTATTCTAGTTTCTGACCGACTATTACTCTTGCCGGTCTAATTAACTTATTTTTTAAAATATAACCTTTTTGTTCAACTGACAGAACCTTGTTAGGTTCCCCTTCTTTAGTTTCTACAGCTTCCATGTTATCCGGGTTGAATACTTCATTAATAGGATTAATTTCCTCAAGACCGTTGTTCTTTAAAATCTGTTTAAACTCTTTAACGATCATTTTTATACCGGTATCATTGGAATGCTGCTGAAGCAGTTCAAGATTATCCACTACCGGTATCAGCTGAGATATTAATACCAGATTGGCAAAATCCATCACGGCATCCTTTTCCTCATTAACACGTCTTTCCAAATTCTTGTAGTCGGCAAGAGCCCTCTTCCAGTTGTTTTCCACCTCTACGATTTTAGCCTCAAGTTCATTAACCTTATTTTTTAATTCTTTATCATCCATAAGTTATATAAGGCAGTAACTGAATATATAAGAATATTTACCAGGAATTTCCGAGTTCTTCAATCAGGTTTTTTGTGTAACGGACTGCGGGAATGACTTTCTGATATCTCATTCTTGCCGGCCCCAGTACGGCAATGTACCCGCTTTTATTACCTGACTCGTAGGGAGCAAAAACTAAACCACACGATTCCAGTTTACTTACTCCCAGCTCTTCTCCTATTAAACATTTTACTTCGGAATCATCAAGAGCCTTGTTAAAGATTTGTTCGAGGAGTTCATATCTATCCGTTAAGTGAAGGGCAGACTTTGCAACGTTAATATCCCAGAACTCCCTATTATCCAGAACATGTACTGCACCGGCGGAGACAATATGTCCGTCATCCGTTGTTGCCAGAGCAAGTTCTTTTGTGATATCGGATAAAGCAATAGAAGCTTGTTTAAGCATTTTTTCAAATTCAAATCTATTGGGCCATAGTTTCTGTTTAATGGCGACTTCCTGCAGTACAGGAAGTTCTTCCTCTTCCATAAGTTCTGAAAGAAACAAGCGATATGCCATGGAAGTAGGTACCCGTCCGCTTGATGTATGCACCATCTCCAGAAAACCGTCTTCCAGTAATCGTGCCATTTCGTTTCTGACCGTAGCAGCGGAATACTTAAGTTTGTATTTATTAACCAAAACCTGAGAACCGACAGGCTCACAGGATTCAATATATTCACCTATGATAGCACTTAATAATTGAAGTTGTCTTTCTGTAAGCATTTTTTTAAACCTCTTATCAGAATGATAGCATGAGTGCTAATCCTGTCAAGATCTGCAACCAACTGGAAATCCAGAAAAACAAGTTTTATATCTTTTCAAAAGAAAACTCCCACCGTAAAATCCGTGAGGGAGTTTTATTAAGATCATATTAGAAATCCCGCTTTACTGGGCGGACGGATTAGTATCCATTACATTGTTTATATCCGAATTCTGTGTACAGTAAACAGCATTGCTGTCCCTGAAGAATCCATCCTGACAGCATCTAACAATTCCTCCTGACGGTGTGCGGCAGGCTGTGGAATTAAATACTTTCACCTGAGTGTCTGAGGTACAGTATTCTGCCGGCTCACAAAGGGGAAGTACCTGATTAAAGACGCAGTAGCTTTGGATGCAGGTGCCGTTTCCCGGACAGGGCATAGTTGCGTCACAACGGATCTTATTTCTATAAAGATTATCTGTTTTAGCCAGTGATTCAAAAGGAGATGTTCCTTTTGAAACAATGATAAATGAAGCAAAGGACACAGCTACTAAGGCGAATGAAGTAAATACAAAAAGCGGAGTTAAATAACCTCTTTTATGTTTTATTAAGTTCATACTAACAGGGGTCACCTCCTTTAAACCATTTAGATAAACGGCAAGTCAATTTATGTATATAAATAGTAACGTAATTTATACAAGAGTTAAATAGATTTATGATTTTAAAACCTGACGGAAAGCTTCCTGGGGAATATCCACCTTTCCTAGGCGTTTCATACGCTGTTTTCCTTTTTTCTGGATTTCCAGCAGTTTATCTTTTCTTTCTCTATGACCTCCCGACATTTTTGCCAATACGTTTTTTCGTAAAGCGGGAATGTCGTCCCTGGCAATAATTTTCCCGCCGATAGCTGCCTGCAGGGACACCTTAAACTGTTGACGGGGAATAATATCTTTTAATTTTGCAATCAAGTTTCTTCCAATCTCCGGTGCCTTGTCTTTTAGGACAATGTTTGAAAGAGGTGGGACAATTTCCCCATGAACAAGGATATCCATTTTTACTGCTGTAACCGGTTTGTAATCTGCAAACTCATAATCAAGACTGGCAAAGCCGGAGGATACGGTTTTTAATTCATCATAGAAATTGAAAACCAGTTCCGCGAGGGGAAGTTCATATTCAAAAACTACCCGGTTTTCCGTGGGGTACTCCATGTTTTTCATTATTCCTCTGCGTTCCTCACACAGTGTAATAATTCCTCCGACATATTCAGACGGAGAAACAATATTCAATAAAATCCATGGTTCCATTATTTCCCCGATTCTGGATGTGTCCGGAAGTTCAGAAGGAGATTTTATGTTTATTACTTCTCCCGTTGAAAGTGCTACTCTGTACTCAACAAAAGGTGTTGTGGAAATTAGCTGCAGATTATATTCTCTTTCCAGTCTTTCCTGAATAACCTCTGCATGTAAAAGTCCTAAAAACCCACATCTAAAACCAAATCCCAACGCACTTGAACTTTCTGGTTCATAACTTAAGGAAGAGTCGGACAGCGAGAGTTTTTCAAGGGCATCTCTAAGTAGCGGGAATTTATCGTTTTCAATCGGAAATATGGAGACAAAAACAAAAGGTTTTACATCTTTGTATCCGGACAACGGTTGTATTTTATCTGAATCTTTTAGAGTCGTTAGTGTATCACCGACTCTGACTGCTTTAATATCCTTAAGTCCGGTAGCAATATATCCTACTTCTCCTGTATGTAATATACTTAATTCTTTACGTTTGGGGGTAAATATACCCAGCTCTTCTGGAACGGATGTGGTGTTTGTAGCCATAAATTTAATTTTTTCTTTTGAGATGATCATATTCTTATTAAATTCACCGTCCACCACTTTTATTACTGCTACAACTCCCAGGTACTCATCATAAAAAGTATCAAAGATTAATGCTTTTGACGGCAGGTCTTTTCTTCCGCTTGGTGCCGGTATGCTATTTATTATGGTTTCCAAAAGATCTTCAACTCCCGTTCCGGTTTTTGCAGATACACGGATCATTTCTTCCGGGGAGAATCCGAAGGTTCTTACCAGATCATCACTTACTTTTTCTGGTTCGCTTCCCGGCAGATCAATTTTATTTAAAACGGGGATAATTTTCAGGTTTGCTTCCATAGCTTTATATATATTGGAGACGGTCTGGGCTTGAATACCCTGTGTGGTATCCACAACTAATAAGGCTCCCTCACAAGCAGCTAGAGATCTGGATACTTCATAGGAAAAATCCACATGTCCAGGGGTGTCTATCAGATTAAGCTGATATTCTCTGTCATTTAATTTATAGTTCATTCTCACGGTTTTCAGTTTGATGGTAATGCCTTTTTCCCGTTCCAGATCCATGCTGTCCAGGGTTTGATCCACCAGATGTCTTTTATCCACCGTACCCGTTATTTCCAGCAGTCTGTCAGCTAGGGTAGATTTTCCGTGATCAATATGGGCGATGATTGAAAAATTCCTGATATTATTCTGATCCATAGAACGGATTGTACTGGTCTAAAGTCAGTGCGTAAAGTGCAATCTATGCGGTATTCTCCAGAAGGTTTACTTTCTGTTTATTCGGGAATTTGAATTTATGTAAAAGCCGATACAGCAGTTGAATTTCCGGAACTTTGAACCTGTCTGTCAAAAAGAAATAGGTTGAGATACCTCCTAAGCTGGCAATTCCGGTGGCAATAAGAAGCTGCAGGGTTCTGGTGGTGTCAAAGACATAGTGATCCAGAAGTTTTAACGGTATATACAGCATAATTCCCATTAAGAGGGATGCATAACTGATTTTAATAAAGGAAGGAAGAATAGCTGGTTCATAAAAACGTCCGGTTTTTGCACTAATTAGTCGGTATAGATAGATTGTTTCAATAAATGATGCAATAGAGCTAGCAAAGGCCACAGACCAGACCCCCAGACCAAAGATTCTCACAAAAGTAATAGCCATCAGAATATGAATGGCAAGTGTAAGTGAACTGATTATAACCGGAGTCTTTGTATCTTTTAATGCAAAGAATGCTCTGGTTAGAAGATAGTTGGTGCTTTGAAAAAGAATTGAAATGGAAAAAAATGCCAGAACATAGGATGTTTTTACAGTCGCTTCCCATGGAAAGCTGGCGGCACCGTAAACAATTCTAACCAGAGGTACTTTTAATACAAAAAGAATAACGCTAATGGGAACCACCAGAAACATCATCTGTAAAAAGGAAGTGGTGAGTGTCTTTCGGAATGTACTTAAATCATCTTCATCTGCCTGAGCGGAAAGAGTAGGCAGAATTGCGGAAGCAACGGACAACCCGAATAAGCTGACAGGGAAAAATTGCAGCTGATTGGCAAATTTCAGAAGAACCACCGAAGCGGGGGAAATAAAGATAGCCAGAGAGCTGTTGAGGGTATTTCCCAGATTGGAGATGAAAACACTCAGTATTCGGGGTGGTACTAGATTAAAAATTGTTCCGATCCCCTTATCTTTCAGGTCCAATTTGAGTGAGTATTTAGGTGATACTTTAGGTAAAAAGGGAAGCTGTATTAATAAATGAAGGATTGATCCGATAAGTACACCGATTGCCGGTCCGAAAATACCTATATGATTTGACAGCAATATGGTGCCTAGAATCATCCCCAGGTTATACAGAATAGGAGACATAGCCGGTATCAGGAAGTACTTGAAGGACTGTAGGATGCAGGTGATGAAACTGCTAACTATCAGAATAAGCTGAGAGAGTAGCATGATTCTCATCAGACTGGAGCCCAGTGCTATCTGTTCTGCACTAAATTTATTAACAGAGATCAGGCGGATAATATGGGGGGCGGTGATATAGCTGATTGTTCCCAGAAGGAAAAAGACCAAAACTGAGAGGTTAATAAATGAGGAAGCTGTCCTCCAGGCAATGCTGTGGTTTCGCTTATATTCCTGGGTAAATACAGGAATAAACACTGTGGATAGGGCACCTACTACCAAAAAAGAGTACACCATGTTGGGAATAAGATCTGCGGTATAAAAAACGGCCAGTTCATCGGAAACCCCGAAAAAATGCGCCAGAGAGCGGCTTTTTACAAATCCCAAAACAGCATTGATTCCGCTGCTGATGCTAAGTACAGCTGCGGCCGATACGATACTATTTTGAGTGCTGAAGATGCTCGGCTTGACCATTACAGATTGTATGTTATCATATGCCGGCGATATGGCGAATACAAAATCAGCAGAAAAAGCAAATAGACAATCACTCAAGAAAAGATCTCAAAATCTTTTTTGGAGACGTAAAGTGAAAACTCTTTCCAAATCCCTGGTGAAAAAACTGGAGACTAAAGGAGTTTCTACTGATATACTACAAAAAGAGCAGATACAACTGCAGAAAGCCGTTGATAAAGCTGCCAAGACCAAGTCTATTCACAAGAATAAAGCAAATAGGCTAAAATCTCGCTATGCTAGAAAAATTGCTGCCCATTCAAAAGAATCTAAACGAGCAACCTCAAAATCCTGATAGTTCCCCTGAGGAATCCAATACTAGTCCTAATCTTTTAGAATCCTTTAAAGACGATTTTTTTGAAAGTTACAGTTTTGTAAATAAAGCTACCCTGATATTAAAGCTTTTTATATTAATACTGCCAGGTGTATTTTTTTTCATGCTGGCTTTAAATGACGCCTTGGATAGAAAGATTATGGCTTTGGAAGATGATAAAAACGTTCTGACCGATGAACTGTTTGTTTATCCGGATGTACAAGCAATACATACTTCCGTAGTTTTAAGAGAACAAATTCTAAAACAGGTTAATGAAAAAGAACATTATGCACCTGCAATGCTGGATTCAATAATCAAGTCACTTCCGGAAGGTGTGTCAATAAAAAACGAGATGGTTCAGGGAAAAACCGCTTCCCTGATTCTGCTGTCTCCCGGACCCCTGAATGTTGCTTCTTTCATTACCAATGTATTAAAGGACGATTTTGCCCAGGAAGTGTCGATTCTTTCCGCAAATCTTGTTATGACCCAGAATATATATGAAATTGAACTAGTTGTCCGTTATAGATAGAAATGCAAGTACTGGATTTTTTAAAACTCAAATATTTATCTGAACCAAGAAAGGCTTTACGTTTTTATCTGGTTTTGGCTTTCATAGATTTATTGGTATTCGGATTTTTTGGGATGCATCTGGCAATGGCGGCATATACGGAAAAGAAATCGGAAATTTCCCTATTGGAATCGGAAGTTAACGAGCTGGAAAAGAAAAAATTTTCATTGATTGATATGGATGCCGAGTTAAGCAGACTGAGTCCGATCCTGGATAGGATTAATATTGCTATTCCGCAGACGCCGCTGGTTCAGGAGTATCTGCGCGAAACCAGCTCCATATTTTCCTCTTATAACATACTTCTTTATGATTTTATAGTTGATTATCCAGATAAAGAATCCGTAACTGTTCGTATCAGGCTTTTAGGAGATGTAGAAAAACTGCCGGAAGTAGTTTTTGCTCTGGAAAACACCTCGCGTTTATCCGATATTTTAGAAGTTAAGGCTGAAGATAACAAGGATATATCATATCTAATGGATATAAGTGTGAAGATATATTATCTGGATGATCTGATCAGGGATCCTCTTGACTTTGAGGGATCTACTAATGCTAAAATAGATACAGAGTTTTTATTGAAAGAACTAAAACCTGCTCATGAATAATTCTACAGTTGCTAAAAACGGATTTAAAACTTTCCTAATTACATTATCTATTACTTTAGTGGTATTCTCCTTTGTCTACTATCTGGCAACCGATTCAACGAGTGTAACGGGTATCGAGGAAGTTGAAGAGTCTGTATCGGTGCAGCCGGCAGAGCCTGCTCAGGAATCCGAAGCGTTTGTGACTGATACTGAGGAGAAAGGTCCTTTTGCAGTTCTTGTTCAGCAGGAACTGAATGAGGAAGTACCGGTTGTTTTAGGAAGTGCAGATATTCCTGAAACAACACAAAGCACAGTACCTGATACAGGCGATTCCACCCTGACATATATGGCATTTCTTTCAGCCGTTGTATTTTTGGGAGGTATATACTTTTTGATCACATCTCCCAGGAAGAAAGCATTATTACTCTTTGAAAAGGAAGCTACTAAAGACTTTTAATACTCATTTACTCTTACCGCATTAACCAGCAGTCGTTTGCTTTTTGATCCTGCCGGCCAGCATGTCATAAGAGTAATTGTTTCTTCATTAAGATAGGCTGGTTTGACCGGTGCCAAAGGATCTACTTTTACCGGGTCCATGATAATCTTACTGTCAATTTTGTATTTATAAGCAATCCCGTTATAAGTAATATTTAACTCATCACCGATTTCCAAATCCCCCAGTGTTGAAAAGATGGTTTTATAGTTTCTGGGATTGTAAAACATAGGAAGGACGGAATGACCGTAAATAAACATATTTCCTTTTTCACCCGGTAGACTGGTGCCGGTATAGTGTCCCAGCATGTCATCCGGATTCAGATCTGCTGCATTGATTTCTACGGTGGCATTTTTAATTCTTAATTTATCAATGGTCAGATAAAAATATGGAGAGACAACCGAAGTTTCCGTTTCCCGCTTTATGTTTGTCTTTTTTAGCTCCCTGAATTCAAATTTCCCAAAACCACCTGCAACCCCTAGGATACTTTTTTCCACCTGGGAGGAAACCGAATCCATAGTTCCCAACAGGTAAACTGGAATAACAATCTGGGTAATACTAATAAGGAAACTGAAAATGATCAGAAATATTGAAAGAAGTCTGCTTCTTAGTAAAAACCTCCAGTTTACTTCACTGTAAAACGGATCGAATGAATCATCTTTAATGTATTTATGCGGGCGGAATTTAGACATATCCAAATACTTTTTCTACAGTGTAGGGAATAGCAATTTCCGGGTCTATTCCCCCTGTTTTTAATATCTTGTCCGTATTGTATAAGTCAAGAAAGAGCTGTTTTGTTTTTTCTTCTCCGATTGAGGAAGCATTTTTTCTTGCTCCGTAAAGGATCATGGAAAAGATATAGAAGGGATCCTGATCCTCCTTAATCAATTTTGACAACTCCTTATATGTAAGAAGACGGTTTCCTTTGTATAGTGCATCAATAAATCTGAATATATTCGACTCGGGTATTTTCTGATTTCTGACTACATTTATTCCCAAATTCTTTGCTTCTTTGACAAATATATTGGTACTGCTTAAATCCTTGGAGGATAAAATTATTAGTGTAGTTTCTTGAGGAACATCGGTAATGATCTTTGTATAAGGCTCAAGATTTTGTCTCCCTGCTTTACTGATATTAAAAACGATAAACGGAGGAGTTCCGAATATATCAAAGGAGGTGCAGAGTGCTTTTAACTGTTCGGGGGTAACATCCTCTAGATCTACCTCCGTTTTTGTTTCCACTCCGAGTTTTTTCTGCTGACTGCTGATAATTTTTCGGGAATAGGAATAATTTTCACCATGTACCAGGTAAACCATAGATCAATTTTACCAGTTGGACTACAACTCTCCGAACAGATATTTTTGTACGTAAGCATGCATCTGAGTAAAATCACCTGCTCTGGGTATCAGAACATAGGCACCGCCGTATAAACTTCTGTCTGTAGGAGCATACAAAAGACCGCCTACTTCTGCGGAGCTTCTGTCATCCAGTACTATGGATCTGATGTTATTAAAATCCGCCTGTTGGGATAACTGATAAAAACCTTGAACATCCGACAGACCAATATTAGTATCTATGTTTTTAGAGTAAGTTTCATAAAGCTCCTTAAGTTTGACCGGATTGAATAAAGTACCGGCGGACATGGCTTTTTCTTTTACAGCCAGAATAACTTTCTGCTGCCTTTTTGCCCTGGCAAAGTCTGTTCCTTCATTGTTGTTTCCGTGTCTAGATCGAGAGAATTTTAAGGCAGTTTCTCCGTTCATTACCTGTTCGCCCACCGTAAAAGAAAGATGTTCGTATCTGCAGGGATAAATCTGATACAAAGGCCTTCCTTCTTCCATCATTTTTTCCGCATCTTCTGGTGTTCTGCCGCAGGAATTATCCTCATTTCCTTCAATCGGGTATTCATAGTCTTCAAATGCAGTTTCCACATTTACATTGATACCTCCCAGTACATCTATGGTTTCTTTAAAGATATTGAAATCAACCACCACATAATAATGAATAGGTATACCCAGGACATTTTCCACAACAGTTTCCAGATCCTGTGCTCCTTCATTTTTCACCTGTCCGTATGTATATACGGCATTAATCTTAGAAAAACCTTTTGGTCCGTTGACCCATAAATCACGGGGAAGTGAGATCAGAACCACATCGTTGTCCACTCTGCCTATGGAAGCAACAATGATGGTATCGGTAAGAACGGAATAGACATTTCCTACCGAACGCTTGTCTGATCCTAAAATCAGGATATTGGTTCTTCCATCTGTTTCCTTTAATGATGCGGAAGATACGTTGGCAACTATTGATATGGGATTAAAAATGGCCGTGGATTTCTGGTTGATAAAAAGAACTACTCCAGCTACGATAATAAAAACAGCCGCAAACATCCCCCATTTCCATTTATTGCTTTTCTTCTTTGGGGTAGTCCGCACGGTTTCAGTTCTTTGGTTAATGTTTACATATTTCATAAAAATGCTGCGGGTCTAAACTGGCATTTCCTACAAGAACACCGTCCAATCCTATAATCATACATAATTCACCGATATTTTGTCTATTAATTGATCCTCCGTATATAAGCTCCACTCCTGCTGGCAGAGTAGCTTTAATCACATTAACATTCGTGCGTATTTCCTGCGGATCTTTTGCCCGATAGACTCCGTTAACTGAAATATTAGAAGGGTCTTCCCATGCCAGAAGCACCCCTTGAGTGTAATAATTGATTGCATTGTCTGTTTCAGTAAAACAGACAATCGGTGTAATGCCGTTTTTCAGACATTGATCTCTTTTGTCCAGCACCACATCAAAACTTTCCTGTCTTTCACTGTGTCCTACGATACAGTATGAACAGAAATTTTTTAGTTGAAATCCTCCTGTTTCACCGGTATGAGCACCTTCATCGATTAATGAAACATCCTGGGCTGCTGTTTTAAATCCTGCCTGATGTGTAAGATAGAGATAGGGATGTGATGGGGAAAGAATTACCTTTTCCATAATTGCTTTGTCGTTGCTGTATTTTTCAAATGCCTGCAACCAGTTTTGAATGTCCTTAAGATCCATATTCATTTTCCAATTCGCAACAGCATATTTCATATTATTTTTTTCTATAATCTTTGCGGATCCTGTTCCAGTTCTTTCATAGTTAATTCAATTAGTTTTGTAGTATTTTCAATATCCTCGTGAGTATAATCATAACCTAAAATGTTCAGACATGAAAAGGTAACTCCGACATCAGAAAAGATTTTTTCTGCATACTGACAGGCAACCAGACTGTGGGTGAGAATATTCCCGCCTATCTCTCCGATTTTTGATTTTGAACAACCCATCGGACATCCCACACAGGAAGGATTGCTTCCTTTTTCTACCGTCATCTGATTAGTCTGCGCAAGCACTTTTTTATAAAGTTCTTCATATTTTTCAGGATCTTTGATTTCATAGGTTTTTGAACCGGTAATGACAATATTTACCAGATTTTTACTCAGTAATTTGTTTTCCAGGATTCTTTCCGGGGGAGAGAAATATCGATCGACAGTAAAAAGTTCTCTTTCTTTATTAAAATACAAAACACTTCTTTTTCCGGGCAGACCTAACGATCCCAGGTCAATATTAATGTCACGGAAAATCACCTGTTCGTTGTGGATTTCCACTGTAACCGGTGTTTTTGACTTTCCCAGAAATACAATATTATCCAGTCCAGCAAATCTGATTCTGGAGGAAAGAGATCCTCCGATATATATGTCTTCAATGACTCCATTGTCATCCAAAACAACGGAGGTTTTTGAACAGAAGGGAAAAAATCCGTTTAAAGGACCTACGGAAAAGACAACCGGATAACGTTCAAGATTATCTGCTAAGAGACGCAGTCCTGTTCCTACCCCTCCCAGATATTTTTTAAGACCTGTTTCATGTTTCAGACCGAATTCTTTTCGGGAGAGATCAATATACAATACATGTTTAGCTAACGAGTCCACCATCTTCTTCCTCCTCCTGAATGGTAAAAACACCGGTAGGGCAAATATCCCTGATTTTTTGAATATTCAGTTTATTTACTGTTGGATCAATTTGAATAGTAAAGGTCAGTTCTTCCTCAAAATTCCGATCAGTGCCGATTCCGAAGCTTTCGTTGCTTTGTTTAAAAACCCGGATTAAGGCTCCTTCCAGACCTACTTTTTTTAGCTGCCTTTGGGTTTCCGCCACACAAAGTTCACAGCCTATACATTTTTGAGGAAATGATATTTTCAGATATTTTGGCATAATTACTGATTCGGCTGGTAGCCTAATACTTCCAGTCCGGGTAATGTTCCTTTGACAAGGAATTCTAGCATAGCACCACCACCAGTAGATGCAAAATCGAAGTTTTCCATGATACCAATCTTATTAACAGCGGCAATGGTATCTCCTCCCCCGATTACGGAATAGGCGGCAGAATTTACAACAGCTCTGGCAATTTCTTCCGTTCCCATAGAAAATTCCGGTTCTTCATAGGCGCCCATAGGCCCCGCCCAGAGAATGGTTTTTGCCGTATGGATAATTTCCCTATACCCTTCAATTGTCTTTTGACCGATGTCTTTACTATTATTAGCATAATCTTTTGGAAGAAATAGTTTATCGGGGGTCTGATCTTTCCATTCCAAACCCAGCCGTCCTCCGATTAATACCGCATCCGATACTTCCAGAAACTTGTTAATAACCGGCAGCTTGCTTTCAATTTTAATTCCGCCAATGATAGTGATTAATGGTCTTTGAGGATCTTTTAATATTTTAGAGAGTGTGGATACTTCTTCTTCCAGTCTAAATCCGGCATATGAGGGGAGAAATTTAGGTATCTGAACTATGGATGCATGTTTTCTATGGCAAGTAGCAAAACTTTCATTAACAAATACATCCGCATTTTGAGCAAGTTTTTGGGCAAATTCCGGATCGTTTGCTTCCTCCTGGGGATCAAAGCGTAAGTTTTCCCATAATTCAAAATTCCACTTACCAAGCTTTTCCTCAAAATAGGGTTGAAGCAGTTGGGTGCTTAGGGTCGGATCGGGTGTTCCTTTGGGTTTTCCCATATGCCCGGCAATAATAATTTTTGCTTCTTTCTTTTTTAAAAAATTGAGAGTAGGTAAAAGTGAGTCGAGTCTGTATGTTTCTTCAATTATCCCGTCTTTAATCGGTACATCAATATCACAGCGAACTAGAACACGAGTTCCTCTCAGTATTGGGGCAGCGCTGATTGAATTCATACTATGATTTTAACACTTGTCTGATTTGAGTGAAGTATTAAAAAAAGATTATTCTGCAGCTAAAAGGGCCATTTCCACCAGTCTGTTGCTGTATCCCCATTCATTGTCATACCAAGCCAGTACTTTCACCAGATCTCCGTCTACAACTTTGGTCATGCTTAAATCACAGATGGCTGAAAAAGGTGACCCAACAATATCGGAAGAGACGATTGGTTCGTTAGTGACTGTCATCACGTTTTTGTATCTGGGATTTGCCGCTGCTTCGGTTAATGCTTGGTTTATCTCTTCCACTGTGGTTTTTCTGGATACGAGCATGGTGATATCGGAAATAGAGCCCGTAATAATAGGTACCCTGATGGAAATTCCGTCAAATAAACCTTTAAGTTCTGGAATAACAGAAGTGGTGGCTTTTGCTGCTCCGGTAGTAGTAGGAACCATATTGTATCCGGCTGCTCTTGCTCTTCTTAAATCAGGGTGCAAAGGAGGTGGAGGTCCGTCTACCAGATTCTGTTCTGCAGTAATAGCATGAACTGTAGTCATGATTGATTTTACTATCTTGAATTTTTCATGTATGGCTGCCACAACGGGAGAAATACAGTTGGTTGTACACGATGCATTGGAAATTACATTCTGACCAAGGTACTGCTCATCATTTACTCCCCTAAGAAATGTCTGGGTTTCCCCGCCTTTTGTGGGAGCGGAGACAATAACTTTTTTTGCTCCTGCTCTGATATGTGCAACGGCAGCATCATCCTGAGTGAACCTGCCTGTACATTCCAAAACGACATCCACATTTAAATCTTTCCAGGGAAGTTTTTCTGGATCTTTTTCTGCGGTGATTACAGTCTTTTTCCCGTTAACAACCAGGGTATTACCCTCCAAACGAATATCCTTTCCATATCTTCCGTATGCAGAATCATATTTTAATAGGTGAACAAGAATTTCCGGGGATGTAAGATCATTAATGGCAACAATTTCCACGTCGGGTTTATCAAATGCTATTTTATATGAGGCTCGGCCGATTCGACCAAAACCGTTTATTGCTATTCGGGCAGTCATAATTTTTTAGAGATGTGCATCAATCCAGCTTTTTAGCACATCTTTAGGCATTGCTCCCAGCTTTCGGGATACTTCTTTTCCTTCTTTTATAATGACAAAGGTTGGAATGCTCATGACTCCAAACTCCTGTGCTAGTGCACCTTCCGCTTCAACGTCAATCTGTTTAAATTCCACCCTGCCTTCATACTCTTTCTCCACTTCTTTAAAGATTGGTTTCATTACCTGGCAAGGTCCGCACCAATCAGCATAAAAGTCTAGTAATTGAATCATTTTTTTTGCCTCCTAAGCTAGGAAACTTATACACTGGGTTTCGATAATATGATAGCATAAAATTTGCTTTTCTATGTCTAATGAACACAAACCCGTAAAACTTGTTTTTTTCCTGATTTGTCTTGCATTTTTACTCATGCTTGCATCTGTGTTTTGTAATTTTCTGGTAAATCGTAACAATAAAAACCCATCCGATTTTGTTGCAGGGTTTGTCACTTTGTTGAAGGGAAGCAGTAGGGAACATTACGATAAAACTTTGCTTAACTATTTCGAACCAGATACAACATGGCAGTTTGGGGAGCATTTTGGAACGGCAAACCAACCGGAAATAATCGGTGCTTCTGGAATGTTGGTAGATATTAATTCAGGAAAAGTATTATTTGAAAAGAATGCTTTTGAAAAAAGAAAAATTGCCAGTCTCACTAAAGTGATGACAGCAGTCGTAGCCTTAGAACATAAAAAACCGGAAGATAAATTTTATATCAGTGCAAAGGCAGCCGGAATCGGAGAAAACTCAATGGGGATAAGCGAAGGGGAAGTATATACTCTGGAGGAATTGTTATATGGGCTGGTGATGCACTCGGGAAATGACGCAGCATATGCTATAGCGGAGGGAACGGCAGGTGATGCGGATCGTTTTGTAGAATGGATGAATATTAAAGCGGAAGAGTTGGGAATGAATGACACTTATTATGCGGATCCCAGCGGATTAGATGACCGTACATACAGCACACCGTCAGATCTGATCAGATTAACCAGATATGCATTAAAAAACCCCCTCTTTAAAGAAATAGTTAAAACATATGAATATGAAATATCAGGGAATACTCATAAATATCTTTATTTGCAGAATCAGACTAATTTATTAACCACATATCCGGGAGTAGCTGGAGTAAAAACCGGGTACACGGAGGAAGCCGGTTTATGTCTGATCACATATGCCAGCAATGAGGGTAAGGATGTAGTTGGTGTGGTTCTTAATAGTATAGATAGGAAAGGAGATATGATTTTAATGCTGGATCACGGGTTTGCCAGTCTGGGTGTAAATGTTGTCCACCACCTATTGGACTATTAACAAACAAAAACTATAATACTTGTTGTATAATGCAACTATTCCATCCCCTAAAGAAAGGAGTATATCAAGATGTTTGCCCACATTCTTTCTTGGTTTAAAGGTATGCTTACTAAATTCTTCGGCTGGGGAATTTTACCGTTGGGTACTGTAGTGCAACTTACTGAAATAGAATTGATGACATCAGAAAGAAACGAGCTTATCTTTTACGATGCATATCTTGATGTATATAGTGCCAATGAAAAAGCAATAGTCGGGAAACATAAAGAAACCGCGCAAGAGCTTTTTATGTTTAATAAAATGGATCAATGGGATCCTACGTTAGGCGTTGTGGTTGCTTCCTGTTTCACACTGAGGAAAATCGTTTATTTTAAGGAAATAAAATTATTGGATGGATCGAAAAGAATCTGTGCATATTGCGTTATTCGGGCAGTATAACTAACCAGGAAAAAGCCTTAAGGTACACAATCTTAGGGCTTTTTGTATTATAAATTTGTGTTTCTAAGTTCGTGATATCATACCCTCATGCCTGTGACAGAACAATTTTTTGCCGGTTTAAATCCTGCTCAGACAAAAGCAGTTATGCATACTGATGGTCCTGCTCTTGTGGTAGCGGGTCCCGGAAGTGGTAAAACCAGAGTATTGACTCATCGGGTTGGATATTTAATTAATGAAGGTTTGGCGGACGAAACCAGTATTCTTTGTGTAACTTTTACCAATAAGGCGGCGGGTGAAATTAAAAGCAGAGTAAAGTTAAATCTCTCATGGGCGGGAACATTTCACTCTATCTGTTCCCGAATTCTTAGAAAAGACGGTTATCATACAGGTATACCTCCTTCCTATGTAATTTATGATACTGATGATCAATTATCTATCATTAAGGAAATAAGTAAGGATTTTGGAATTGATCCTAAAAAAATCAATCCTCATGCAGTTTCAGCAACCATTTCCAGTGCCAAGTCAGAGCTTATTTCTCCTTCCGATTATGAAAAATATGCCCATGGATATTTTCAAAGAACTGTTGCAAAAATCTACCCTGAGTATCAGAAGAGATTAAGAAAAAATGAAGCGTTGGATTTTGATGATCTTTTGGTGGAGACGGTTAAAGTCTTTCTGGAAAACTCTAAAGTGTTGGGAAAGTATCAGGATCGTCTTCGTTATCTTTTAGTCGATGAATATCAGGATACAAATAAAGCGCAGTATGTTCTGACTAAACTTCTAGCTCAGGCATACAACAATCTGTTTGTGGTGGGAGATATGTCCCAGGCAATTTATTCATTCAGAGGTGCTGATTACAGAAATATTCTTAACTTTCAGAAAGATTATCCCGGCGCTGCAGTTTATAATCTTGAGCAGAATTACAGATCAACCCAGACTATTCTGGATGCGGCTAAGCATGTGATTAAAAATAACAGCTCTCACATCCCCTTAGATTTATGGACGGAAAACGGAATGGGTAATAAGATACTGAATTTCAGGGCAGCTTCAGAAAAAGAGGAAGCTCAATTTGTGGCAGATGAAATAATCAACCAGATTGAAAACGGTTATGAGTATAAAGATATGGCGGTTTTATACAGGACTAATGCCCAGTCCCGAAACATTGAAGAAACTTTAATCAGAAATAATATTCCCTATAAAATTGTGGGAGGTCAGAGATTTTATGCCCGTAAAGAAATCAAGGATGTTATTGCATATTTAAGAGTGATTCATAATCCCAAAGACAGTGTCAGCTGGGAAAGAATTATTAATGTTCCTCCCAGAGGGATTGGAAAAAAGGGTGTGGAAACTATTAAAGAACATGACTGGAATCTAATCGAAATTGAAGAAAAGACAAAACTTCCAATCTCAAAATGGATAGAAAAAAAAGAATCTTTGGCGACAATTGAACTATTGGATGAAGTATTGGAAACAACCGGGTATATCCGCTGGTTAAATGACGGGACTGAAGAAAACAAGATCAGAATTGAAAACATCCAAGAATTAAGATCAGTTGCCACACAGTTTTTAAACCTTGAAGAATTTCTGGAAAATGTTGCATTAATAGAAAGCTCGGATAAACCAAATACCACGGATCTAAATGTCGTAACTTTAATGACTATTCATGCATCAAAAGGATTGGAATTTCCAATTGTATTTATTGTCGGAATGGAAGAAGGTCTATTTCCTCATATGCAATCACTGATGGAATTGGAACAATTAGAGGAAGAACGAAGGTTGTGTTATGTAGCAATTACCAGAGCCATGACACAGGTGTATCTCACTCAGGCCAGATCCCGTTTGTATTTCGGAAGTATTCAATCCAATATGCCCAGCAGATTCTTAAGTGAAATACCGGAGAATCTCTTAGAAAACAAAGGATATATGGGTGTTAATGATCGGGAGAATACATTTGGGCGTTCAAAAAAAAGCACGGATGATTTTTTGGACAATTTGGAGTACGATAGGAAGAATTTTAGCTGGGATTAACATTAAGAGTCGTTACTGTTGAAAGGAGATACATCATGGCTGCTCAGAGGTTAGACCCCTGGGAGAAAGCATTCTGGGACCTACTATTAAAATCGTTTACCTATGTGATTTATTATGGGAAAGATCTTGATATTGGAAAGAAGTCTTATCACGTCAGTTTTGGCATACCTGATTATATATTGACTCAAATAAAACGCCCGACTGCTACGAATGAAAGGTATCTTGAGGAAGCTATTGCAAGCGTATTAGCTGAGTTTAATCGTACTCAGCAAGTAAAAGCAAAGTTTATCAATGTATTGATTGCAAAAAGTGAGGAGAGTGAATATGTAGAATATATAGTAACAATTAGTATTCAACATGATATGACTCGTTCTTGGCTTACTGGATGGCAATCCGTTAACCCTGCATGAAATTTATGCAGGGTTTTTATTTTCGTTTATAGTATTTAAATTCATTTTGTATTGTAAAGTACTTTAATATTATGTTATTTTTATTACATGAATAAAGGTTTCCCAAATTCTTATGAAAGGTCTTCTGTTGAGCAAAATGTTCGCGATGAAAGTACTGATTTACAAATAAAAAAATTAACTGATCCTACTTCATCTGTTGAGGATCTTTTGTCGGTTATGAATCAAAAGACCTTGTTTCAAATTTTGCCAGGAAGTATCGTAGGGGTGCTGAATCCGAATATTATCGTTTACATAGATCTCTTCAAACTCTTATTGTTGATGCTAATGAAGAAGGTTTTCCACAGGCTTATTTACGAGTGCAGTTTTTAGCTGATTTACTTCGTAATACTCCCATTCAATATGACTTAGAAAAAGAATATTTAGATATGGTTGCAAATGAATCATTATCTCCTATACTTAAACACTATATATTAAGGGAGTATGGGCAACGATTTTTACGATATGAAAAAGTCGTAGATGAGCATGCCTATGAAAAATTTTTAACAGAAACAAGAATTTTACATGAGCCCCGCTCTTTAAGAGAAATGCAAGAACTACAACATGCTTACAATGTAGGACGAATGAATGAGAGAATAGATGCAGAGGAAAAGTTAGACTATTATCGACCTGAGGATGGCCAGATACGTGTCCAACTATTCTGTGACGCTATTAGGGCTTCGGGTTTTCCGGAAGATGAACAGGAAAGATTTTCGAGGGCTTTTCTGCCTAAAGATAAGTCATAAGAACATTCAATCTGAAGGATGTATCAGAGATTCTTGTTTGGAAAATATTCTCATATTCTATTATGTTAAAAGTCGGGGCGATACATCAAACTTAAAAGATACTCTCAAATGGGATACGAACTCTGAATATTTGGATACTCGAATGAAAGAATCATCCAACCAACAGTACAGATAAATCAGTATAATATATCTGTGGTAAAACTTACTGTATTTTTATTGCTATTATCTGCTGCCTTAGTAAAACTCTTTGTTGAGATGCCGATGGATGTGTTGGGTGTATCCCATAATGCATTAGCTGCCGATGCTTCCGGTATTTCAGAATTCTCTCCCGTTATCACAACTACCACCGCCTTTGAACAAAAAGAAACCACTGAAGAGGAAATAATCCCCTTTGAAACAAAATATGAAGAAGATGATGATATGGAGTACGGGTTGGAAGAAACAGTCCAGGAAGGGAAAAACGGTACTAAGTATTATAAATATCTTCTAACAGTCTGGGAGGATGAGGTAATTGATAAGAAATTACTATCTACTGAAATTGTTGATCCTATTGAAGAAATTATTGCCAAGGGAACCAAAATTGTCTGGAGAACACTGGAAGGAACGGAATACGGCAGAGTGAAGTACTGGCATAAGATTAAAGTATGGGCAACAAAATATGATGGGAATTGTTTAGGTTGTACCGGAAGAACTTACAGCGGTACTCCTGTTAAGAAAGGTACCTGTGCTACAGATCCTAAAACAATTGCCCTAGGAACAAATTTCTATGTACCGGGATATGGAATCTGTAGAGCGGAAGACATCGGAGGAGGAATTAAGGGAAATATGATTGATTTAGGATATGAGGATGTATCCAAAGGTTCCTGGAGAACAGGATGGGTGGACGTATATCTACTCACTAATGAACCTCACTAATTCTTTATTAATTCATTTGTTAATTCATAAAGTACAATCCCACAAGATGTAGTGACATTTAATGAGTTGTGAATACCGTATTTTTCTATTTCTACTATCTGATCAACGCACTTTAAAAGTTCACTACTGATCCCCTCTCTCTCATTTCCAAAAACAATAATTTCATTTTCCTGAGGTATCCATTCTGTTAAATTTATGGATTTTTCATGTTGTTCTATTGCCGTGATTTTTAGTTTTTTGTCTTTGGCAAATTTAATTAGTTCTTTACTGTCATCTAGGAATTGTATATTCAGATCCTTCTCTGTTCCCAGAGAACTTTTGCTGATGTCCTCATGTAATATTGGTTGACTCTTTGTATTGAAATTTCTTCCAGAGTATCCGATAAGAAGGACATTTTTTATTCCATAAAAACTGCATGTTCTAAAGATTGCTCCGATGTTGTATAGGCTTCTTAAATTTTCCAGGGCTATGTATATATTATTCATTTCTGCAGTATATTATCAAAAAAGATATAATAATATAAATGATCAAAGCGCTGAAATCACTCGGCCAGAATTTTTTAACTGACCAGTCTGTTGCTCAAAAGATGACAGACGCATTAGAGCTTGTTTCAACGGATACTGTGGTAGAGATCGGTCCCGGTCTTGGTTCTTTAACCAGTCTTCTGGTTAAAAAGTATGACGCAGCTACTTATCAAGTGTATGCAGTTGAACTGGATAAACGGGTGATAGAAAATCTGAAAAATCTCTGTATTGGAAATTTTAACGTAGAAATTATTGAAGCGAATATTTTGGACTGGTTACCTGGATTTAAAACCGAAAAGCCGTTTAAAATTATCGGATCCCTGCCCTTTTATATCACATCCCCAATACTGCATGCCGTTGTTAAAATGGAAAAACATCCGGAGGTTTGTGTGTTTATGGTCCAAAAAGAAGTAGCAGAAAAGATAGCTGCCACCGCACCGGACAGCTCCTACTTATCGGTAATTGTTCAGACATTTTTTGATGTTATATACATGGGAAAAGTGGACAGAAAGAAATTTGATCCACAGCCTGACGTGGATGGCGGTATAATTAAACTCAAAAGAAAAGCTAACGTAACTATAGACAGAGAAATCATGAGAAAGTATGAGGGTTTTTTGCATAGGGGATTTGCCAGTCCGCGCAAGATGTTAAACAAAGTATTTTCGAAGGAAGAACTGGCGAAAGCCGATATAAACGGACAGGCAAGACCACAGGATCTTCCTGCTTCAAAATGGCTGGAGGTTTATAAAATATTGTATGAGTCATAATAAATCGCAATTACAGTTTAGTATTATTATTCCTACTTTAAATGAAGAGAATTATATCGGTATCCTGCTTCAGGCATTGACGCAGCAGACGTATAACGATTTTGAGGTGATTGTGGTGGATGGGAATTCAGATGACGCCACCATTGATAAAGTTTTAGAGTTTAAAGGAAGAATTGATGTACGGGTTTTGCAGTCAGGAATAAGAAACCAGTCTGTTCAGAGAAATATCGGTGCCCAAAATGCAAAATATGACCACCTGGTATTTTTTGATGCGGATGTTAAACCTGTCCCTGAATTTATGGAAAAACTCGCTAATAAAGTGCGTCGCAGTAATCCAGATTCATTAACAGCGTGGAATATTCCCATGTCCAAAAAACTGGTGGATAAGTTGATGTTTGGCGCATACAATGTATTTTATCTTGAAGGGATGAAGAAATTTCAGCCAGGAGCTACGGGAATATTTATTTACTGCCGTAAAGAACCGTTTTTAAGTGTGAGCGGATTCGATAAGAAAATTACTTTTGCTGAGGATTTTGATCTGACAAAAAGACTTCATAAAGCAGGGTATTCTTTTGATATATTAAGAAAACCAGGAATTCATTTTTCCGTCAGACGTCTGGATAAAGAAGGGCGGGCCGGATTTATTAAAAAACAATTCAAAGCAGGTCTTTATTACCATACAAAAGGTGTACAAGCTACTAACGAGGTTATTAAACCTGAATTCGGAAAATTCTAAATTAAATCTATTCGGTAATAATTGTTACGCTCTGCAGAATGATATCTTCCATCGGTTGTGATTTTTCGCCTGAGGGACCAACTCTTGTTGGTGTGTTGGCTATTGTGTCGATAACGCTTAAACTCTGTGGGTCGGAAGCTTTACCGAAAATCACATAGTTTTTAGGTAATGGGTAGTTTTTGTGCATGATAAAAAACTGGCTTCCGTTGGTATTAGGTCCTGCATTAGCCATAGCAATAGTTCCTGCTTCATACTCTCCGGTAAAAGGTTCATCATCAAATCTATATCCGGGTCCCCCCATACCTGTACCCTGGGGGTCACCGCCCTGAATCATAAAATCCTTTATTATGCGGTGGAATTTTGTTTGATTATAAAAACCTTCATTGGCAAGAAATACAAAGTTATTAACAGTAATTGGAGTACTGTTGGCAAATAGATCCACTTTTATATCACCTTTATTTGTTTTGAGTAATGCCTGATATTTTTTGTTTGTATCTATTGCCATTTGAGGAGCACTTGAATATTGTTTTTTTGATTGTACGGTAGGATTTGGTGTTGGATTAACCTGTTCTTTTTCCTGTATTGTATTGCTTTCTGTTTCTGCTACAGAGTTTCTTTGTGATTCAGCGGAATTATGTTTGTTTTGTGAATTAATAAAATAGATAACTCCTAAGATAATTAGTATTGCAATTAGTAGAATGATCATTTTATTTGTAGTTTCTTTCATAGGAAAAATTTAGAAGAGAGTCCGCAGAGTTTTTAAATCCAAGCTTTGCTGCTGCGGACTCCCGATGTCCGCTGCTTAAAGGAACCAAAGCTACGGAAGTCCCCTCTTTTTTCATCCCCGTCCCAAACAAGACGAGTGTTGTTCCTTTTGTAGAAGTTATCCTATCCGATTTAAGTTGTCAAATATTTCGAAAATATCCTAGTGATATACTTTCTTTATGGGAATACATATCGTTCAGTCACCTGAATGGGGTGATTTTAAAACAATACAGGGAACACCTGCTATAAGGGCTGGCAATGTTCAGTACACTCTGCATAAGATTCCCTATACAGGCTTTAATTTTGGTTATTGCCCAAAGGTTGATCCTTGTACCATTGACTGGGATTTGCTAAGAGAATCCGCCATAAAAAATAAATGTATTGCCATAAATTTTGACGTACCGAATATCGTTAAAGAAGATCCTTGTTCTTTGGATGCTGTTAAAATCATGGACGAACATTGTATACCGTCCCCACGGGATACCTTTGCCAAATCAAATATTCTCTTGGACATATCAAAAGATGATGAAGAACTAATGATGAGTATGCATACCAAGCATCGATATAACATCCGGCTTGCTCAAAGAAAAGGATTGGTTGTTAAACGGGGGGAAACTATACGGGATTTTGAAATCTTCTATACTCTGTTTGCCGATACTGCGGTTAGACAGAAATACTATATTCATCCAAAAAGTTATTACAGAAAAATCTGGGAACTTTTGTATCCGAAAGGAATCTGCCACATACTAACTGCATATTATCATGATGAAGCACTGGCATCCTGGATGCTTTTTACTTATGACGGAGTTCTGTATTATCCGTACGGAGGTTCATCCGAGAAACATAAAAATCTTTTTGCAAGTACTCTGGTTTGCTGGGAATCAATACAGTTAGGTAAGGAAAAAGGCTGCAAGGTATTTGATATGTGGGGTGCGGCAAATGATCCGAATGACAAGAATGATCCTTGGTATGGGTTTACCAATTTCAAGCTTAAATTCGGAGGAAAGTTTGTTGAATATTTGGATTCTTATGATTATGTGGTAAATAAACCGATGTATGTGCTATTTAATTATGCCCAGAATTTAAGATGGAAATTATTGAGAGTAATGAAAAGATAAAAAACATTATGGTTAAAAGGGATCTTCGCCAGTCGGAGAACTGGGCTGAATATTTATCCTGGCTTAAGTGGAACTCCTTCAGAACATCAAGCGGTATCAATGTGGAAATTATGCCTTCCTGTATCGGCGGACTGGTTAAAGTTCAGCACCCGAAAAATCTTTCCAAAGAAGATTTGGATGAAATAGAACAAATAAGTCTTAAAAATAAAGGGGTGTTTATAAAAATAGAACCTATGGCTGGTCAGGATACCAAGATATTGGAAGATTTCGGATATATATCAGGTGTATCTCCTCTGGCTCCACCCTCCACGATCTACATAGATTTATCTTTACCTGAAGAAAATCTTTGGAAAAACATCTCTAAAAGCGGGAGATACTCAATCAGACATTCCGATGCTAAAGTCGTTTTTCACAGAAATCCCTCAGATGAAATGCTTGAAACTTTTTATAACCTAGCTAAAGAAACGGCATCAACCCAGGGTTTTTCAAGTCAGAGTATGGAAGATTTAATAAAGAAACGAAATATCTTTAAAGATAAAAGTTATTTAATAATGGGTTATGATCAAAACAATACACTTTTGGGGGGGAAATTTTTCCTGGCAGTAGATGATGCGGTGTGGTATCTGCACGCCGGAACTAATTCAGAGGGTAGAAAATCGGATGCCGGGCATAAGATGATGTGGGAAGCATTTTTGTATTTTAAAAATCTTGGATACAAGGTTATGGATCTGGACGGAATAGATGATCCAAGATATCCACGGTTTACAAAAAACTGGGGAGGTTTCTCATATTTTAAGGAAAAGTTTGGTGGGACGGTTATAAGATTTCCGGAACCTCATATCAAATACCTCAGTCCGGTATTTAAAATATTGAATAAAATAAAAAGAATCCCTTTATAAATATGTGTGTATTATTTGATATAATTTAGGTCCCATCTCTTATCCAACATATCTACATGGAGGAAGGAAATGAAATTCACTATAAAATGCACTGTCTGTGAGGAAGAGATTTCTGGATACGGTGATACGCCTAGCGAAGCCAAAGAAGTTGCAGAAAGGATGATGGCTGAGCACTGCTGTGGGAAGAAACCTTCTGAACATCCTTTAGGGGAAGTTCAAGATGAGTGTGTGTGGACATAAAAACTTCCATTAGACATGAAAACACTGGGGGATTTGGAATACCAATACGGGTAGTGGACAATATGCTTTGTTTACTACCCGTTTTATTCTTTCCAGGCATATGGGCATATTTCTCTGTAATCACACCGTTTGCAGTGCATACCCGGTTTGGATTCAAAAGCACCGGATTTTATTTTTGCTATTACTTCCTTAACCTGTTCTTTTTTAGCTTTTAATTCTTCGGGTGTTCTGGTGGTGGTGACTTTTTCTCCTGATTCTACGTAATATAATGACAATTTCTTCGGTTTAAGATTTAATGCTTCTTCTGCCCCGATTGCGTAAAAAGAAACCTGATCATCATTATCTACTTCTTTTTGAGATTTTGGATTTCCTGTTTTGTAATCAATGATTTCTACGGTTCCGTCTTCCAAAGGATCAATTCTGTCTATTCTTCCATAAAATCTCAGTCCGTCAATTTTGATATTAAATCCTTTTTCAATTTCCAGAGGTTTGCACTTACTGTTAATGTTTTTCTCATAATAATTCGTAAGAAGTTTTACTCCGCTATCAAAAAATGCTTTCCGATGTCCCTCATTTATAAATCCCAAAGGCTGCCAGTTGCGTTCATACATTTTCATTAGATCTTCCAAGGTACAGACTTTATCAAACATCAGTTTGGTATGAAAATCTCTTAGTGTATCGTGAATAGTTGATCCAAAACTTAAAGCGGCATTAGGAGGTGTTGGAATATTTAGAACGTAGGAATATTTGTATTTTAACGGGCATTCCAGATAAGTGGAGATTTGTGTATAGCTTAAAAAAGATGGTGTGAAATTATCAATTTTTTGTGCTTTTGCTTCCCGAAAGCCGCTGTCCTGATCAAAAAGACTCTTCTGCGGTCTTTCTTTTCTAATTTGTTCAAGATCTACTTCTTCCAGTTTCAGTCCTGTTTCAGGGATAAATCCGCTGGGGTTTTTGTCGCGTTTTCCGCCGTAGTTTTTGGATACGGTCATAAAAAGATATTTCTGTGCCCTAGTCATTCCTACATAAAATAATCTGCGTTCCTCCTGTGTATGCTCATTTCCGGTAGGAAGAGTTTCCTGTATTAATTCATCTGGGATTTCAATAGCATCTCTACGTTCTCTGGTAGGGAATCGGTCTCCTGTGAGAGAAACCATAAAGACAATCGGAAATTCCAATCCTTTTGAAGAGTGTACTGTGAGAAGTTTTACGGTATCAATATCTTCTGCTTCTGCCTGGGCGGGGTTTTCACCGGCTTCTATCATCAGCTCGATATATTCAATAAAATCCACTAAAGTTGGAGTCATTTTATTATCTGAACGGTAATCGATTTCAAAAGCTTTTACCCGGTTAAGAAAAAGATCCATATTTTTGATGGATAATTGGGCTTCAACTGACTCATTATTTACAAACTGGGAAATGTAGTTAATTGAGCTCACCAGATTGTAGACAATTTCTACCGGAGTAGATTTTGTAATCTGGTCCTGGAAATCAGTAATTTTTTTATACAACTGTTGAACGTTTTCTTGTTTGTTTTCTTTTAGTACTGTCCATAAGTCTAATTTTCGATATCTGGCGGAAGCCAGCATTTTTGTAATTTCTTCCTGAGGAATATTCAACACATCAATATTAAGCACTCTGTATAAACTGATAGTATCCAGAGGATTGATCAGCACTTTCAACAAAGCCATAATATCTCTGATTTCTTCCCGGTCATAAAGCCCTCTGTTTCCCAAAAGCTGATAGGGTATCCCAAATTTTCTAAATGCCAGAACGAAAGGTTCCAGATGATTGTTTGCTCTGGCTAAAACAGCAACATCTTTGTATTTGTACAACGGTTCCTTACCAAGGATTTCAAATATTTTATGTACTACCAGTTCGACTTCATCCTCGATAGTTGAAGTCTGAAGAGCAAGCGGTTTTATTGGCTGCAAGTCGCTTTTGCTGATTAGTTTTTTGGATATTCCCAGCTTTACTTCCAGAGTATCCGGATTATTATTCTGAATCAGTTTATAGGATGCATCCAGTATGGGTTGAACAGAACGGTAGTTTTCCGTAAGTGTAACCATCTCTGCGTCTTTGTAGTCTTCCCTGAAATCCAGAATATTTGATACCGCTGCTCCTCTGAATTTATATATTGCCTGGGAATCATCACCGACAACAATTAATGAACGGTCGGTTAGACCGTCATTGGGACATAGGATTTTAATCAGCTCATACTGGCTGAAGTTGGTATCCTGGAATTCATCCACCAGCACATGCTTAAATTTCGACTGATATTTTTCCAGAATATTGGGACGTTCTTTAAAGAGTTTAATAGTCCAGGTTATAAGATCCCCGAAGTCCATTTTTGATTTTTCCAGCTTAAGATCCTGATACTGTTGATATACCCTGGCCAGTTCCAGCCATTTTTCTTTTTCTGTTTGGTTCACTACTTCCGATTCATCTATTCCATGATATGTTTGGGCAAAATGCATGAATTCCTCCGGACCGATATTTTCATCGTGTAGTCGGGAGATAAGTTTTAAGATTGCTGAGATGAATTTTGTGGGATTACCGAGCGGACGATAATAGTGAAGATCAAATTGAAAAAGATTGTGCCTGAATAAAAGCCACTGATCCGGTTCGGAAAGAATTTTATATGAAGTATCTAGCCCAATTTCCAGTCCCTCTGTCTTTAATATTCTATCTGCAAATGAATGGAAGGTATAAATCCAGGGCTCTTCATAACCTAAAGGCATAATATCACCTACACGATCAAGCATTTCCCCTGCGGCTTTTTCCGTAAAGGTAAGGGCCAGAATTTCCTGAGGTTTAATATTATTTTCTTCGATTAGATATTTAATTCTTTCGGTGATAACTCTTGTTTTTCCTGTTCCTGCTCCTGCAACAACCAGCAGAGGTCCGTTGGAATGTTCTACTGCTTTTAACTGATTCTCATTAAGTTGTATGGATCCTTTGGCGTTTTTATCAGTCTTTGCTTTTTTGGGCATGGGTGCATTATACATTTTTATTAAAGAAATGCTAAAATGGTAAGTACTATAAGGTAGGTATAGCGGGAAGGAGACATTAATGAATTTTATATTATCCCTTTTATTAGTTGTTCAATCAGACGCTAAATACAACGACAAAATGGAATTTGTTGTGGCTATCATCGTTGTGGTTCTGATATTAGTTGTTATATACCTGACCCGTGAGCATTTGAAGAAATCATAGGAGGATAAGATGGATGTTTACGTAGTAATTGCCCTAATAGCTCTGGTAATTTTGGGCGTACTGCTTAGCCTGCTGACTTTTAGAAACAAGCAAGAATAATACCAACTGACCGCATGTGGTGCCCCGGAAAATACTTTTTCTAGGGGCATCTTTTTTATTGTATTTAAAACATGAAAAGAAGTGAATCTAGGTTTATCCCTATTATTCCAGAAGTCGCGCCTGTTCTGTTTCTTTCTGATCATCCAGTGCTTGGGCACTCTCAATTTTTCCAAACAGTCTACCGAACTTGCTTTTGATGTTGTCCATTGATTTATATGAATTAGTAATGTGTCTATCCAGGACTCCTAGGTCTTCATCAAATTTTTCCGCTTCCACTTTTATACCTGAAAGTGCTTTTAAGATTTCCCCGGCATGTTTTTCCAGACTTTTTTGCTGATATGCAACCAGAATGATTTTTACAAAATAGGAGAATGTATTCGGGGATGCCATAACTACGTTTTTGGCTTTGCTGTATTCTTCAATCTGAGGAGAATTGACTACCAGTTCATAAAATACTTTTTCCGAAGGAACATACATAACTGCCTGTTCGGTAGTGTGTTCCTCAGGAAGAATATATTTGCCAGAAATTTCATCTATTCGCTTCTTTACATCGCTAATAAATATTTTTTTGAATTTATCCCTCTCTGCATCATTATTGCAGTCAAGCATGGCTTTAAAGTTTTCCATAGGAAATTTGGAATCCACCGGTATAATGCCTTTATCGGTCATGATTACGGCATCACAAGTGGCACCATTCTTAAACTTGTATTGGGTTTTAAACATATCTTGAGGTAGGGCGTTTGCAAGAATATCATATAAAAATTGTTCTCCCAGACCACCTCGAAGTTTTGGTGATTTTAAAATGCTACTTAAATCTTTGATATCTTTTCCGAATTCCTGGATTCCTCCGAGCTGGTGCTGAACTCCTTTAATAACTTCACTGGCATTATCCAGACGTTCCCAAATCAGTTTTGTCTGCTGGTTTAGGGCATCTCTTTGGCTCTTTAATTGTTGTTCCATGGTTGTTCTTTGATCTCTAAGTTGGGTTTCCATGGTGGTGGTGCTTTTTTCTACCTGGCTCTTCATTTCTTTCAACCATTCCATCAGTACCGTATCCGATCCACCCTTTAATTCTTCTTTTAGTTTTTTCATTTGAGTACTAAAGAAATAGAAGATAAAAGATATTGCAGCTCCAAGAATCAGTAGTATTAGGATAATAGATTGGGCGGTCATGGGTGTATTGTATCAGATACTTAAAAAACTTCAGAAAATATTAATTGTTAATTAACTTATTACTTATTCTAATGATAAAATCTAGGTATGCCTAAGTTCTTATATACCGTGTTGGTGCTAAACGCCGCTTTGTGGTGGTATACGATTCACTGGATTAATACTACTAAACCGGCAACTCTGACTAACATTCTAACTTTTCTTTTTCTTTTGTTTGTTTCTCTGGGAATAACTTTATCCGTACTATTTTATTTTAGGTTATATAAAAAAGCCCCTTCATTTACCAACCTGAGACTGTTATACCGCAGGGGTTTAAAGTGGGGATTTTTTAGCAGTTTCGGTATTGTTTTTGTTTTAGGTATGAAAGCCTTGAATATTTACCACATCATTAATTTGCTACTGTTTGCCGTTTTTTACTATGCCCTTTATCTTCAGCTGAGAAGTAAAAGATAACGCTCAATGTACTCCCTTTGTAGTGATAGATGTTTATTAATGTTAGTGTTAAAATCCCAATATGTCTGTATTTGATAAGAAGAAAACATTAGTTACAACAGCAATAGACTATACAAACGATGTAATTCATATCGGACACGCTTACCAGAAAGTGTTGGCGGATTGTGTTGCCCGATTTCAGCGTCTGGTAAAAGGTGAGAGTAACGTATATTTATTAACAGGAACTGATGAATTCGGCAGTACCAGTGAAAAAGCTGCAGAAACAAAGGGTATTTCTCCATTGGATTTTGTGACGGAGGTATCCGAAAAAGACCGTGCTCAACTTGATAGCCTAAACATTTCATACAATAGATTTATTAGAACAACAGATGTCGATCATCAAAAGACAGCTCAGGAATTTTTCTCAAAAGTTTTGGAGAATGGGGATATATACAAAAGCAAGTATGAAGGGTTGTATTGTGAAGGATGTGAAGCACACAAGACCATCTCGGAATTAAATGAAGAAGGTCAATGTCTTTTGCACCCCACTAGAAAGATTCAGAAACTGGAGGAAGAAAACTACTTTTTCAGATGGAGTAAGTATTCTGATTTTTTGCTTGAGTTGTTAAACAGTCTAACCTTTGTTATGCCGGAGGGTAAAAGAAAAGAAATGATTGCGTTTGTTAGAAACGGTTTGGAGGATATTCCGGTATCCCGTCCGAAATACAAAGTATCCTGGGGGATAGAAACACCAAATGACAGCGAACATGTAATTTATGTATGGTTTGATGCTTTGATCAACTACTACACCGCAGGAAATCAGACCGGATTTTGGGATGATAATACTTATATCATTCACTTTCTGGGTAAGGATAATGCACGCTGGCATGCTCTGTTATGGCCGGCAATGCTGAAAAGTGCTGGATATAAGCTTCCGGATACAATTTATGTGCATGGTTTTATTAATTTAGATGGTGAAAAAATTAGCAAATCGAGGGGAAATGTTATCAGACCTGATGAACTTGTAACCAAATACGGAGTGGATGCTGTCAGATACTATTTTTTAAAGCACGGTCCTATTGTAGAAGATGTGAATATTTCTCTTAATCACTTTATTGAAGTATATAATGCGGATTTGGCTAACGGTTTAGGAAATACCGTAGCCCGTATTGCCAAACTAGCTGAAAAAAGCGGGTTTGATTTTCCGGTAAAACCTTTAGAAAATATCTGGCAAGAAGATTGGGCCAAACCCTTTGATGAACTTAGAGTGGATCAAGTATTACATAATATTTGGGCTTGCCTGTCTATCCTGGATAAGCATATTAATGAGAACGAGCCATGGAAAATTACGGATCCCGGTAAACTCAGAGAAGTCTTAACTTCTGAAGTAAATGAGTTAAGACGTATTATTGAACTACTAAAACCGTTTATTCCCAATACGGTGTCCCTAATCGAAGAACAATATTCAAATTCCTTTATAAAAACTGCCAAACCAGTGTTTCCCCGGATTCAAGTTCAATAAAAAAACCAGAGGGGGTTTAATTCCTCTGGTTGTACTTTTTCAATACGGTGGTTTCGGTATTTCATCCTGACAGGTATTTATGTCTAACAAACCGGGTTTATCAAAGGTTAATTCGCACCATTGATTCATTGGTAATCTTTCCCAAACCCCAATTTTTGCTTGTGCTTTTATACCAGGATCCTCGGCAATAACCAGGGGGAAGATTTTACCATCATATAGTGATTCAACCCTCACATAATAAGTAACAGATTTGTCTTGGAACATGGTGGCTTGGGGATCACAGGGGCGTGTTATTTTTTCACCACGGTTGAATCTTTTTGATTCTCTGTGACCCATGTACGTAACATTGTGAGAATCGCATTCCCCGGAGATTATTGCATACGCATCCAGGGTTTTATACCATATTGCCTTTTTATTCTCTGTTGAGAAAGCGCCTGTGGATATGCAAGCAAACCAAACTACAAGAAGTGCAATTACGACCAATATGATACATCCTATCCGTTTCATGTTCATCTCCTTTTTCGGATAATACTAGTGAGAATGCGGTAATATTATCGCAGATACTACACCTCGTCAACACTATAGGACGGTTTTTAATAGGTTATCATTGGTATAATTATTAAATGTTAATTGATTCCCATTGCCACTTACCTGACAACTTAGATGAAGCAAAAACGGTTGTGAATTTCGCAGAAGCTGATGGGGTGGTAAAAATGATAAATATAGGTACTTCGCTTAAAGACAGTAGGGATGCATTGACTATGGCAAATCATTTCGATAATGTCTGGTCAACTGCAGCGGTCTATCCTCATGAGGACAGAGAAATTTCTATTGATGAGATCGTAAATGAGTTAGAAATTTTGATTGATTCCTCTCCTAAAATTGTAGCCATCGGTGAATGCGGGATTGATCTGGCAGATGGAGAGAACGAACGTTCTTTAATAGATCAATGTGAACTGTTTGAAGCCCAGATTAAACTAGCCATAAAAAAGGATCTACCTTTAGTAATCCACAACCGTAATGGTGATAAATATGTGCTTGAGCTTTTGAAAAAATATTCTTCAACCGGTAATTTGAGAGGTGTGGCTCACTGTTTTGCATCTGATTGGGAAGTTGCCCAACAACTTATTAATTTAAATTTTCTTATTTCTTTTTCCGGAATGATTACTTATCCCTCCCGAAAGAGCCTGTTGGGTGTAGTAAAAAACGTTTCTCTGGATAACTTTGTATTGGAAACGGATGCTCCATACTTACCTCCACAGGGACATAGGGGGGAAAAGAACGAGCCTAAATATGTTAAAATAGTCGCACAAAAGGTGGCTGAGGTGAAAGAACTGCCGTTTGAATTGATTGCCAAGCTTTCTTATGAGAACACCTCCCGTGTATTCAATATATGATTACATCTTCGTTTGTAGATAAATATGACAGGCAGATCCGACGTCTGCTGGAAATTCTGCCAGGCTTGATCACCTGGTTATTAATATTATCTCCTATCTGGCTTGGACTTATTGCTCCTAAGATCATCATTTATTACATTACATTTCTTACCGTTTTATGGTGCTATATGGCAGTGAAACATACAGTGGGAGTATTTATCGGTTATTCACGTCATAAAAAAGAATACTCCATTGACTGGGCAGCCGAGCTAGATAAGCTTGATCTTAAATCCCTTCCCGAGCAGGAAACCCTTCCTGAATCCATGGAAAAATTCAGACAATTTATTCTTATTCCTGTAGTTAATGAGCCATACAATGTTTTAAACGATTCCATTCAGTCGTTGCTTAATCAAAATTTTGATACCAAAAAAACTGTTCTTGTTTATACAATGGAAGAGAAATATGCAAAGGAAGTGGAGGAGAGAATCAGAAGTATTCTGGGAGATAAAATTAAATGTTTTGATGAAGTGCTGTTTTATACACATCCGGCAGGAATTGTGGGTGAAGCGGTAGGTGTAGCCGGAGCAAATAGAACATGGGGATGCAAACATGCGGTTGAACATTTGAAAGATACCGGGAAAAATATCCGAAACTACCTTTTTAGTACTATAGATGCTGATCATGTTTTAGACAGACAATTTTTAGCCCGTGTTGCTCATCTTTATTTGACAGCTACCGAACGTGACTGCCGTTTTTATACCACCGCACTTCATTTATTCAACAATAATATATGGGAAGTACCTTCTCTGATGAGAATTGAAGCTACTTCCGTCAGTCTGGGTACTTTATCCGAATCTGTGGTAGTAAATCCTGCACTAAAAGATACCTTTGCAAATTATTCTGTTACCTTACAAACAGTGGTTGATGCGGATTTCTGGGATGTAGAAACAGGCATTGATGATACGCTGTTTTTCTGGAGAGCATTTTTCAAAAGAAAAGGTCGCTTTTTAGCCACTTTCCACTATATTCCATATTCAGCAGATGCGGTGCAGTCTGAATCATACTGGAAGAGTCATAGGAGTATGTACAAACAGCTGCTGCGCTGGGGTTGGGGCGCCATTGCCATTCCCATTTCATTGAAGGAATTTATGAAAAATAGGGAGGTGCCGGTAAACATCAAAACCCTTTGGATTTACCGTCACATCAGAAATAAAATAGTTTTAATCACTCTTGTGTTTTTAATGACTTTTGGAATACCGATTATTACTTTAGTTAATCCGTTAGTACGCCAGACAATCTCTGTTTATAATCTTCCTGATACTATCAGTGTGCTTCAGACCATGGCTCTTTTGATGTTGGTTCCGTTATCCGTATTTCGTGGAAGGCTGACAAGGCCGATTCCGTCTGACTGGCCTTTCTGGAAGAAATTCCTAATATTACTGGAGGGGCCGATGGTGGTAATTAATTTACTGACTTTTTCATTCCTACCCTATGTTGAAGCACAGACAAGGATGATGTTTGGAAGGCGTATGAAAGATCTTTATCATACACCTAAGGTCCGTTAATAACTTGTTGCTGTATGCAGACAAAAGTACTTAAAGTTACAAAAAAAGTAGAAGCATCCATAAATACCTGGCTGTTAGACTTACGAAGAGATCAGTTTATTTATCTGTTTTATGCAATAGCCATTAATACCTTAATGGTTCTTTTCCAGTTGATTTATCTGATTTACAGATATAAGTACTTAAACGATACTGTACCGGTATGGTATTCAATGCCTTGGGGAGACTTGCAGATGGACTACAAACGCAACCTTTTTTTTATCCCGATCGTCTCCGGATGTATTATGGTTGCAGGAAGCTTTCTGGCGTTTTTCAGCAAAAAATACTTTATCAGATATCTACCTGAGGTTATTTCTCTTGTAATGAGTTTTTCCATCATAGCTCTGACGGTATCGCTTTACCGGATCATTATGATTTCCTCCATACCGTTTCCGTCAATCCTTCCTCCTCTGTATTTGCAACTTCTTCCTCCGTTTATTGCCGGTTTCGGTTTGGTATTTCTGCTTGCTCCCAGTTTTATCTCATATGCCACAGCAAAAGGTATAGTTACCAACCCATTTATGCATGCTCATCCGGGAATGATATTAAAAGAACCTTCTGCCAGAGGAGGAGGTTTCGTATTTACGATTGGTTTTATCATTATGTCTTTGCTTTTTGTTCCCGTCAGTAAAGAAACTGCGGGGATATATATTGTTGTTCTTCTGATAGCTCTTTTAGGATTGGCTGATGATTATCAGAATACCCATCCCAGAACTTTTCTTAAAGTATTGGAAAACCCGGCTCTCAGATTATTTTTGCTTTTTATCATTGTTTCACTGATCACAAATTTTGGAGTAAGGATTGATTTTCTCAGCAATCCTTTCGGTGGAAAGATAGAATTTTCTGAAGGCGGACTTTTAGGTTCCGTTGTTACTGTTGCCTGGGTAGTATGGATTGTGTGGATTCTTAATCTGTTATCCTGGTCAAACGGGATAGATGGGCAGTATACGGGAATAATCGGAATTTCGGCAATTATGTTGGCAATTCTTGCCTTAAGGTTTTCACCATTAACACATACAGATATTAATTATGCAAAACTGGCGTTAATTACAGCAGGATGCAGTTTGGGTCTGGTTCGCTATACTTGGCATCCTTCAAAAATTATGTGGGGTTTTTCTGCCATGTCTGCCGGCGCGGTACTTGCGTTTCTTTCGGTACTGATTAATGCAAAAGTGGCTGCTGCTATTGTTACTATCATCATTCCCTTTATGGATGCTCTGGTAATATTTATTAGGCGCATTCTGCAGAAGAAAAACCCCATGAAAGGAGACCGTGGTCATTTGCATCATTTGCTTTTAGCCAGAGGGTGGAGTGAAAAGAAGATTGCCTTGTTTTACTGGTTTACTACAGCTGTGTTCGGGTCAATTGGACTGATATCTTCTGAAAAATATGCTATTCAGGTACTGCTTACGATTTCCGGACTTGTGGCTTTCTTTATTATCTTATTGAATTTAAAAGCACTACCAAAGAAACGAGGATCACTACCACCTGTGAAATAAGACCCCACGGGAGAGCAGCCTGATACTGCATTTTACTTTGAAATCTCGCTAGCCAGTGTAAAAATCCCTTATCTTTGTTCATGAAAATATATGGGGCCTCCAGAGCATCTGGCAGAACGGATCCGATCCCGCATAGAAAAATATTTACTGCCATGTTCGGATTGTTTAAAACCCATAGAGCGTAAAGAGTGGGGATTAACCCGACTGCTACTCCGATGGCCAGATCAGCCATTACCGCCACCGGTCTCCATCCCCGCAGGCGTTCCTCTTTAGTGGTATGCGAATAGAAATCCCAGTGAGGAACAATATCACCTACAAAGTGCATGGCAATAGATAATGGAACAGCTATTACGGGATTGGGTATGGATGCGCCTAAAGCGGCTCCTACGAATGTATGCGGTGTTAAAAGCATAAAAAAAATTATAGCCTGTAATAACAGACTGTTCAACTGGCAGGGAATAATCTCTACCGAATGTGTAGGTATTAATATAACGCGTCGGAAATTTTTTCGCAACCGGGCTCGTTTATTGATAACTTCTTGATAATAAAAATGATATAGCACAAAATGTTGTTACCGGATATTTACCGCGTGGTTTAAGGAATTTTTAAGTTTTTACTGAAAAAATGAATAAGTCGTCGCGAAATTGTGATACATTATGAGGATTTTGCTTATAGATAGCGATAAGAACCTTGTAAGCTCTCTGGACGGAGCTTTGAAGCAAAGATATATCACCGATATTGCTTTAAACGGCGAGGACGGCTCATACTTATCATCCATTAACAGTTACGATCTGATTATTATTGATTTAAATCTTTCAGATATAAACGGATTTGAGGTGTGTAAAACTATCAGAAACGGAAATATGGAAACACCCATTTTGGTTTTAATTGATCGGTTTGAAATGAACTACAAGGTTTTTTCTTCGGATCGCGGATTTGATGACTACCTAATTAAACCATTTAATACTGATGACTTATTGGAGAGAATAAAAGAATTATCAAGAAGAATCAGGCTGTATCCGATAGCGGACTCTGCACCTATGTTGGAAGTGGCAGATGTATGGCTGGATCTGGATAACAAGATGGTGTGCAGAGACGAAAAAAGACTCCGATTAAGAAGAAAAGAGTTTGAGATTCTGGAGTATCTAATGAGAAATAAGGGATGTGTAGTCTGTAAAAATGTTTTATTGGCGCAGTTATGGAAATATGATTCGGATGTTGCTCCGAATGCCTTGGAGGTGCATATCAGTTATCTTCGCAGAAAATTAAGGAAAGAACTTCAGGTTAGTTTTATTAAAACTGTACACGGGTTTGGTTACAAAGTAGAAGTTTAGGTGCAAAGCAGAGAGGAAGATCGTATAATTTGGATACAATGTTTGGGATAATATATCAGTTAATAAGAACAGCCCGTCCCCGTCAGTGGCTGAAGAATTTCAGTGTTTTTGCCGCTCCGGTATTTTCCGGAAATTTATTTGATCCTCAGATTTTTCTCTCAGCTTCTTATGCATTTGTGGCCTTCTGTATGGTCTCCTCAGGAACATATTTTTTAAACGATATCATAGATGCTCCCAAAGACCGTCTTCATCCGATCAAGAAAAACAGGCCGATTGCATCCGGGAAACTCAATCAGAATTTTGCCTTGCTGGTTGCCTTCCTGCTTTTTTTCTTTGCTTTGTATTTTTCAATTGTTGTTATCGGTTCCTATTTTACTCTGGCTATAATTATCTATATTGCAATGCAGCTTATTTACTCTTTATATCTGAGAAATGTCATCATTCTTGATTCACTGACAGTGGCTGCAGGATTTGTAATCAGGGTTTTTGCGGGGGGATTTGCCGCTTTTACATCATTATCTTCATGGCTTTTACTGGCAACCATCGGTCTGTCTCTGCTGATTGCATTCGGTAAAAGACGTTCCGAAAAAACTATTTTACGAAAGCATCTTGGAGAATCAAAAGACCAGGAGCCTAAAACCAGAAAAACACTTCGTCATTATCCTGATGCTCTTTTAGACAGCATGATTTCCATGTCATCCACTTTTGCCATCATGTCCTACTCATTGTTTACTTTTCAGGATTCTCCGCAGGAGGTAAATTCTGCTTTAAGCTCTGTACTTCCCTCCATTTTAAGAAGTCCGAAATGGATGATGCTTACGATTCCGATAGTAATTTACGGAGTTGCCAGATATCTGTTTGTTATTTATGAAAGAGAAGATGCAGAGTCTCCGGAGAGAGTTCTTCTATCAGACAAACCTCTATTATTGACCGTTGTGGTGTGGGGATTAACCATACTTTTTATTCTTTATGGTCTGCCTGCTATAGACTAATCAGTGGGATAGGTGCTTTCGCTAGTTTCCGGTATTTCTTCAGGATAGTACTCATAATAGTTGTAAAATTCATCTTCGTTTCTCTCATCATATGCGGGTAGTACTTGCATATCTGACGGCTTCTGATAATTTGTATTTATTTCAGACAAATTCGTATCTGAGTTTTTGGAAACATTCAGCCATCCGATGGTGGTAATCGGGAATACTAATAGCGCCAGCAACAGGACAAGAAGCAGTGAGTTTGTAGAAAATTTAAAGAAGTGATTAGTCATCAAAACCTCCGAACCTAACTACCACACCTTCGGTTTGATCAACTTTCATGTTTTTAATTTCCATTTCATTTTCAATATCAAAAATCAGCACTACAGTTGAACAGACAGTAAGAACCAAAGAAACCCAGAATACCCATGGAAAAACCAGTCCTGAAAAAGCCATGATCCCATGGGATATGGTTAGCAGATACAGATATGAAAGCCAGATTGCTCCCTGGGAATAAAGATCATATGAACTTTGTATCAAGGAGGAAAGTCGTAAAGAGAATAGATTTGCAGTTATATGTGGTGCGATATGAGAATCATGGAAAATAAGAGATTTCAGAAGAATATATAACAGACCTACTGCTACTACCACTACCATGAAAAATGTTGAATAGGAATTTACAAGAATGAAATCATCGGGGTTTGTGTATTCGAAACCTTGTCTGCCAAGAGTAAGATCAATTCCAAAATAGTTAGAAATTAGAATAACACTGACAACCCGCACGGCAACAAGTGTAATGGCAGGCACGATTGCTTGGTCAATCAGTTTTACTAAAACTTTAGAAAACATTTATTAAGGTTTATACCTTTAATACAATTCGAAAATTGTATTTCAGGCTGTTATCATGATATAGCTATGAGTAAGCTTAAGTCAATTGAATTTTATCTGTCGGTAATCCTGGTTCTGTTAACTCCTTTGATATATGTGACCAATACCAACGAACATATGGAGTTTCCCAAAATGTTTTTTGTGTATCTGATCGGATTAACTATGTTTTTTCTTTACTTTGCATCTATATTATGGGAGATCTTCAGATTAGGTAAATTATCAAAACCAATAAGATTTCCTGGCGTATCCATACTGTTTTTTCTTACTGTATATATTCTGTCCACTGTTTTTTCCAGCCATTTATATACATCTCTGTGGGGTTACTATACAAGATTTAACGGAGGTCTGATATCGATATTAATCTTTGCCGGAATTTATTTTGTTATGATCAATCTTTTTGAAAGCAGGGAATACAAAATTCTATTTAAGATAGCAGTAATTACTCTTCTTCCCGTCAGTATATATGGCATATTTCAGCATTACACAGGTATGGAGAGGGTAGTATCCTCATTCGGACAACCGAACTGGTTGGCTGCATATATTGTATTTTTAATACCGGTAGTTTTATATTTATATCTGTCGGGGAGGCGTTTATGGGGAATTTTTTTAGCTTTTGCGTTTACCTGTTTATGGTTTACCTATTCTTTTTCCGGATTACTTGGTCTGGTATTTGGTATAGCGGTCTTTTCATTTATGAACTACAACTTGTTAAAAAAAGAGTATAGAAAGTTAATTCCGGTGGCAGCGGTGGGTTTACTGGTTGTCATGACAAGCCTGGGGACTTTTTCGGATAAATTGTATGATTTTTGGCTTGATACAAAAGAACTGATTTCCTCAAACGCAAGAGTTTATGCTCAGACGGAAGTATTAAACTCAGATGAACACAGAATATCTGATCCCGGATTTATCAGAGCGGGGTTATGGAAAGGAACAATCTCCTTGATCACATCATCTCCTAAGACTTTTCTGATCGGAACCGGTCCGGAAACTTATCCCTATGAATTTCCTCCTTTTAGACCGGCAAGTTTGAATTATTCCTCGGAGTGGGATTTTATTTTTAATAAACCTCATAACTATTATCTGGAATTATGGTCTAATACAGGAATACTAGGTTTATCCTCATACCTTTATCTGGCATATAGACTGCTTAGAAGAAATACTTATGCTTTTGCCGCTGCTTCCCTGGGGGGTTTTTTTATCACTAATATTTTCGGTTGGCCAAGCGTAGCAACAGTGTTGCTATTCTGGTTATTTATAGCCGGAAGTAATGCTGATTTATGGGAGGATAAAAAATGAATGGTAAGGGTATGTTTAAAAAAACTGGGGTATTCATTTTGCTGATTCTACTAATCGCCGGATATATTTTTTCATTAATAAGAATGGTTAATATATATCTGGCGGATATAAATTACAGCAAGTCAAAAGATATGCTGGAAGCAGGAACGATACCCGACAGTATCACTTATGCAAATATTTCGATTGAACAAAATCCGGATGAACCTGCGTACTACAGAAATAGAGCAAAGATACTGCTTATAGCCTCAGCATATCAGGAAGATAAGACGCGGATTGATTTGAAGAAACATGCTCTTTCGGATCTGATAAAAGCATATAGCCTAAATCCTAAAAATCTTGCCACTCTCCGCAACTCTCTTCCTCTATACTATTTTCTGGCTTCCAAAGATTTAAATCTTCCTGGAGGAAAAGATAATATTGATGAAATATTTCTGCCTTTTACTGTTGACTATATGGATAGATTAAAAAAAGTTTCCCAGACTGATGCAGGTATATATTCGGAAGTAGCCAAGTATGAAAAACGTCTGGGAATTACCGAAGAACTTAACGAAAGTGTGAATAAAATAAGAGAACTGCGCCCTGATCTGTTGAAATGGCATGAGGATCTGAAAGAAATTCAGATTCAGTCGGATTATTGAATTTCCAGATAGGTTTTAGATACCCAGCCGGTAATTGTTTCCGAAACCTTTATTTTTACCCATTCCGTCTGTTCTTCTATAACGGAATAGGATTTACCCACATCCACCCTGGCGATTTCAGTTCCTCCTAAACCTGCAGCATCCCTTACCCGAAGCCACCCAGTACCTGTATCCTTAACTTTTGCAGTTTTTCCTCCGATAGCAAAAGAACCACTGGTTAGTTTTTCATACGTCTCTTTTGCTTCATTGGTCAGCCCGGCGTTTTCCGTTCCCCGTCCCAGATAAGCTCCTTTTTCCGCCCCTTGTAATTTTTCATAATCGGTGGGACTCATGATCAGATTGCCCTCTTTATCAAAGAGATCTCCTTTATGATCAAGATAGAAATCAAAAACTTGTTCTTTGTTTACACCCAGTCCGGCAAGATTAATTCCTCTGGTTTTATTCCAGTAGATTATGGCGTTTACCCAATTTTGGATATCGGATGAGATTACGGAGTTATTTGTACTCAGATCATAAAGATTTTGTGAACCTTCAAACAGATTTACTTTTGCGGGGACGGGAAGCGGGAAAAGTTTAACCGAAATATTCAGATTGTATCCTTTCTGAACTTTAAATCTTGTCGTCTGCGGTTCGTACCCCTGCATTTCTACTCTCAGATCATATTCACCCGGAGTTAGAGTTGCCGTGGAAAAAGGTGCCTTTCCCAGTTCCGAATTATCAATAAATACGGAAGCACCTGATGGTTCGGAAGTTACGCTGAGTACAGTAGAGGAATTCTTTTCATCAAACCAGAAAATCTGCCCGGAGGAAAAATTGTCTGATACCCCTAAGTCACGATTCACAAGAGTGTGAGTATTGGGAAGAATCTTTAGGGTTGTTTCGTACTGCCTGTTTTCTCCTTTTATGGCTATCTTGGTTTCTCCCGGCTTTATATCGGATTTTTCAAAAGGTGTATTTCCTGCAGATTTATTGTTTATGATTACTTCTGCTTCGATCCCCGGGCTGTCTACGGTCAGTGCGGCTTTACCTCTCAGATTATTAATGCTTTGAACGATGTCGCCGCCAAAATAAATAATGAGTCCTACAGATGCTATACCAAGAAGATATATTATGGGTTTTGGTAGACCGACGCTTCTTTTAGAATATGCACCCTGTCTGGGAGCTGAATATGAAGAAATACTGGAAATTGGCATACTAAAAAGGTATCATCCGCATGGTAAAATATCAATACCGCCTGATAAAATCAGGCAACTTATTACATAATATACTGTGGCCTGGTCGCCAAGTGGTAAGGCAAGGGTCTGCAAAACCCTTATTCGCGGGTTCGATTCCCGCCCAGGCCTCCAACAGTATTTTCTTCTTCATTACATACCCATATAGTATTATATATTTGTGAACCACATTACGGTTATTAAGACGGGAATATTTATACTATGTCTGGTTATTCTCATGAAAGTTTCGGTTGTATATGCAAAGATGGATTATCCGGAAATCTATTTAAAACCTTTTTGCGAATCATATGAACAATTGATTACCTGTAATTACAAAAACAGTCTTACTACGTTACTTACTTCAAAGGAATGTGCCGGTTATCATGTAGTACCCGGATACCGTTTAGCGTCAAGTAAAGGTACATTAATGGAAGGAAACCGGATCTATTGTTACAGTAAACCTAGCACTTTCAACCATTATTCACAGTATGCCGGAAATATTAACCATTTTATGGCACCCCTGGTTTTAACAGCTCTTTTTGTTGAGCTTCCGATATTTTTCCTTATTGGGTTTCGGACAAGAAGATGGATGGGAAGTATTGTTTTTGTAAATTTCATTTCCGTATTGCTTATCACTCTGACTGGAATGTTTCTTCCCGTTACCGGGCTTATGGTAATTTTTGCATTGGGTGTTTTTGCCATAATGTTTGAAATAGCTACACTGGTGATTTTTAATAAAAGCGGACAGCTGAGTTTCAAAAGATTGATAAATGCTTCACTTGTAGCAAATATCCTCTCGGGAGGTGTCGGGCAGTTAATACTGATGTTAACGGGAGGAGCATCTGTTATTTAATTTTACTGTGCGTAGTATAATCCCATAAAGGTTAATAGGTCTTTATGTCATCAAAAGAGGTATTGGAAAAGTTCATAAAATTTTATGAGGACAGGGGTCATGTTCTTATACCTAATGTGTCCCTGGTTCCGGAAAATGATCCAACTCTTTTGTTTGTTAATTCCGGTATGTTTCCTCTAGTTCCTTATTTATCGGGACAACCCCATCCGTCAGGCAAAAGACTGGTGAATGTTCAACGTTCTTTACGCTTTGAAGATATTGATGAGGTGGGTGACAGTACACATACTATTGCTTTTCATATGATCGGGAATTGGAGTCTGGGTGACTATTTCAAAAAAGAACAGCTCCCCTGGGTTTATGAATTCCTGATTGAAGTTTTAGGATTAAGTCCGGAAAAACTATTTGCAACTGTATTTGCCGGGGATGAAAGTGCCCCTAAGGATGAAGAATCCATTCAAATATTAAAAGAGGTTTTTAAGAAATACGGAATAGAAGCAAAAGAGGGTGAAAGAATATTCGCCTATGGAAAGAAATCCAACTGGTGGAAGCGTGGAGATAAGGTAGGGGAGTTAGGTGGTCCTGACAGTGAAATCTTTTATTACCTTGGTGACGGCAGCGGTATAAGAAAAAACCCTGAGGATAATGAAGGTGAATTTCTTGAGATCGGAAACTCAGTTTTCATGCAGTACAGAAAAACCGAAACCGGATGGGAAGAACTGGTGCAGAAAAACGTTGATTTCGGCGGTGGTCTGGAAAGACTAGCTTTGGTTGTTCAGGGTAAAAAAGATATTTTCCTGACGGATAATTTTTATCCGATTATTCAGGAGATAGAAAATATCAGCGGTAGAAAATACACAGAGGATTTGGAAATTGAGAAATCAATGAGAATACTAGCTGATCATATGAGAGCTTCTACTTTTCTGGCTATGGATGGAGTTTCCCCTTCCAATAAGGATCAGGGATATATCCTAAGAAGACTCCTTAGAAGAATGACCAGAGCGGGAAGATCACTGGGATTTGAAAAGGATCTGTCAATCAGACTGGTGAAAAAAGTGACGGAAACATTCAGCTGGCTGTATCCGCAGCTAGAAACAAAACGACAGGAGATTGAAAGAGTATTTGCTTTGGAGGAGGATCGTTTCAGAAAAACTCTGGAAAAAGGGCAGAAAGAACTGGAGAAAAAATTAACAAAGGATACTTACACAATTGATGAATTGGCAAATCTTGCTTTTGAATTTTACCAGTCTTTCGGTTACCCGGCGGAAATCTTTTTGGAGGATATCAAGGAAAAGAAAATATCCATAAATGAGCAGGAATTTAATACAGTTTTTGAAAAATTGTTTACAGAACACAAGGAAGGATCCCGAAGCGGTGCTGAAACAAAATTCAAGGGAGGACTGGCGGAACATACCGATACAGTTATCAAATATCACACAACCACACATCTTCTTCATCAGGCTCTTCGCAGTGTTTTAGGTGATCATGTATCCCAGCAGGGAAGTAATATTACCAATGAACGTCTGCGTTTTGATTTCAGTCATCCAAAAAAATTAACCGAAGAAGAAATTAACGAGGTTGAAGAAATTATTAATGAAAAGATTTCGGAAAGTCTTCCTGTATCCTCCATAGTACTGTCTAAGGAAGAAGCCGAAAGAACGGGAGCTTTGCATTTTTTTGGTGACAAGTACGGAAGTGATGTCAGTGTATATTATATCGGTGATGATCTGTTTAGTGCATTCAGCAAGGAGTTTTGCGGAGGTCCACATGTATCAAATACTAAAGAGTTGAAACCGGTTAAATTATATAAACAGGAAAACCTTGGAGTCGGTAAACAGAGAATTTACGCTAAATTTATTGAATAGTACGGGCAGTCACCTATTGACACTCTCAATTAGAGAGTGCTACATTACTAACGCCAATTTAAATTAGTATTTATTTAATATTAGATTAGGGAGGTAGATATGAAGTCAATTAAACCTCTTTCAGATTACGTATTAATTGAACCACTTCAAAAAGAAACTACTACTCCAAGCGGCATAGTTATTCCAGACACCGCAAAGGAAAAACCACAGGAAGGTAAAATTCTGGCTGTCGGACCCGGAAAGGTTGAAGACGGCAAAAAGATTGAACTATCCGTTAAAGTCGGTGATGTTGTGATGTATAAAAAATGGGGAGGAACTGAAGTTAAAGTGGAAGGTAAGGATATGCTTTTGGTTCGGGAAGAAGATATATTAGCAGTAATTGAAGGGTAATATTTACACTTGTTTTTGTATTTATATTTATAATTAATATTAAATTTATGCGCTTAATAACATCCGCAAAATGGAGTTTATGGCGCCTAGGAGAATAAAACATATGGCAGCAAAAAATGTAATTTATGGCGATGCCGCCAGAACAAAACTAAAAGCCGGTGTTGATAAACTGGCGCGTGCAGTAGCTACTACTCTTGGTCCGCGCGGACGTAATGTCGCATTGGATAAATCCTGGGGTGCACCTCAGGTGGTCCATGACGGAGTAACTGTAGCCAAAGAAATTGAACTGGAAGATAAGTTTGAAAATATGGGTGCTCAGTTGGTAAAAGATGCAGCATCTAAAACCAATGATATTGCCGGGGATGGTACTACAACTGCTACCGTACTGGCTCAGGCTATAGTTGATGAAGGTTTAAAGAACATTTCTGCAGGAGCAAACCCGATGATTGTACGAAAGGGAATGGAGAAAGCTCTGCAGGCAGCAGTTGAAGAGATACAGAAATTAGCAAAACCGATTTCCGGTAAGGAGGAAAAAGCCCAGATTGCTACCATTTCTGCTCAGAACGAAGAAATCGGAAAACTGATAGCTGAAGCGATGGAAAAAGTCGGCGACAGAGGTGTGATTACCGTGGATGAATCCAAAGGATTTGAAATTGATCTGGAATACAAGGAAGGTATGCAGTTTGATAAAGGTTATGCATCAGCTTACTTTGTAACAAACCCCGATAAAATGGAAGCAGTGATTGAAGATCCTTATCTTCTGGTCACTGATGCCAAAGTCTCCAATCTTCAGGAACTTCTACCGATGCTGGAAAACTTTGTGAAAGTTTCCAAGAATCTGGTCATTATTTCGGAAGATGTAGACGGGGAAGCTCTTGCCACTTTAGTTCTTAACAAACTGAGAGGAACATTTAATGTTCTGGCAGTAAAAGCTCCCGGGTTTGGAGATCGAAGAGATGCCATGCTGGAAGATATTGCCGTATTAACCGGTGCAACATTAATCAGTGAAAAAGTAGGTAGAAAACTGGATTCCGTTAGAGTGGAAGATCTGGGAAGAGCTGAAAGAGTCATTTCCGATAAGGACAATACAACTATCGTAGGAGGAAAGGGCGCCGAAGACAGAATAAAAGCCAGAATTCATCAAATTGAGGCCCAGATCGAACAAACAACATCAGATTATGATAAAGATAAGCTGAAAGAACGCTTGGCCAAACTCAGCGGTGGTGTAGCAGTTATTAATGTTGGTGCGGCAACCGAAACAGAACTAAAAGAAAAGAAATTAAGAGTTGAGGATGCTGTGAATGCTACAAAAGCTGCGGTTGAGGAAGGTATTGTTCCAGGTGGTGAAGTGGCATTATTAAGAGTGAAGAAATCTTTGGAAGATTCTTTGAAGCTGGAAGGTGAAGAAGCTACCGGAGCAAAGATATTATTAAATGCTCTGGAAAGACCTGCCAGGGTGCTGATTGAAAATTCCGGTGAGGATGCAGGAAAAGTGCTAGGTGAAATTGAACGCCGAGCAGCGGAAGAGAACAACCCGAACCTTGGTTTTAATGTGATTACCATGAAATACGGAGATATGGTCAAAGAAGGGATTATAGATCCGGCGAAAGTAACCAGAAGTGCTCTGCAGAATGCGGTTTCCGTGGCAATTATGATTCTTACTACGGATTCCCTGGTCACGGAAGCTCCTAAGAAAGAAGAAACACCGGGAATGGGTGCAGGAGCAGGAATGGGCGGTATGGACGGAATGATGTAAGAGCGTAGTTTGATAATGAAAATTAACAAGGGCGGCAGTTAGCCGCCCTTTTATATTCTCTTTAATTCAGAATTTTCTACGTGTGTTACTTCACCGCTACTCTTTTTTTAACTTCAACCTTTTTAGGTTTTTCTTCTTCGGTTTTTGGTATGGTCACACGCACAACGCCGTTTTCCACATCGGCTTCTGCTTTTGATGCGTCAACCATGCGGGGTAAGCTGGTGGAGTAAGAGAATGATGTCTGTCTTGTACTTTTGTATACAGTTTTTTTCTGTTTCTTTTCTTCTTCAGTTTCCTGATGTTCAGCGGTAATGGTCAATACATTACCTTCAATCTGAACATTAACATCGTCTTCTTTTATTCCAGGAACCTGAGCCTCCACCACGACATCATTGTCGGTTTCATATATATCTAAACCGGAAGAAGTTGATAAATCCGGCCAATTGGCTAACATAGGCCAATTGTCATCATCAAAGAAAGACCTCCACATTGACGGTACCGGTCTGTTCCATCTTACTAGTGCCATACTTATCACCTCCTTGTTTAAGATTAAAAAACTATCTACTAATATCTGTCCTATTATCACTCTAGTACATGGAGTGCCAGATTGTCAAGAGGTAAATTGACTTTATGTGTTATATTTATGCAATAAATAGCCAAATATAAAAAGGAAAGGAGACTGAGGTGAGTAACCAAGCCGATAAATCCGGATGCGAAGACGATATTCAGTACACTGAATACGCCCTCCTTATCGATCCCGTCTACAATAACAAAGATAATATTAATTTATATTTACGACATCGGGTGTTTTTAGGTGGCAAAATAATTACAGATCAACGACTGTTTTTGGAAAGCAGAAATGCGTTAAGTTTAATCACTCTGTTTGGGTTAGAAGATTTGCTGGAGAACGAACATATCCATATGGATGATCTCTGTAAAGAACTGATGGCTAAATTGGAACATATGGAGTTAAAAGTAGAGTTTTCATACTATATTCTTTTTTGGAAAGTTAGGGTAATTGTTAAGGCCAAAGGAGTTCGTATTGATCTATCTTCACGATTTGTATCATGTTTAAATCCCTTTTTTAGGTGAAATCGGTAAAAGGTAGACTTGAAGTACAAAGAAGGAGGATGTGATGACGATCAACGTTATTAGATATGGGTTTGACGGAGTTAAGGATCCCCATATTAAGAGTCGCTTAAGGGTAGTCCGGGATCCTGACACTAAGATGGTTGAATTTTTCCTCGTTAGGGATATTACTCCAGATATTGAATATGAGTTGTTTATTTTTTCGGAGAAATTAGAGATTTTAATAAAACAACTTAATCTTATGAAAGGAGAATCTACAAAAGAGTCTTTCAAAACACTTGAAAGGTGGATTGAGGATCCGGATAACGTAGTTGTAAGAGTAATCAGAATACCTTTCCTGATATTTTGGGCGAAGATTCGTGTGGAAATCAGGATCAACGATTCTCTCAACTCTGTAATTTTTCCTCCGGATATCATTTCAAGTATGAGGCTTATATCTATATGGAATCCTTTTATATGGTAAGGCAGTTTGGGGCAGATACTAGATGAGTGTAAAACTTATTTAGTGTCTGCCCGTATTTATTTACCTAAGAATTTCTTCAGATTGTCTTCATATCTTTCCAATATTTTTTCCGTCCAGTCCTCTCGATTAAAATGTATAACACCTTTGTTAGTTACTTCCGTAGTTTTTTTACTCTTCATGTATTTTTTTTGCAAAATTCGCAGAATGTTTTCCATACTTCCGACTAGTCCTGATGTTTTCTTATTTGTTTTTGGGTCTTTTAAACTGCCGAAGCTGATATTAAATCCTTTGTAGTAATCAAATATCCATTGGTTAGCTTTAATTAATCTGAAATATGTATTGTCTTTGTTTATCAGCGGATGCATCATAATGATTTCTGTAGCAACAAATAGATTTCTTTTTTCTGTTGGCCAACTCATGTTGTTTTCGTCAACAAAAATATTGGGACAGATTTTTCCTCCGGGTGTCTTATCGGTACGGTATTTGCCGATGGTTTTTAAAATGAGTACTGCAAAAAATCTTGTAATCCATACCCGGTTTTTTGCAGTTATGATAAATATATCCACATCTGACTCTTTTTCTGCGTTATATGCGGATACTGATCCGGTGACTCCTACCAGTCTGATCCAGGGGATGACAGATAACAAGGTGCAGACATTTTCTGCTGTTTTTATATGACTACGTGAGATATCCGCACGTTTCTGCCAGTCTACCGGTTTAAACCCCGGACCGTAATATAGTTTGTTACGGGATTTTACCGTCCCTTTTTTTAACAATCTGACAAGCTCATCATGGAAGTGTTTATAACCGAATTTCTGATTGCCGATAAGCACGGTTTTCAGCTGAAACTCAGTTAGGGGATACTTGAAATAACTTCTGTAGGCAATGGTTTTTTTGATTGCTTCAGCACAGGGGTTGTCTGATTTTATTCTCATTTCATTAATCGTGCATCAAGAGCCTTATTTACTAAAGCATCAGCTTCATGGTTTTTGGATCTGGGCACGTGTATGAATTTTAGCGAATTAAAATTTTCCGTCAGTTTTTTTACCCGTTGGTACAGTACGGCAATTCGTTCGTTTTTCACTTTGTACAAACCGTTAAGCTGTTTGACCACCAGTTCACTGTCCAGATAACAGGTTAGTTCGGTGATGTTTCTCTTTACTGCTTCACTCAAACCTTCCTCAAGCGCCGTATACTCAGCTTCGTTATTAGTTCCGTTGCCGATGTATTTTGCCATCTCAAAAACATTTATTCCTTTATCGTCTTTTATGACCACTCCTATTGCAGCCGGTCCCGGATTTCCCCGCGAACCTCCGTCTGTATATAAATTCATTTTTTCTGATCCTTTAAATAATTAATAAAAAAACTCAAAATAATTCCGCCCACAAGACCAAGTGAGATTCCCGTGAGGGTATTTATCCAAAGATTGGAGAATTGTTCCTTAACAACCGGACGGTCAATTTTTGCTATTTGCAGATTCGGGTCCCCCGTTTTATTTATTTCATTGGCTTTGCCTATAGTATTGTCTGCAACGGAGTTCCACAGCTGCAGTGCTTCATCAGATGTATATCCTGTTGTGATTACGGTAATAATTTGAGGAGATGCTTTTTTTATTCTGATCATTCTGGATACTTTTCGTATTGTCTGTTCGTTAACCGGCATGTCTTTTTCCTCCAAGGCAATTCTTTTTATTTCCAGACTTTCCAAAAGTCCTGCCACGGTATTGGTGAAAGCCTGAGCGGTTTGTTGTCCGTAGTAACCTTCATAAGTAAAATAGCGCCCTTCCCCGTTTTCTATGGTTCTGAATATTACCAGCGATCCTGATGCATAGTATTTTTTTGGAAGAGCATAATATAATGCTGTGCCTACTAGGCCTCCTATTAGTGCTATTGCGGTGATCAGTTTTAAATATTTTGATACTGTATTGATGATTTCCTTAAGTTCCATAAACGGGCGGACCTCCTACAAGGATTTTACTGTTGTTTGTCCATTTTTACAATCAAGAAAGGCTTTACGATAAACATATCCTTGTAAATTTTTCTATAAAAAAATATACTTATAGAGAGGAAAACTGCCCGAATGACGAAAAAAAATGTTATTAAAAAATCTGTCTTAACTCCTACTGTGCTTATCGCAGGAGGTGCCGGATTCATAGGTTCACATCTGGTTGAAACACTGCTTTTAAAGGGTAGTAGAGTAATCGTTTTGGATAATTTCCGTTCCGGTAAACGTATTTTTGTTGATCACCTTTTGAAAAACCCCAAGTTTGCTTTGTTTGATGTAGATATAAATACCGGGCTTCCGCAAGAAATTGAAAGTGTGGACTATATTTTCCATATCGCTAGTCTGGAAGAGCATGAATACGAAGTTGGTCTGGATTCCCTGCTTACCAATGCTGTCGGAACTAAAAATCTGTTGGATTTGGCTAAAAGAAGTGATGCCAAGTTTGTTCTGGCCTCATCAATCTATGTCTACCAGGGTATGATGTCTCAGTTGGATCTTCAGCAGTATTTTGGAAAAACATCAATGGAGGAGGGTAAGTATTCCATCACGGAAGCAAAAAGATATGCAGAAGCTTTAGTATGGGAATACTACAAAAAATATGGAACGGATGTGAGAATTGCCCGTTTTCCTGAAATATACGGTCCTAAAATGGATCTGGAAACAAGCGGGGATTTGGGTAGATTGCTGGACAGTATGAAAAATAATCGGGATCTGGTTATTTACGGAGAAGGTACGGAAAAAGATTATTATTTGTATATCACGGATGCTGTTTCGGGAATTATTAAATGCATTTTCGGTGATAATACAAAGGGAAAGATCTTTTCATTAATCAATCTGGAGCCGTATTCTACTCTGGAAATTGCATTCTTGTTCAAGAGCCTGGCAAACAGAGAAATAAAATTGCTTTTTGAATCAAAACCAAATCATATTCAGCTTAAAAAAGTTTTCCCCGATATTGCAACATTAAAAGATCTGGATTGGCAGCCGAAAGTACCTTTCAAGGATGGGATTATCCAAACCCTGTCGTGGCTGGGTTATGAAACTAATACGTACAGTTTTAAGCCGGCAAAACTGATAGAGGAAAAGAAGAAAGAAAAAATGAAAGCGACCATGCCCGAGCAGATGACCTCCCTTGCAGAGATAAATCAACCGGCCCCAGCCCTTACTACGCAGGATTCTCAGATATATCAGCCAACAACAGTGAATTTACCAAAAGCCGTTTCCCAAAGAAAAATACATCTTCCGGTTTTATTTAAACTAAAACTTCCCCATTTTGCAGTTAACCCCAAAGTGCAGAAATATGTTCTGCCCGGTCTGGCAATTCTGATATTTGCATTTATTATGTTTGCGGCTATTCCTGGAATACAGGTATATAGAAATCTATCTGCAGCTTCCTCAGCAATTTTTGAAGTCCCTACCTATCTTCAGCAGTTTAATCCCGATAAAGCAAGATCAAGTTCCGATGAAGCCTATCAGCATTTTGTAAAAAGTGAAAAGCCTTTTTCCAGACTGAGAGGTGGATTTTATCTTCTAGGTAAGAAAGATGCATACCGATCTCTCAGCAGTTTTCTGTCTTCAGCTAAATATGCATCAAAATTTGCATATTACCTATCTAAGTCTTTAGTACCGGTTGCCAATTTATGGGAGACCTTAAGACCTGATACTGCTGCAGTATTTGATATGGAGGCATTTGAGAAAGCTAAATCCGATTATTCCATCGCTCAGACAAACCTTCAGCTTGCCCAGGCTGAGTATAAAAATGTGGATCCCTCCCTTTTTGATGAAAAAATTCAAAATGCCCTGCAGTCATATAAAGATACACTGAATAATGCTTCCTCAAATATTGAAATGATGACTTCCGTATACACAGGACTTTCTGATCTAATCGGGGTGACTGAGCCGAAAAAATACATCATTCTTTTCCAGAACTCAAATGAGATCAGACCCACCGGAGGATTTATCGGATCATATGCTATTCTAAAGATGGATAAAGGGAAAATTACAGAACTGACCATTGATGATATCTATAATCCCGACGGACAGATTGACTTAAGAGGTATTAGTGTTGCGTCTCCTGAACCCATTGCACAATTTTTAAATGAACCAAATCTGCACTTGAGGAATTCAAACTGGAATCCTCACTTTCCTGACAGCGCCAGAAATTTCACAAACCTTTATCAGCAGGTGACTGATGAAAGAGTGGATGGGGTGATTGCTATCGATCTAAATTTTGTTAAAGAACTGCTATCGGCAACCGGACCTATCTTTCTTACTGCCTATAATGAGGAAATTTCCGCTAACAACCTGTATGAACGTGCCCAATATCACAGTGAATTCAATTATGAGGATGGTTCTAGTCAGAAGCGATCATTCTTGACCGTTTTAGGCGGAAAACTTCTGGAAAAAATGTTCGCTACACAAAAGGAAGATCTGCCCAAACTGTGGAAGGCCTTTACTAAGTCATTAGATGAAAGACATCTGATGATTTCCCTGAATAACAATCCTCTGGCTTCCTTTATCGAGGAAAAGAAATGGGATGGTGGTCTTGTTAAACAGGACGGTGATTATTTATACGTGGTTAATGCAAACGTAGGTGGTACCAAAGCAAACTACTTTGTGAGGAATTCTATGAAGTATGAGGTCTTATCGGAAACAAGAGACGGATTGTTAAGGGGTGTGCTCACATTAAATTATAAACATACGGGAGAAAGTGATTCCTGGCCAGGAGGACCGTATACAAATTACCTACGTGTTATGACACCTAAAGGATCCAATCTTACCGGAGCAAAGATAAAATTTTCCCAAAAAGATGAACAGGATATCTTTAAAGAGATAAAAGTAAATGCTTTTGATGACTTTAATTCATTTGAGACAAGTTTTGTCCTATCTCCTAAAGACAGTGTTGATGTAATCTTCTATTACGATATTCCGGAGTTGCTAAAGATTACCAAGGATAATATGAATTATCACCTTTACTGGCAGAAGCAACCCGGAACCGAAGGGGACACATTTGAGTTTATATTCAACCCACCATTTGGATTAAAGGCGGATGCCACACATGAACAGGGAGAGCTTAATCAGGATCAGCAGATATTTGTATCTCTGGACCCTCTATAAATACAGATGTGTTATTACAGATTGTTATTGTTATTTTTAAGCAGTACGAACTTTTCGCTGACTATAAAGTAAGCTAAAATAAACAAACATGCCGATAAATGATCAGCAGACATTCAATAAGCAGCATGCAGTTCCACAAAATATTATGGATGTGGAATTTAAAATTATCGGTGAACTTACTCTTCGCCAGTTTGCCTATATTATTGTATTCGGCGGAATAGCATACATCTGTGCCACTTTTGTTTCAGGAATTTTCCGATGGCCACTAACAGTGACTTTTGCTCTTTTAGGTATTGGTCTGGCATTTGTACCACTGCAGGAAAGAGGTTTGGATCAGTGGATAGTGAATTTTTTCACATCTGTATATGCTCCCAATCAGAGGATATGGAAAAAGGATGCAGTAACACCAGCGGTTTTTCTGTACCAGAATATGGCTGTGCTTAAGCAGGAGCTGATTACTCTTGCTCCTACTTCCAGCAGGCGTAAGCTGGAAGCATTTCTTAATCAACAGGAATCCAGGGAAATAGAAGATAAATTAGATATTCCGGAAAACTATTACCTGAAGTTTACCCGGGACTATTTTGCTCAGCAGGAGGCTGCATCAGGAGCCACTACTACAACCACTACTTATGAGGTTGATCAGTATGTATCAGAATTTATCCCAACAGGTTTTCCGGTTGATCAGAGTAACCTTCCGCCGGTCGAACCGGAAAAAAAGCTGGAAGAGAAGAAACCTGAAGCTTGGATAGAGGAACAAAAACCGGTCGAAACACCCCATGAAGAAAAGATACCGGAGTTTAAACAAACTATTCCTCAGGAAAAGGAAGAAAAACAACCCGAACCTGTTGCAGTGGAAAAACCGCAGGTTGTAGAACAGACGATTCCTGATATAAAACCACAACCTATACCACCGTTATCTCAAAAGCAGGATATTCCTGCCCAGCCTAAGCCTGAAATACAAACACAGGTTCACTTACCTCAGAAAGAAATTATTCAGCCAAAACCGCAACCTCCGATTTTGGAAATTAAACCAAAACCTGTTCCTGAACAAATAAAACCGGAAATCAAAACTGAAGTTACACCTCCTGTATCCGAAAAACCTAAGATTATTAAACCGTCCCATGAATTGCATTTACCCGGTAGAAAGGAAAATGATGTGGTATTGTCTCCGCTGACTCCCGATAGACACTCTGGAAGAAGGTTTACTAGTCTGCTTCCCAAACAGGGTGAGATAATTCTTCCGATCAGGGGACAGAAAGTATTAAAAACATCCGAAGATATGCAGATTGAGCGTGATCTGATGGAGAAAACGGAACAGCTAAATAAACTCATTCAGAATATAAAGATTTCTCCCGAATATACACAGAATATTCCTCAGGAAAAGGAACAAAAAGAACCTCCTGTTCAAAAACCCGTACAGCCTGAACAAAAACAACCTGAAGTCAAAAAAGGGACACCGAAAGAGTGGCCTAAAAAACATGAACAGCCTAAAGAAACAAGAATCGAAGCGCCAAAACCACAACCCCAGCAACCTAAACCAGCTGTACAAGTACATATACCGGTTGAGCCGTTAAAACCAAGTGTTCAACCCCAATCAACCTATGCAGAGATTGTGGAGAATACAGAATTGAAAACAGCGCACCAGCCGACCCCGACAAAACCGAACGTTTTGGCGGGAACTATCAGAGGAAATGACTCAACAGGACTGCCAGGTGTGGTAGTCATCATTAAAAATGAAAGGGGAGAAACGGTCCGCGCTTTAAAGACTAATTCATTTGGCCAGTTCTCTTTAGTTACTCCGCTGATAAACGGAAAGTATTTAATTGAGGTGGATTCCACTAAAAAAACAGATTATTCTTTTGGTATAATTTCAGTGGAAGCAAAAGGAGAGGTGATTGCACCCCTCGAAATTGCCGGAAAGTAATATTTTATGACCACATACATTAATGCAACAACACAAGATCACCTGGACATTGAAGACATTAAAGAAGATTTAGTCATCTTAAGAAACGGTTCGGTTTGTGCCGTACTTTCCACAACTGCTGTTAATTTTGATTTAAAATCTGAAATTGAACAGGATGCCATCATTGCATCATTTTCTATGCTTTTAAACTCTCTGACTTTTCCTGTTCAGATAGTATTACGTTCCAAGAAGCTAGATATCACTAAATATTTAGAGAAAATTAAAAGAACAGAGGATAAACTGATTGATCCTCTATTAAAACAGCAGGCTCAAGCCTACAGAAAATTCGTCCAGGATTTTATTAAGACTAATGAGGTTTTGGATAAAAAGTTCTATGTGGTCATTCCTTCAGGAGGAAATACTGAATTTGAACTAGGTTCAAGTCCTTTTGAATTTGTTACTAAACTGTTTGGATTTCACACCAGACGAGTCCGGGTTGATGTGGCAACTGTCTTGGCAGATGCAAAAACCAGACTGATGCCTAGAGTAGATCATATGGTCAATGAATTAAACAGATTAAGTGTGAGGTCAAGAATGATGACTACCCAGGAGCTGGTGGAACTATACTTTGATATCTATAATCCCAGCTCTGTACACGGACAGAGGATTAGGACTAATATTGAAGATTACAAGACCGCGATTGTTAATCCGGCCATATTGGAGGAATAAGAAATGAAACTGCCTTTCGGAAAGAAAAATGACCCTACAGAATTACCCGCGCCTGAAAAACAGGAAGAACAACCGGTGACTGTAGCACCTGAAAAAATTACTTCCTCCACAAAATCATTCGGGTTTGGTATGCCCTTTCTGAAAAAGAAAACTCCGGAAAACAAAGAAAAAACTCCTGGTGAACAACTGGCACAGGGCATGATTAATGTACGGGATATCATTGCTCCTTCTGCTATAGAGGTAGATTTTTCTTATATTAAAGTCAATAACACTTTTTACAGAACATTGTTTGTTTCAGGTTATCCGAGATTTGTGGGAGCCAACTGGCTGTCCCCTGTTATAAATTTTGATCATACCCTGGACATTTCCATGTTCTATTACCCGGTTAATGCGAAAGGGGTTTTAGATGACCTGCGAAGAAAAATGACGGAAATGGAAGCGACGGTTATGTCCAACCATGAAAAAGGGAAGTTGCAGGATCCTGCGGTGGTAGCAGCCCTGGAAGATGCCCGGGATCTTCAGGAGCAGATTGTTAAAGGGGTAGAGAAGTTTTTCCAGTTCAGTTTCTATATCACAATTCCCGCCGATTCTTTGGAAGAATTAAATAACGTAACGACAAAACTGGAATCTACTTTAGGTTCACTTCTTCTGATTTCCAAGACAGCAACTCTTCAGATGGAGGATGCTTTCCAATCCACTATTCCCACTTCTTTTGATAAGCTTCTGATTACCAGAAATATGGATACCACATCTCTTGCAACCACTTTCCCATTTACCTCTTCAGATCTTACCTCAGATGATGGAATTATGTATGGTGTAAACAGACATAACGGATCCCTGATTATCTTTGACAGATTCTCAATGGAAAATGCAAATTCGGTGGTATTTGCCAAGTCCGGTGCCGGTAAGTCTTACCTTGTGAAACTTGAGGCTTTAAGAATGCTGGTATTTGGTGCTGAAGTGATTATCATTGATGTTGAGGAAGAATATAAGATGCTTTGCGAAGCAGTAGGAGGAGATTTTGTAGACTTTTCCGCAAATTCTTCTGCGAAAATCAATCCTTTTGATCTTTCAGGAGTGATTACTGAGGGAGAAAATGAACTGGGACAGAAATTACTCTCACTGCATACTTTATTCAAATTAATGTTGGGTAATCTGTCTCCTACTGAAGAAGCTTTACTGGATAGAGCATTGATAGAAACCTACCGTATCAAGGGAATAACCGCAGATCCCGAATCTCAAAAGAGAGAACCTCCCGTTATGGAGGACTTATATAAAGTGTTGGTCGGTGCGGAAGAGCCTGAAGCAAGAAGCATGGCAGACAGATTGGAGAAGTATATCAAAGGTTCATTAACCGGTATTTTTGACAGACAGTCCACGATCAATATAAATAACAAATTTACCGTCTTTTCTACCAAGAACCTGGAAGATATTTTAAAACCAATCGCCTTTTTCATCATTCTTGATTTTGTTTGGACCAAGATTAAAAAGGATTTAAAGAAACGTATTCTGATTGTGGAAGAAGCATGGAATCTTTTGCAAAGAGAGGATTCAGCCCAGTTCTTGTACGGTATTGCAAAAAGAGCACGTAAATATTATCTGGGCCTGACAACAATTTCTCAGGATGTGGATGACTTTTTAAGATCACAGCATGGTCATGCAATCGTTACCAACTCATCCATTCAGATATTGTTAAAACAGCATCCGGCCGCAATTGATCAAGTGGCGGAAACCTTTTTCTTATCGGAAGGGGAGAAGCGACTTCTTCTGGCTGCTGATAAAGGTGAGGGTTTGTTTTTTGCTGGTGCCAACCATGTAGCTATTAAAGTGGTAGCAAGTGAAGCAGAACACAGACTGATTACCACTAATCCGCAGGAATTGTTAAAACTCAGAGAAGAAGCAAAAATGGGTAATCTCCGTCCTTCCAGACAGGCTCCTAATGAACGACCGGTATATAAACCGATGGAGAGAATAAATCTGGATCAGCACGCAACGGATACTCCGACTGCACCGCAGCCGGAAGATCAGCAGGTATCAGAGGAGGAATCATCACAAACAAAAGCACCGGAAAAAACCTCGTCATTAACAAACACGCCGACAAAAGAGGATATAATTTCAGAAATTATTGCCAGTACCCAGCATCAAAGACCGAATAATCCAATGCAGAATCCTCAGCCGTCACAACAGAACCAACCCAGACCGCAGACATCTGCCCCGGGTCAGTTTAATCAGCCAAGTCCTCAGAACCGTCCGGACCAGCCCAGACCTGTAACACCGTCGCAGTCTCCCCAAAGTGATCAGCGAAGTACATGGCAGCAGGTTCCTCCCACATCTCAACCACAGATGCCTACCTCTGATCTTTTCTGAGATAGTAGGATACATATCTGATAATTACACTTTATATTTTTTGTGAAAAAAGAATATTGATTTAAAAAGTGGTTATCCCTGAATCTGCATCGGTGCAATAACATGCATATAGTTTTCATGGTCCAGCGGAATAAATAGACATGGCGCGGATGCACTCTTGGCTTTGAAAGATATTCTGTTTGATTTTGTGTTAGTCAGAAAATCAAGAAGATATTTTGAGTTAAAAGCAATTTCCGTTTCTTCTCCGTCAATGTTTGCACTGACCTGGCTTTCGTGTGCCCCTGTTTCTTCTCCTGTGATTCCGATATTAATATACCCCTCCGGATTAAATCTGAGTTTTACTGCCACAACACTCTCAGTGGAAAAGAGATTAGTCAGTTTAACTGCTTCTGCCAGTTCACTGCTGTCAAAATCCGCTTGGAGAATATGCTCCTCCGGGATGATTCTTTTGTAGTTCGGATATTCACCGTTTAAGATATTTGAAGATACTGTGGTGTCTTCCGCTTTAAAAAGCACCATGTTAGCATCCGGGTGGATAGCCATTTTCAGAGGTTCATCAGATGCTGAAAATATTCTTGAAATTTCCAGTAAGGTTTTTGCCGGAACAATTACTGTAAAGTCATCCATATCTCCTGCGGTATCTAGATTCATAACTTTTTCTGACAACCTGAATCCATCTGAGGAAGCTATGGTCAGAGTTCCGCTTTGAAGATTCAGATATACTCCGGTAAATATGGGACGGCTTTCATCGGCAGCGGCAGCAAAGGCAACCAAACTCACGGCATGGGAGAATATTTTGGGGTCCAGTTCCATATATGCCAGATCTTTATTAAATTCTGGCAAATTTGGATAGTCTGAAGCATCAACTCCATTAAATCTTGATTTTGTTTTGTCTGAAACCATGTGCAGGGTAAGATCTTTAAGTTCTGCCGTTAACGTGTTAGGAGAAAGGGTTGAAACAAAATCTCTTAAGAGTTTGGCAGGTACTGTAATGGAACCCTCCTTATCAATGGAAGCACCGATGTATGTCGTGATAGTAGTTTCCGTATTGGTGGCAGCTAGCTTAATCTGACCGTTTTCTGCGGAGATTAATACATTGGAGAGAATAGGCAGGGAACTTTTTGTTGGTATAGCCCGGTACACTATTCCCAGCCCTTTAGCTAGATTTTCCTGTAAGCAGGTGAATTTCATAATTTAAAAGTTACTTCTTTGGTTTTAATACAACTCTTCTATCTCTTCCTTCTCCTGTGCTTTCGGATGTTATATCATCATATGTTCCGACAAAAGCATGTACCTGACGTCTTTCCGCAGGGCTCATGGGATTCATTTCTACGTCTTTACCTAAAAATCTTACTTTATCGATATATGTTTTGGTAATCTGTTCGATCTTATCCTGTTTCTGTTTTTTGTATCCGTTTATATCCACTACAACAGTTGTCCATTCTCCGGTTTTTTTGAACATGATCAGAGATACAAGAGTCTGAAGAGCATCCAAAGATTCTCCTCTATATCCGATCAAATAGCTTAAATCCCCGCCTTCAAGATTGACATTGATTATATTTTCCGGTGTCTCTTCAATGAATATTTTCAGATTAGCACCGATATGTTTTAAGATATCTGAAAGTAATTTTTTAATTTCCTCGCTTTTATTCATATTATTTTACTTTCAATCCCAGTTTGCGAAGCCAGGGTTTTAAGCCTCCCCAACCGGAAACAAAATAAGTCTGCACTAAAGAAAAGATGGTGGTGGTTAAAATGTATAATACCACTCCTGCGGGCAGTGTGATGCCTATAACAAAGTTCATGATAGGCATTGTATAGAGCATTTGCTCCTGCATATTATACGCAAAATCATCTTTTTTGTCAGTGGTTTTTTTAGCCGCTTTTTCACCTGCTTCAACATATGGCATGGTCATCTTTGATTGTGCAAGCTGCAAGAGACCGGACATAACGGCAAGGATAAAGTACGGATCAGGACGGCTGAGATTCAGCCAGAGGAAACTGGTTTGTATCGTTTCTTCAGCGGAGAATTTCAGAAAATCAAAGTACAGATGTTCGTTTAAAACATCTACACTGGTGGCCGAGGTAAAATTCCTGATCACACCGTAAAGGGCAATAAGAACAATAATCATTACTACCTGGGTAAGACAGCCAGACGCAGGGTTAATCCCGTGTTTTTTAAACAGCTCCATTTGCATCTCTGCCTGTTTTTTCTTATCATGCTTGTATTTCTGTCTGATCTTATCCAGTTCAGGCTGAAGATCCCTTTGTTTTTTCATGGTTTTTAAAGAGGGAAGAACTGCAGGGATCAAAAGTGTTCTGACCAGAATTGTCAGAAGAATTACGGATATACCCAGACTGCCGCTGATTTGGTACAGTCCTGCTAAAATATTAAATATAGGATTTACCAGTAATGTATTCCAGATTACAGACATATTAATTGCTTCTAGGGTATCACGCAGACACCATGGTTTATTTTATCATGAGATGTATCCCCGCGATATTGTACGTTATAAAAATTTATTATTTCACGGGATCGTAACCGCCTTTGCTGAACGGATTGCATCTGAGTATTCTGTGAAATCCCAGAAGACTGCCTTTTATTACCCCGTATTTTTCTATTGCTTCATAGGTATATGTTGAACAACTGGGTTCAAACCGGCAGGTGTGTACCCCGAAGTTAACGGGTGACAGATACTTTTTGTATAGTATTAATAAGGTCAGTACAAATTTCTTCATAAGTTTTCTTCTGTGAGCTGTATCTTGGATAAACCACCAGCCAGTGGTTTTCAGGTATTTTATCAAAGTTTAATCTCAAGGCTTCCCTGAATAATCTTTTAATTCTGTTTCGTTTAACAGCTGATTTATTGAAACTGTTGGGGATGACAATTCCCGCTTTAGCAGGTCCCGTGTAATTAGTAGGTTTTAAAAGGTATACATGCGCAAAACGACCTGAAGCGTTAGCCCCGTACTTCTTAGTAATGTTGTATTCAAATTTTGACGAAAGTCTATTAATTTTCTTAAGCATTTACTGTAATTATACTTCAGATATCCTTAAACCTATAGAAGAAGGAGACGGGTAGATGGAAGGCATATCTTTGTATGAATTACTGAGACTTGTACCGGGTTCTGTGGGGATTAGTTCAAACAGATCGATACTAAGAGAACTATATATGACGGATCCTGAGGATCTACTAGAAAGACTAATTCGGGAGTCCTGCATAGAAGAAGCTACGGAAGAAAAAAAAGCAAGAGAGTTGTTGAATGTGTTGGAGATTGCCCAGAAGCTGTATATATCGGTTCATAGAAGATTATGGAAAGATGATCCCAGATACAGGAGTTTCCTGAAAGAAATGAAGATATCGGGTAACAAGTTGGAGGTTAAGTGTAGAAATCTGGTGAATACACTAAGAAAGATACTTTGTGAATATTATGGATGGATGCCCTTTGCTGAGTTTGAAACATTGGAGGAGAAAGATAGAACCCCTTTTCTTAAGAAAGCATCCAAGAGATACAAAGGTGCCCTGATTTATTGGGTGAGAGAAGCCGGCAGAAAGCAACGGGTTAACAGTATAGTCGAGCCGGATACCTCAAAATATTATGAAAGGATGGTGGAGCAGATCCGACAATATATGTAACTGCCTTAAAGACTTCGGAATTATTAGGAGTCTTTTCTTTTTCAGATAATATGGAAAGTAAATATGGGATTATTTTCCGTTGTAAACAACAGTCAGCCGCTTTCGGCCTTTGGCTTTTCGGGCTTTCAACACCCGTCTTCCGCCAACTGTGGCGTTTCTTTTCATGAATCCGTGTTTTTTAACTCTTTTAGCCTTTTTAGGCTGCCATGTTCTTTTCGGCATAATAGTATTCCTTAAACTTATGGATAGTATAACAAAAGACGTGAGTCGTCAACTAAACCCGGTTTGCGTCAAACCCCTTTTTATATTACTATGCGGCTATATACAGGTTATTAAGAGTACATTAGTTTAGTTGTTTACAAGGAGAGAAAATGACCCGAAAAACATTTAACACAATAATGTTCTTACTCTTAATTGGTTTGGGTTTGCTTTCTTTCGCCATCTACCAACATTTCTTCAGTCCGTATTCAGTCTTTACTCTTTTCATCGGATTTTAAAAAAAGGAGAAAATCTCAATGGCTAAGAAGATGCATAAGAAGACAAAAAACATGAAAATGAAACAGCCAGACCGGAGGTTATCACTGGGTTTTAAATTTCTGTCTGCTGTGGTGGTGCTTGTTATGATTCTTTTTACAGTGGCATTAGCTTTCGGGCTGTTTTATCTTAATCCGGTTCCTTAATCCTCGAAAGAAGAGAAGTAATTTGATTGCTTTAAAAAAATGAGCCCTCATATACAATAGTGAGGGCTCTTTCCTTTATTGATCTTTTAACAAAGCTGTGCCATATTAACGATTATGAAGATTGATACATCCAAAACCGCATGGAATTTAACTCCCTTAGCTAAATCTGAAAATGATCCCGATTTAATTAAAAAGAGAAATGAATTGCTTGATGAAAGCTATAAATTCATAAATAAGTGGAAGGATCGAACTGATTATCTCTCGGATCCGACAGTATTGAAAGAAGCGTTGGATGAATATGAATTTTGGGCAGGAAACTATGGAGGAAGCGGTGACGAAGGATATTATTTCTGGCTTCGTTCCACATTGGATCAGAACGATCCCACGATTAAAGCAAAGTTTAATAAGATAAAGGATGTCGGTATACAGATTTCCAATGATATTCAGTTTTTTACCTACAGACTGGCCAAGGTAAGCGAGCCGATCCAGAAGAAGTTTTTAAAAAGTGATGAACTTGCTCCTTACCGACACTTTCTGGAAGGTCTATTTAAGGATGCAAAATATCTTCTGAGTGAAGAAGAGGAAAAGGTCTTAAATATGATCAGTTCCAGTGCTTTTTCCAACTGGAAGAGAATGGTTTCTCAGTTTTTATCAAAAGAGGAAAGAACAGTATTAAGTGAAGCCGGGAAGGTAGAAACCGTTGACTTTGCTCAGATTCAAAGTCTGACTCAGAGCACGAAAAAAGAAGTGAGGGATAGTGCAGCGGTTGCTTTTAACGATATTCTTTTAAAGCATGTGGACACAGCGGAGGCGGAAATTAATTCCATTCTGGAATACAAAAAGAATGTGGATATCTTAAGAAGGATTGAACGTCCCGATCTGCCCAGACATATCAGTGATGATATTGATACGGAAGTTGTGGATGTGATGCTGGATTCGGTGGAAAGACGTTTTACTATCTCCCAGAAATATTATGCTTTAAAAGCAAAATTATTTGGCGTGGATAAACTTGAATATCATGAGAGGAATGTACCTTATGGAGATATGGACAAGGAATATAATTGGAATGACACAGTCAAAATTGTCAGCAATGTGTTTAAGGGCTTGGATGATGAATTTGAAGAAATATTCAAACAGTTTGTGGAAAACGGGCATATTGATGTCTTTCCAAAAAAGAATAAGCAAAGTGGTGCTTTCTGTGTATCTTTTCTTCCTACAAAGCCTGTATACGTTCTCCTAAATCATACAAGTAAACTTAGAGATGTATTAACGGTAGCACATGAAATGGGTCATGCCATTAATGATGTATTGATTGCAAAAACACAAAACTCATTAAATGCTTCTACGCCTTTATCTACTGCTGAAGTAGCTAGTACATTTATGGAGGATTTTGTTTTGGAGGAACTGCTAAAAGAAGCAAATAATAATCTGAGATTGTCTTTAATGATGAGCAAACTGAATGAGGATGTATCTTCAATTCAAAGACAGGTTGCGGCTTACAGGTTTGAACAGGAAATGCACCTAGAATTCAGGGAGAAAGGCTATTTAGCTAAGGAAGATATTGGGGTACTTTTTCAGAAGTGGATGGGAGCGTATATGGGTGATTGCGTAATACAGTCATCGGGTTCGGAAAACTGGTGGGTGTATTGGAGTCATCTCAGGTCATTTTTCTATGTTTATTCATATGCCAGCGGTCTTTTAATATCCAAAGCTTTGCAGAATTTTGTGAAGCAGGATTCGAAATTCATTCAGAAGGTAAAAGAATTTCTTTCAGCAGGAACTTCGGATTCTCCCAAAAACATATTTATCAAAATGGGTGTGGATATAACGGATTCATCATTCTGGGAGAGAGGTCTTGATGAAATAGAAAACCTTTTGCAGGAAACGGAAGATCTTGCTATGAAATTGGGAAAAATTAAAAAGTAGTATCTTCTTACACACTAAACTATAGTTTTACAATTAATATTCAATATTTTAAAATCGAAAAACAGCCTGTGAAAAAGGAGAGGTGAATAATGGCAAAAAATCAAATTTAAGTACGAAAGACTCCATTATTATTAGTATAGTCCTAACTTTATGGGGTTTTCTGGCAATTCCGGCAATAGCTAGACTAGTCGATACGAGTGGCCATTTGTTGACACTAATATACATATTGATCTGGTTTTCAAGTGGGTTGATCTTCTACTGGAAGTATGAAACAGCCCAGGAGGAAATTAGCCGTATTATTTTTCTATCGCTTGTATTAGGAGTAATTGCTATTGCTTGGCCTTATGGTTATGTATCCATACAAAAGATGAAGTTATCGTTATTTTGGGAAATATTTTGGTATCTTGCATTTACCGGTGTGTCTTGTAGTTGGATATCTGTATTTTATCGTTATATGAAAAAATTTTAGAAAACTTTTCTATAGATAATAGTAAAGAAAAGATAGAGCCTGGACGTGGTAGTTTTAAATCAGTCCAGGCTCTTTCTCTCCCCCTTGTGTCCCTTTATTTACCTATTGTGATGCAGGCAAATTTAAATCTAGGTTAGTAAAATCACACCTTTAATAAATACCTGTAAAACTATTATTTAATTGCAACCTTTAAAAACAATAAAAGTACCAGTAATCAGTTACCTGGATTCAAATAGGTTTTCAAAGACACAATAACTATCATCCATACAATTAAATTTATATTGTTTAAGAAATTGTTAGAAGTTTGTAAGAAGCAATATTTTAATAATGATTTGTATATTAAATATCAGAAAAAACCTATAAATTAATTAAACAATCCAAATGGAGAAGAACTAATTGTTAAAATAATATGAAATAATGGTTAAGACCAAGTATTGACAGAAAGAAATAAAGTTGTATATAGTGAGAACTATAAGTATGGGAATGAGATAGATAAACTGAAACGTTCATTAAGTTTATCAATTTTACTGCCTAATTATCCTGTACAAGGCTAATGATTTCATGTACTGCCAGCCTATAATGCATTTGAACGATTTTTTAATTGAATATTTTTTCCATTAACCAGCGGTATAGTGCTGGTTTTTTTGTTTCTAAAAAGAAACAAAAGAATACTAATTAGAAAATCGTATTTAGAGGGTATACCTATAGGTACACCTGATAAGAATTTACAAAGTTACTAGCGAGGGGGTGAAAAAAGAATATATGACAAGAATATTATTTAGTCTCTTACTCGTTCTTAGTGTTATTGGTATGGTAGCTGGTTCAACACGAGCTGTGTTTTCAGAGAGTTTAACTAATACTGGTAATTCCTTTACTGTTGAAGATAA
>DBRB01000013.1 GCA_002305475.1 candidate division WWE3 bacterium UBA1379 | reverse complement strand
ACTCAACTCCAATTTTATTAGAGTTCATAGAGCATTTATAGTGAATAAGAAGCAAATTATAAGTATAACACAGATTAGCGACAGAGTTTATGAAATTGAACTTCGTAATTGTTCACAAAAAATTCCTATGAGCAGAAATGCATATAGTAAACACAAACAAATGTTTAAGTAAACTTGAAGCAAATAATGGGTTTGAGCGATATATATAAGTTGTTCGCATATGAACAATACCCTTAATCTTCCCAATTTGTCTTTTCGACTGCTGACCTTAAATCGTGTTCACCAGGAGTAACATATCTTCTAGTGGTGTCCAAATTTTCATGTCTGGCTAATTGAGCCACAACAGTCAATTCAACCCGTTGATCCAACAGATTCTTACAGAATGAATGCCGCAGGGAATGGACAGTGGTATCAGGTAGATTAATAAGGTCAAAGTATTTCCGAAACTGATGCTGTATTCCTCGATCCGTAAGACGATTATTCCTTTTTGATATAAATAACGCCGATTTTTTGGTTTCTCTTACATCTAAATAAGACTCTATTGCTTTGCGAAGGTCTTTATTTATCGGCAATACTGCCATCTTGTTTCCCTTGCCTTCTCGGATAGTTAAGATGTTGCGCCTTAAGTCTATATCGTCGATATCAAGTGCAGCCACTTCAAATACTCTTAACCCTGCCTGCAGCATTAATTGGGCCATACAATAGTCTCTCGCCATCTTTTTAGAGTTCTTTACTTTTGCAATACAGTGTAACAGTCTGGCTTGTTCGTGCCTGGTTAGCCATCTGGGTGACTGCTGCAGAGAAGAAATCTTTTTCGATTTTATTTTTACTGTGGGATTTACTTTTAAAATTCCTTCTTCTATTAAATAGTTAAAATAGTTTTTTAACCCCCCCAGTTTTTTGTTTATTGTCCTAGCCGCCTGCTTCTTGTTGGTAGCAAGCCAGCTTATATAGTCTTTGATGTCCAACGAGGTTATTATTTCAGGAATGAAATCTTGCCCCGTGGAGCTAGAATACCATTTCTGAAATTCTACTACTGCTTTTATATAGGCTTCGATTGTCTTTGGATCCTTTTGATCGTTTTCTAAGTAGATTTTATAGTTTATCATAGGAGCCCTTCCTTATATAAGTACAACCCTTTTCTTTAACGGCCCGAGTGGGACAACATTCCTAATGATATTGTTTTTGTGTTATCCGGGAGCTTTGTAACCGCACAACCATCAATGAGAAACTCAATAGAATCTTCGATATATCGCACCTTGATAAGCTGAAAATCTGCATATACTTTTGTTACGATTACTTGTCTATTCATCAAATATAATCTGTCACCAATTTTAGGTATTTCTAGAACCGCCATAATATACCCTCTTCTGTGCCCTTTTATTTACCCTGCAATCATTTTTTTAAGGGTATGCTTTGCCATTCCGTCCATCATATTGGATATTTTCATCAACTCTTCCATGCTTATCGGAGGCTCGTTCGATTCAATTAATTTCTTATTAGGCGGTGGGAAAAGATGATTTTTACTATAAAAAGCATATAAGAAAGTTTCAAGTTCTTCCTGCATAGCCCGGTAGTAAAAGTCATAAGTTATTTCAATCTCTGTTTTTTCTGCAGCAGTGCAATACACCCCGACCTCTTTTTTTCTTGATCCCTTCCAATTATATAATTCCCGATCACCTAATACTGTGTATATGACTTGATGAAGAAGTTTTCTTTGGAGATCGTCTTTATATTTAAACCATTCAAATTCTATTGGTTCTTCTTCCAGGTCAGATTCCGTTATGCCGTGCTTATCCATTAACCGCTCTAATAATAAAGCCGCTGCTTCTTTTTCGCCACCAGCACCCTTTTCTGCTATCACGGCAAGTTTTCTTATTCGTTCAATTAATGACTGGTTATCCGCCATCGTTCTCCTACCTTCCACAAAACATAAGCATCATATCTATCGGCCCCCTTCAAACGGAGTACACATATACTCGACAGATATATTAAGCGTCATTTCGCCGCCACAATTTGGGCAGATAACGAAGGCACAGTCCATATCTCCATTTGTGGCTTCCCTTCCATCCTGATTCAGCAAGTTGCTGTACTTGTTCAGTAACGGACCTTGCTTCCCCCATCGTATCAAACCCATACCCGCATTCATCACATTCTATACTAAAAACAGCCGGTGCCCTGTATACTCCCATAATCTTATTCTCCTTCGTTTAATATCTGGAATGTGCTGAATTAATAACTGTTCCCACATTCCTCCCAGTAATCACAATCTGCACAATTTTCATCACAATAGTTCTCGGGATTATTTTCCTCTAAATCCGCTTGATAATCGTCAAAGCAATAATCACACAAGCATAATCCATCAACTAAATTACATGGCCCAAGCGTTCCGCATATATCACAATCAGCCCAAATACTCATCATAGTTCCGCCTTTCGTGTTTTCTTCATGAATTTAATAATACTGGTCAACCCACTTCTTCAATGCGTTATATAGATATCTGCTTAAATCTTCTTTATTTACCTCTTTAAACACACATTCCTTCTTCTTTTTCAGGTATCCGTGTCCGTGATAAAGAATAACTCCAATATCGTCAGGTACTAATTCTTGAATCTCAGAATATAATTCTTTTGGGATAACATAATAATTAAAATTTCCTACAAAGTTATGTCCATTGGTTGATTTAAAATCGTTTTTTGATATCTTAATTTCAAAACAGGTAGTCGCTATTCCAATAGTGTTTATGGTTCTAGTACCCCAAAATGGGCATTTCTCGCAATCAGGAATTGTAGCACAAAATGATTTTACCGGCCTTACTCCGGTACACCCAATTTCGGTTTTAGTAGATTCAATAAAGTCCTCAAAGCGGATCGCATCCACAAAGCCTGTGCCAACATCCACTTCCTCTGCCCATCGGATAGTTCTTAATTTACTTGGCATTAAAGGTGCATAACCTCTTAACGATTTTTTAATTTTTTTGGTTAATACACTTTCCGCCAGAATAATCACCTTCCCATTCTGTCGTTTCATCTGGACTTTGTATTATTTCTCACCTAAAAAACAGTATCCATCACTGTTTGGCCCGGCTTCGCAATAGCCATCAGAAGTAAAACTACACATAGGGCAATCCGGGGTCATTATTTTCCTGCAATCCCTGCAGAATACAATTTCAATAAGCCGCCCCTGTTCTTCTGCTTGTAAAAGGTCGGTGATATTGTCTTCGCTTCCATTAGCTTCCACTATGCAATTCATTCCTTTAGCCAATACCTTCTTTTCCTTT
>DBRB01000005.1 GCA_002305475.1 candidate division WWE3 bacterium UBA1379 | reverse complement strand
TCATCATGTTTTTATAACTCGGCAAACTCCTTGATAATACCTAAAGAAAAAAATAATTTGGTGGAGATGAGGGGAATCGAACCCCTGTGTTGAAAGGCTAAATACAAAAGTATTCCCAAGCTCAGTCAAATTTTTCTTAAGAGGTTAGGTATTTGACTAACCATAGAATCCTCGGCAGGTCTAATACATTAAGCATCTTATGAACTCTGAGTCCTTGGCGGTTTAAAAAGACCATTTCTAAACTACCTCATTCCGGTTTTATATGACCCTGTTTATTACTCCGGACAGAAATAAAAGGATCTAATCCTCTAACGGGATTAAGCGAATGCACCGACTAATGCCGGTTCTTCGACGAATGCTAATTTGTTTTCAGCATTTGTTTTTTCCTATCTTTTAACGAAGATATAGGACTTCGGCCTGCTTTCATAGATAGCGTCTTTCAGTCAAAGCCATTACATCCCCATAAATACTCGTTATTAATAATACTTATGTGTTTCTTTGACAGCTTTTTCCAGATCACGCTTGATCTGTCTTTCTTTTTCAAGGTGCTTTTTCTCAACCTTTTTACGTCCTTTTGCTATTCCGAACTCCAATTTTATCATATTATGGGATAAGATCAACGCAAGAGGAATTGCGGTTTTTCCTTTCTGTGCCAGTTCTCTTTGCAGTTTTTCAATTTCTTCTTTTCTAAGAAGCAGCTTTCTGCTTGTTCTAGACTGTTGTTTCCCTGTTTCCTGGCTTTGTTTGGAATATTGTCCGATATACATATTGATTACATAAACCTCATGACCCAATACCTGTACAAATGAACCGTCCATGTTCACCTTACCTTCTTTCACTGCTTTGACTTCATAGCCTTTTAAAGCTATGCCCGCAGTAAATTTTTCCAATATTTCATGATCGTAAAAAGCTTTACGGTTTTTTGCCAATAACATGGGAACATTATAGCGTATAAAACTGATATTTTGAGGAAATTATCGAGGTGTGATTAATGTGGTTTGTTTACCGGTTATTTTCTCTTCTTTTCACCTACTATCAGTGCTTCGATTTTATCCGGAACCTGTCTGGCAAAGAATGCACCGTATATATATACGAAGGGGACTATGAAGAGCATAAGTGGACCACCACCGAACACGGTTGCTTCAGTAAATGCCGTTAACATAATTTTCCAGGATAAAAGGAAAGATAATGTGTATATAAAAAACATAGCTGGTATTGCTATCACGTTAGCGATAAAACTTTTAAACCAGTTTATTGTTGCCTGATCCTGACCGGGAATTGCTCCGATTGTGAATATGAAAGGAGCGGCGATAATAGAAAATAGCAGTTTAATGTAGATGGTGAAAAATTTAATATATACGAGAATACCTGCTACGATTGCAACAAAGATCACCAGTAAGGAGATTATCAGTATTACAGGACCTAGACCCATGATTGCGGTAACAACAGCAAAGAGAGCTGAGGCGATAAATCCAACAGAAAAACCATCTGTTGCTGTTAATACATTATTGCCTAATCCTCCCCAATCCACATCTGCTAACATCGGCCCGACGTTCCCTCTCAGAACATATGCTAAAGATACTCCAAGAGCCCCGATGGGGTAACTGAATGTTATCAATACCAGAGCAATAATTATTTTTGGAAGAGCAAGCTGAGCAGTTACTGCTGCCTGTGGTCCTAGTTTCTTTCTGGTTATAATCATTAATCCGGTGGCCAACATTACAACCGACATCAATCCGTAAGCGATATTTCTGGTTAATTTCCAGACAAATAAAATGGCCCCTAAAAATGGTCCGCTATAGGTAGTTGAATCTGCTGCAAGAGCATGACCGACAAAAGGTACTTTGTTAACATTGTCATTCCACCAGTAAGCCAAATTTACCGGTGCCGGTTCATTGATAGCGGCCCCACCCAGAAAATTAGATAAACCGATTAAAGTGCCCGCTACTCTTGTCTGAGCAAACTGGGAACCCGGTTTATACAGCAATTGAAGATCTTCGCATTCCAGATTCTGTGCACAACCCTGGCAGGTTACATCCGCACCGTTATCCTGCAAAAATTTTGCACCGCATCCCTGCATTTCACTGATGTTTTTTCCGAAAGCTATAAAGGGTATTCCATCAAAAGCAGCAGCAGCTAAATGGTTTAATGCTGTTCTTCTGATATCTAATCCAGGTACGAAAAGTTGGATGTTTTCATAAAGTTTTTCTTCTCCGTCAGCATAAATCACTCCCGAAACCCCATCTCCTTGAGCCAATGCTCTGTCAGTAGTTGCACCAAGGTAAAAAAGAATAGAAGAGACAACGATAAAAACCTTGAATAATCTGGAAAATGATAACATCCTCATATTTAGAATTTTTCCACAAACGGGTTAATAATGCAAGAATTTAATTAAAAAATCGTAAAATCTAGTATATACTATTTTCATATGCCGCGCGTTGGATATTATCCCGGACAACCCATACCCCGACCGCCCAGAAAAGGTGCAGTTCCTCCTCCGGAGGAATATACCTTTGATGTATTAGCAAACTGGATTGAGAATGTATTTAAGGATATTGACTTTGGAAAATTGCCTGCAGCAGTAAAGAACGCGGTTATTGAGGATATAAAAACCCAGTTTAAATTATCAGCTACCCCTAAAAAAGCCGGTTATCAGTCATATGATCCCCAGAGGGCTTTAGAATTCGGGGATATTGATGATACTCCCGGCGTTCAGCTTCAGGTATCTATCAATCCGGGGGATTGGTCAAAAGATCCCGAAGGACAATTTAAATCAACTATAGAACAATGGGTTAAATCCACTTTTGACTGGAAAGACTTCAGAAACTACATTGAACAGAAGTATTTCTGGGAGCCTGTTTTAGCGGGGCGGGATAATTTAGCACCGGAAGGTCAGTCTCCTTTTTTCAGGCCTGCAGAAGAGTATGCCAAACATACATTAGGTATTACACCTACCACGGAACCAAATCCTTATCAGATGCAGGGTTTGAGGGTGATGAAACCGGGAGACACTGAAGTTAACATGGTAAGGGAAACTTCCCCCGGTACTTACGATATTGTTAAGGAGAAAATACCCACAGATGTCTATTCCAAAGTTGGTCAATCTTTCCTGAAATTTACCGTTGGTGTTGAGGCCACTTCGTCCAGAAACAGGGATTATAACGAACTTCGTTTAAGTGCTTTGGATGCCGTTGCTACTGAAGTAGAAAATTTCCGAAATAATGTAACCGGTTTATCAGTTGATGAAATTGCTGCTATAGAGGATTTTCTTGCCGGTACAAAAGCCGTACAAAGAATAAGTAATTTTACTAAAAAAGAAGGTATTTTTGGTGTTCAGGAAAACCTAGGAAAAATTGTAGTCGGCGGGGAAAAAGCGGGGTTGACCATTCAGAATTCAATGAAGACCTTGCAAAAAGTTGCCAGCGATGCGCTTAATGATATTGATACAGTAATACCTGCAAACCTTAATCCTATTCAGAAACAGAATTACAACCTGGTAATGAGTTCATTTAGAAGGAAAGTTGAAGATATTCATAATCTGGCTGTAGAGGCACAGTCTTCAGGCTCGGTAGGCATACTATCGGCCGGTGTACTAAAAGGTCGTCTTGATACTTTGGCAAGTAGTATAACGCAACCCGGTGCCATAAAGGGCATTCAACACGATTTGCTGAATAAGACTACCGGTAGATATTTGATGCAGGGTGGTAGTATGTTTACCCCAAATAGTGGGGATACCCTACGCGATGTCTTTACAAAAACAGCCTCACATACTAATTCCCAGGTTGATCAGTATTCCGGCATAGAAAATGTTCGAAGGCTTCTGATGGCAGCCAACCCTATGTATGAGAAGAATGACTTTGCGGACTTTTTATCAAATATTGAAAAGGGAAGGCTGTTTAAAGTTTATGTATGGCAAGGAAAAATCAGACCCTATCTTGACGGTTTGTATCCTTCTCAGGCAGTTAAAGCCACATTACAAAGATCACATTACTTAGGTTTAGTGTATGATCCGGATTTTGCCGGTTCAAGCACAAAAGCATTTACAGCGAGAAACACCTTTTCTGTAGATATCTCGGGGGTGGGTAGAGTGAAGGTAGCTGGCGGTAAACATTTTAAGGGTGCGGTTACTCTACATGGAATTTTATCGGATCACGATGCTGCAAACAAAACTTTAGGCCGTTTGAATGCAGTGTTGGATAAGAATACCGGCGCTCTCGTCGGTTTTAATGATAGCGGTAATTCAATGATCCGCTTTCTCAACGGAGATATATCGGTTGTTAAAGGGTTGAAGGTTGGCGAAAAGGAATTCACGGATTTGGTCGAAAATAACGAAAAATTCTTGAGATGGCTTAAAGAAAATCAGCAAAGGTTGGGTTTGTCTTTTAATGGGAACTATCTTGAAAACACAGCTGAAAATGGAAGAATATTAACGGAATTGATGCAGGGTTTAGGAAAAAGGATAAGAAGCACTGATTATATAAATATTACTTGGGATCGGGTTGGTCATCTGCAGAAATTATCATCCTTGGCAAATCAGATTCAGACAGAAGTTTTTAAGAGAATAGGTAAATATGTCGCTCCTTTGTTTCAGGTTAAAGATGCAATATCTACTGCAGTGGCGAGAGCTATTAGAACAGCTCTTCTGGCATTACTTGCTGGAAGTACTTCAGGTGCTGGTTCTGTACTTGCCCCGATAATAGATAAAGTAATTACTCCGGTTGTAAAGTTTGTAACAAATCTGGTTATCAATAAAACAGAAGCATTTCTCAAGGCTATATTTAAAGGGGAGCTCTCCACATTCTTTAAAGACTTGGATAAACTCGTGACCACTGGTGTTAAGATGATTTTATATATAACAGCTTTTCCTTTTTTTATTATCATGATTATCTCCTTTATGTTTTTCGGTTCATCTCTTATCACCTTCCCACCTATAGACACAACAAGAAGTAGTACTGGATATCAAATGGCTGGTATGCCAAGAGCAGACTGCCGACATACCGGGGAATCCTGTTCAGATTCTTCTATATGTTGTTCTCTTCAATGTGTTTCCGGTGAATGTGTAGGAGATGAACTACCGGTTGTTGTACCTCCCGGTTCCGGATCTGCTCCTCCACGAGGTAGATTTGGTGATGGTACAAATTGTCCGGGTAGAAATCCGTTCCCTGGATTATTAGGTTATAGTTGCACCCATAGTAGTACGGAAGGTATCTCAGATGTATACCAATGCGAGGGTCAGCCTGTGGTAGCTCCGTTTGACGGGTGTGCCTTTCCTGAAATGGATCCTACAGGCGGTGTTTCTGTTTATTTATATCCCACGGATCCTTCTGGAGACTGGAATGATGAAATTACATCTCCTTGCCCTTCTTTATACTTTACTCATATGATGGATACAACAATTACGGGCAGACCATCGCCAGAGGGGTGTATACCTGTTGCAGCGGGAACAACACTTGGTCATTCTGATTGTTCTGGAAGTTGTCATACTTTAGGTACACACCCTCATACTCACTTTGCAGGAAGCCAGACCGGAAACTTTCAAAACAGTCATGATGTTGCAGGTGTAAGCGTTGTTGATTTAATATCAAGATGGTCTTCTGGTGCACTTGCATGTTTTACTGATTGGCGTGCAATGGGAGAAATTTGGAATGAGGCATGTCGTCCATAGTTTAATAAAGATATGAAAAAGAAACAAATAATAATATTAATATTAATCCTTTTCGTGGTTTTTTTGATCGGTTATTTTTTCAGGAACGTCAGTACAAACCCCGCATTTGATCGAAATGTGTCTACTGGTACTAGTGAAAAGAGTCAGGGTACGTTGATGATAATATCCGAGCCGACGGGAGCACAGATATTTATTAATGATAAATACTCGGGACAAACAACCCCTGCATCATTAGGGCTTGTCGATGGAGATTTTATCCAGCTCAAATTAAATGGTTTTTGGATTGAAGGTCAGGTAATTACCTCGGATATAATTAAAACGGGACAGGTTTCCTATTCATTAAAAAGAGCACCTACTACTAATGAATTATATAAAGATACAATCGGGATTAATTATACATCGTTCTTATACCCGGATACGCTTAAACCTTATTTAGTTTACTATAATAACCAGACCAGGATAGTGGAGATTAATACAGGTGAAGATTATTTTGCGTTGTTAAGAGAGCAATTGCCAAGAGTGCGTGATCTGCTATGGATAGATGCACAGAAGGCTTATGTTACAACAGGAGAACAGTTGGATAATCTAAGGATATTTTCTTTGGATCTCTCACCATGGCAGTCGAAAAGTACACCTGTATTGCGGGAACTTTCAATAAAAGGTTGGGTTCAGGATTATAATCCTCAATTAAAACAACTGCTATACCAAACAAATATAAATTTTCTGAATGCAACATCAACGCTTTCAATATATGATACCGACACAGGAGTAACAACCGAATTATCCACGGAAATATTAGCAGGATTATATAAAGCGGTACTAGGAAATCAGAATAAAATCGTGGTTATTGAACAGCCTAGTGATGTGGGTAATCTAGGTAATGAATACTATATAATATCATCTTTGGAAAAAACTACATTCAGTTGGGATAAAAAGAACATCGATACATCTCCGCTATCATATATAAAAACAAATCCATCAAGAGAGGACATACTATATTTTAATGGTAATAACTGGGTAATATATAATCTCACTAATAATACAAGAACATCTGTAAATATTTTCAACAAAAATATTCCATTAACAGAGCTAGTTCCCGCATTTATACAAGATAAAGTTGTATCGTTTAGTGGTATAAATCCACAAACACGTACCTTAGATATAATAGTGATAGATCTAGAAACAGGAATTTCAAGAAGTTATAGTTTTAATGTTGAGTTACAAGGAAAAGTTTCAGATGTTTACTACTCAGGGAATAGTTTAATCAATACATTTACTTTAGGTGGCGCGTATTTAATAGAATATTAACCTTCAATATGCAAAAGCGACATAAATTCCTGTATTTTTTGTTGAAGTGTATCAAAGGGATTAAGAAAGTCTGCTTCCCATCCGAACCAGCCCGCTACTATTTTCAATAAAGTAGCACCGCCGATTACTACAGCAAATCCTATGATAGCCCAAGTCCATGTTGCTGATGCAGCCTGCATGGCTTTTGGATCTCCGATTGCCAGCGCTAATTTAACACCGCCCCATAAAAGCATCAGAATTAATACCGCTCCGGAAGAAAGCAAAGCGATATTCACAATTCTTATAACAGGGCAGATTATATCCTGTGGTCCGGGTGCTTCATCCGAAAGAGGGGTGCAGTTTACGGCATATGCAGGTTCTGAAAACACATTGAAAGCTGTTATTAATAGAGTAAATATTAATACTGATCTTAATACCTTTAACATATATTTATTCTAAATAGCCGGCACGGTGTCTACACCTTCAACACCTATTGCCTTGAAGATAATTTCTTTAATTACAAGGACGAGCAGAGATAGTGCCACTGCACCTGCACCGTATAATACGGCTTTTCCTGCACGTGCAGTACCATCAGGATTTCCTCTGCTGGTAACAAATATAACAAACCCCGCTGCTAGCGATATAAAACCCAAAGCAAAAACAATTCCCATCATGATATTTATTGACATACCTAACACATCTCCGATAGTCGTTACATTTCCTCCGCTTGGATCTTGTGAGAAAGGGATGTAGTCAAACATATAGGTATTATATGGCAAGACGTTTGTATAAAGCAATTATTTGTGAAGCAAGGTCATACAAATGCTAAACCCCGGAATTAACCGGGGTTTTACACTGTACAATTTCAGCGAAGTTAGTTGGCAAACGGGTCAAATTGTTCGTCAATTTCCTGAGGTCTGCTTGTATTACCAGTTAATAGTGACAGTATTATATTTTTAATAACAGTTAAGAAGAACAAACCAACCCCTCCTAAAGCGGCATATGTCAGCCAGTTTCGTGCAGAATCCGTAGCCTTGGTTTCACCTCTTGATGTGATGTATCTGATAAAACCACCGGCAAGCATGATAAAGGTTAAAGCCCAACCTATACCAAGAATAATATTGATTACAAAACCAGCCAGGTCACCGATATCAGTGAAGTCAGTTGTTAATGAGCTGGATACTGTTGTACCTACACCAGGTCCTGCATAAACATCCTGTATTAATTGTAAGTTCATAGATTACACCTCCTTTTAAATAATATTCAAAGTCAGGTTTAGACTTTAAGTTATGTTACCACCTAAGATTGAATTAATTATAATTCTTAAAATCACTAATGACAATCCAACAAATAATGTACCTACCACCGCGCCGGTTAAATCATCAATACCTTGCTGTTTTTTAGTAGGATTACCTTCAGAAGTTTTTAAAACATAACCTGCTTTTATGATAAATAACAATCCTACCCCAATGCTTATTGGAAGCATTATATCGTATATTAGAGAAATCAGCTCATTTACTGTGATTATCGGTCCTGTGTATTCTGATTCGTACGTTGAATCATCTGGGTCTAACGGGTCGTCTTCAGCTATACAAGCAATCGTATCGTTTTGGCAAAAGAATGTATCTCCGACTCCTTTTACACATCTGGTATTTGTACCGCAGCCAGATTCACCGCAGGGGCACCACGCACTAACTACTACCCCATTTACAATTTGTATATCACATACTGTTGCGTTAGGGGTACATTCTGTAGGAGGAATAACAATTTCTTCCTCCACACAGCAATTCTGACTTGCATTAGGACATGATCTACTATCCAGCATCAAACCGCCCGGACATAATCCATCGTAACAAAACCCGTCTGGAGGTGCAGGACAGGCATCGCTTGGATCTGGTACACAGCAGGTTTGTCCACTGGTTGAGCATTGTCTTCCCTGTGGATCCGGTACTGTCCCCCCGGCACATGCACCTGAAAAACAATAACCTTCAGGAGAAGCCGGACATTGTGTTGAAGTACTCGCTGGAAGACAACATACATTTCCTGGTGTAGAACATAATCTGTTTTGAGGATCCGGTACGGTTCCTCCACTGCAAGTACCGCTAAAACAAAATCCATTTGGGGGTGCCGGACAACTTCCGGTATTTGTTCTAATACAACACTCTGTATTGTTAATTGTGCAGGATCTTCTTTGCGGATCATTTGTGTATCCTGTTACATTACAATTAGGTAGACATACTCCATTACCTGTAGGACATTGCTCTGGGTTTGGAGCTTGCTGTGGTGTACAACAAACCTGACCGTTAATCGGACATAATAAATTACCTGGTTGTGATGGAACATAGCCTGCAGGGCAGGATGTATTATGGCAGCTGTTGCTACTATTGTTTAAACACATCCTGGTGTTTGGTACACAGCAGATTTCAACCCCATCAACCGGGCAAACTACATTAGGATCTGGATAAGTGCTAAAACCGTCCGGACATCTAAATTCCGTAGATCCTGCCATAGACACACATCGAGCTCCTAAAGCAGCATATCTAGGTTCCGTACACCAGTCTGCGTATACTTTACCGGTATAAAAAAGAAAGCCGACAAAAAGAAACAGGAAGAATAATAAAATTTTATTAATATTTTTCATAATAATGTTGCTAGAAACTTTTGTAATAGGATTATGACGGGTAAACAAATTGATAGTCAAGTATATATGATGCGTTGATATCTATTTAAGAAGATGGTTCGCTGTAACTATTCGGATCCACTATGATTGAGTTAAAAAATGAGAGATAATTAAATATTGCCACCCAAAATAGAATTAATGATTACTCTCAAAATTACTAAGGATAGACCAACAAATAATGTACCTACCACCGCGCCGGTTAAATCATCAATACCTTGCTGTTTTTTAGTAGGATTACCTTCAGAAGTTTTTAAAACATAACCTGCTTTTATGATAAATAACAATCCTACCCCAATGCTTATTGGAAGCATTATATCGTATATTAGTCCTATTAGCTGATTAACTGTAATTTTTGGACCTGTGTATTCGGATGTGTAAGTAGGACCTCTGGGATCATCATCATTTCCGTCAGGAGGAGGTATCGCATCTGAATTAAGACAACACACGGAGCATTCTCTTGCTTGTGTAACGGTAGTACAAGGTGTCCCGTTGCATACACCTCCGAATGATGGTTGTCCCCCCGCATTACCAACCTCACAGAATCGCTGTGTGTTTGGACAACAGATGTTAGGTGCCGCACAATCCGAAGAAGCAACCGGAGTAACATCACAATGCAAAAACGTACAAAACCCACCTCCAGGTATTTCATTACATTTTGGAAGGGTAGTGGGATTGCAGCATAATGCTCCAATAGGTGTAACGACACCTTCTATAGGGGTATCACATCCTGCGTGTCTTACAACAACACCCCCCGCATCCTCGCATGTTTGGGTAGATGAAGTAGGACAGCATTCCTCGGTAAACAGACATCCGGAAGCAGGTGTTAAGGGTGCTGATCCACAGGCACCCGCTGTTACACATTCACCTCCAAGGCCTCCTGCAGCTACCGAAACTTCACAGGCTTTAGCAGGTTCTTGTCTGCAACATAACTGGCCTAATGATCCTGGACCGCAGATACCGGTGGGTATAACTCCCGTGCCACCACAGGAGGTGTCACAGATCCCACCCATGCTATTGCAGTCGTTTTCATTAGAAGTACAGCATACAGTTCCGTTTAAACAATCCAGTTGTTGGGGATTGTTTGCTGTGCAAGAGGTTGCCAATATGCACCTGCCCCCGGTAAATTTGCACAGACACCTGGATCATTTACACAGGAAGTATCAGGAACACATTGAGGTCTGCTGCTTCCGCCGGGGCCAGTGTTTGCAGGTGACAAACATCTTTCATTATCTGCACAGGAAGAGTTCAATATACTGTTTCCGCATGTTTCGATTTCCCCGTAGGTACAGTCTGTATAAGCAGGATTTGGATCCACACAAAGGCTTGATTCCCGACACCAGTACCCACTCGCACCTATACCCATTCTTTTTTCACATTTTTCTCCGGGATCGCAAAATACGTCACATGCACAATCATAATGTGAGCCGATTAGATCATCTACTAAGGTGCAGTGGGAAGAATTAGGCTGACATGGTGCATATTCAACAGCATATGCTTGCTTGTTATAAAGTGAAACAATAATTAATACCCAAAAGAGAAAATTACAAAACTTTAAGGGAATAATTATTTTATTAAGGACCATTACACTATTATTGTCCTTAACTATCCGCAGAGTCAACTTATTTGCGGAAAGTGGGAACTTTTCTTAATTTATTTGCCTGTAACAATGAGATGTTATAATTAATTTATGTCCACAATGCGTAGACTGCTCATACTCGTACTAATAACAATAACATTTTTCCTACCTGCTATGAGTTTTGTGATGCTGGCTGATGATACCGACGACGAATTAAAGAAAATTGAAGAAAAACTGGAGAAAAAAGAGGAAGAATATCAATCTACATCAAAAAAACTATCAGAAATTCGTTCTAAAGCTGACGGTGTCTCAAAAAAAATTGCTGACTTGTCCTCTCAGTTGAATGTTACCCAGGCACAGGTTAATGAACTTCAGGCGGATATTAAAAACATGGAGGAACAGCTGGCTGAAATAAATACTAATCTGGAAAACAGACGGAAAGATCTGACGGAAAAAATTGATATCAGAAACAAAATTATCAGAAATTTCAGCAAGCGGGGAGTACTTAATGATCTGGAATTGTTTTTATCTTCCGTTCCTTTTGTAAATACAAGTGAAAAAATCGAGGAAGATCTGAATGGTTTCCAATTTTCTACTTATTCATATATTTTTGAGAAAACCTTAACCTCTGAAACGATCAGTTTAATAGGAGCGATTAATAAGGAAATTACAAATTTCGAAAAAGATAAAAACGAAGCTGAAAGTTTAAAAAGCGAACTGGAAGATTCCCATAATAAGATGCTGGTATTAAAACAGCAGCTGGATTCACAGAAAGCCAGCCAGGAGAAGGAATTAAATGTTCTTTCCAGTCAGCAGGAGGATCTTGAAGAAGAGCTAGAAGATTTATCACAGGCTATCAGTGAACTGACTGCAAAACAGCAAAGTATTCTTTCTCAGAAATACGGTGAGGGGAACGGTACTGTGGGTAATTATGAAGCAGCGGAACAAAAACTACCGGATCCTGGATTCCGTCCAGCATTCGCCGCTTCCAGTTACGGAGCATATACACACGGTAATGGTATGAGTCAATACGGTGCAAAAGGACGTGCCGAAGCCGGTCAGAATTACAAGGACATCCTTAAATTTTATTATAAATCTGGTGTAAAAGAGGAAGATGATGCTGATGAGATTTGCGTTGAGGGTTATGGGACGATGAGCATGAAGAAGTATTTATATGGTTTAGCGGAGATGCCAGCCGATTGGCCGGAAAATGCTTTGAAAGCTCAGGCTATAGCCGCCAGATCGTATGCATACCGCTACAAGAAAAACGGCAAATGTATCTGTACTTCCCAGTCCTGTCAGGTGTTTCTTAAATCCAAAAGTGAGGATCCCCCATCCCGTTGGAAAGAAGCAGTTGATGATACTGATAAGAAAATATTGGATAGCAGTGTTGTAGCCTACTACTCTTCTACAACCGGAGGATATATTAATAATATTGGCTGGGATACTAAAGGAAGCTGGCCTAATGATGCGTATGAAAAGAAAGCAAAATCGCCCTGGTTTTTTAAAGCATGGTATACCCAGACATATAATGTAAATTCATCCACTTGCGGACGTTCCAATCCATGGCTTACAGAAAAAGAAATGGCGGATATTCTTAATGCTTGGGTTGTCTGGCGTAAGGGATCCTCAAAAGAAAAAGACAGGATATCACCTGTTACTACCAGTTGTTGGGGAGGAAACCCTTATTCAATTGACGCTATGGCGGATAAAGCAGATGACTACGGAAGTAAATTTACCAGTGTAGATTCGGATGTAGATGTAGAAATTAGTAATGGTGGGTATACATCAAAGGTTTACTTTAACACTAATCGCGGAAGAATCGGAATTGACGGAGCAGAATTTAAAACCGTCTTTAATTTACGGGCACCTGGGTATATATCAATCAGAAATAAACTATATGATTTTGTAACTAAATAAATCTCTCTTATCTGTTGCACTATTAAGTAATAATTCATTCATCAGATATTTTTGATATTTGCGCGTGTTCTTTCAAAAAGAAAAAATGTGTACTGATTAAACATCCATTGTATTATGATTCGGCAATGAAAAAAATATCGGCATTAACTAATTGATGTGATTACATCAAAACTCTAAGATCAAGCTGCTCCTTTTGTTCTTCTTTACAGATTGTTTACCGGATTTCTAATACATTCATCTCTATAATGATATAATTTGTATATGATCAGAACGCTAACATCTTCTTTTCTTAAGGATCCACCCGGGACGAAATTCGAGGGTGAGGATCCGGGTGAGCAGGTGCTGTATGTCCTTAGGCGGAGTTTTGTTACAAATTTAGGCTGGATATTATTTGCGGTTCTTTTGATTATATCCCCGGCTTTTGTTAATACCTTGCTGTTTTCCTTAAATCTGAATTATCCTGAATTAATTGGATCCAATTTGGCATTTAACATTAATGCTCTATGGTATCTTTTCACATTCGGTTTTATCTTTGAAAGATTTTTGAACTGGTTTTTCAATGTTTATATTATTACGAATAAAAGGATTGTAGACATGGACTTTTATCACCTTCTTTATAGAAGAGTATCGGATGCTCCTCTTCGTAATATTGAAGATATTTCTTACGATGTTCAGGGAGCCTTTGAAGCCCTTTTTAACATTGGAGATGTAATTATTCAAACTGCAGCCGAACTTCCGCAGTTTGAGTTTCAAAGTGTTTCAAATCCGGCAAAGATGCAGGATATATTATCCGATTTGGTAAAGGAGGCAAAGAATGTTCAGTGACACAGCCGCGGATTTAATTGTCAGTCTTTTTTCTCCTGAAGGATTTAGCAGTTTAATAAATATTCTGATTGTGGGAATTATTGTTATTTACGGGATATTTTCCATCCTGGTAGTCCGTCAGGTTAATCTGCTCAACAGCAGTTTTAAAACAGATGCCGCCTGGTTTTTCACAATATTATCGTTTGTACACCTTTTTTTAGCAGGTGCTCTTGTGGTAATATCAATACTGACCATATAGCTGTTTATGCATTAATTATTTATTGAAACGGAGAGGCAATTTTAAGGTTTGGCGGTAAGGAATAATCAATATTTAAAATTATCTGTCTGCCGCTAAATAAAAAATTCAAGTGATGTTGAAAAAACTTACTGCCAAAGTTCAAAAAATCTATCCAAATCTGCCGGTATCCGCCAGAGGATTTTCCAATGCCATTACCGTTGAACCTGATGATGAAACTACACGCGGGAAAAAGGGCAGTCTTTATGCTGTATTTGATATCTCCGGATCAGAAGAATTCGATACCAACCTAGTTTCTACGGTAGTAAGTGATGTATTGCGTGAATCCTATTATCAGTCCGAAAACATATCTCCAGTTCAATCTTTAGAAAAAGCTATTGCTGATGTAAGGGATCGGGTGACTAAGCTGACTAATGAATCCATATCACTTCATCCGACCTCTGAACAGGTCCAGTTTAATATATTGTGCGGTGTGTTATGGGGAAATGTTATTTATATGGTTTCATACGGAAAAACAGGATGTTATCTGATGCGGGATGGGGATTTAAGAGCAATCAGTGCCAACAGCGAAGGTCATTATTCAGCCGCTTCCGGTGTAGTGAAGAATGATGATGTTCTGATTTTTGCCACTCAACCTTTTATTGAAAAAATTCCTCCGGAAGAACTTTTAAATACCTCATTTTCCACGGAAGGTCTACCTATGGAAGGATCATGTGTGCTTCTGAAAATCATTGTTGATACCAGTTTTTCTCAAGATGAGGTGGTGGATTTTGGGATGAATGGATCTGAGGACAAAAAACCCGGAATAAAACTTCCGGTTTCAAAAGTTTTTGGGATATTCAAAAGAAAAATGAAAGCCACCCCTTCGATAGAGAGAAATCCGGTATCCGATTCCGGTAGTCTGAATAATCCAAGGGAATCGGTCATTGACATCAGAGTGCATAAAGAAAAAAGCAAGAAAGAGAAAGTTACAACCATAGCTACCATTGCAGGAATTTTATTATTAGTATCCGTTTTATATTCTCTTAAAATAAATAGGGACAAGATCCGCACTGAAACATCTGAAACGGCAGAGGGAAGTGTGATGGATGTATTTACCGAGCCAGAGGAAAAAGAACAACCTTCCGAGGTAGCGTCTGCGGTGACTCAGGCTCCTGATGATCCCACTGTGGTCAGAGTGTCTTCGGAAGTATTTTATGATCTTAAACTCACGGATGCATCGGTAAACCCCTCATATATTGAATTATCTTCCTCAAATGTTTTAGTAGGAGATACGGATCAGAAGAAAATCTATTCCTCATCATTGGATACGCCGAAATTTGTTTTGTCAGATGATGAATTTAAAGATAGAACTATTTCATCCGTTTATCTTGGAAATACTTATACTTTAAGCGGAGATACCATTACGAAAACCACTTCTGACGGCACATCATCAACATGGACTCAGAATGCCGTTTTAAACGGAGGACGTTCTATCAGTATTGATGGAAGTATCTATATTCTGAAGAATGACGGAAGTCTGCTGAAGTTCACACAAGGTGTGCAGGATGAATTTAGTGTCAGCGGTCTTGATAAAGAATTTGTTGCATCGGTACAGGTTCTGACTGATTACGACTTTGACTATATTTATGTTGCGGATAAGGGAAATAACAGGATTGTTGTTCTGGACAAAGAAGGAAAGCTATATAAACAATATATGAATTCTGATACCTCTAAATGGACTGATATCAGGGGTATAGCTGTAACAGATGATGAGAAGAATCTGTATGTATTGGACGGAAGCCGTGTATATGTGGTAAGTTTGACCGAATAGGCAATCGGAAAGGTATTAGCAGCAATTAGCAAGGTCCTTGACCAATTAAGTTTACAGAAGTAAAATGACGTTCGTTCCTTAAAGAAATCGCTTTGATTTCCGGCGGGATCGGGAAAGGTAGGATGTTAGAACGTAGATTAATCAAAGAACATTTAGAGAGGTCAGTTTGCTATAAATGTGGGTCGAGTCTGGAACAGGCGAAGCTGCTGACCATCAGCGATGCTCCGATGGCATTTTTAGCTCATGCGGTCTGTCCTAAATGTCACGGTCAAAGTATGGTTACTGTTACCACTCAAGGATCAGGTACCATCCCACTTGTTTCCGATCTTCTGGGGGAAGAAATAAAGAAATTTATGATGGAAAATAGCGTAAGCTATGATGAATTACTAAGTTTGCACCGTGCCCTGGAAAAGAATTCTATATGGAAATTATTGCTCAAAAAAGACAAGAAAACGGTAAAAAAGCCCAAAGCTTGAGAAATGACAGGCTTATGCCTGCAGTTATGTTCGGAAAAGGGCAGGATTCAATTTCTCTAACTGTAGATTTAAATAACTTTATAAAAGTATTCAGCATAGCAGGAGAAAATACTCTTGTGGATATTGCAATAGAAGGTGCCGGTAAAGAGAAAGTTTTAATAAAAGATGTACAACTTGATCCGATTACTCTGTCTCCTATTCATGCGGGATTTCATAAAGTAAATCTTAAAGAGAAAATTACCGCCCAAATTCCAGTGGAAATTATAGGTTCTGAAACGAACCCTCTGGTAAAAAGCGGGGATGGTCTGGTATTAACCCTTTTAGATGAAGTTAGTGTTGAAGCTCTTCCTTCAGATTTACCATCAAGTTTTGTGGTGGATGTATCAGGAATCGAAGAAATCGGAGATGGAATCACTGTTTCCCAGCTTGATTATGATAGAAATAAAGTCGAAATTGTCGGGCATGAAGAAGATGAAATGATAGTAAAGATTGACCATGCTGTGATGGAAGAAGTAGCAGAAGAAGTCAGTGAAGAAGAAGCACTAGCTAAGGTGGAAGCTTCTGAGGAGCTGACTGAAGAAGAAAAGAAAGAACGCGAAGCTGAAGAAAACGAAGAATAATATACTGTTGTCCACTTCCCACCTTAAAAATGCTTGTATTGCTTTTTGATATACCCTAGTGTATATTTTTCGCAGGAATGAGAGAAAATCCTATCCAATTTATTGTTCAACATTTCCGGGAAAACTGAATATCTCGGGGGGATTACTGCTGATACTTATGTAGTAGTGTCGTAGAATTTTTGTTCTTTGAAAAGTAAATAATATATATAGGAGAGGTAAGAATGATATTAAAACTTCCTTTTCTTCTGGTTGGTGCCTACGCCCGTCTATGGGTACAGGTTCCTCGCTTGGCTCTGTTATTAACTATTGTTATGTTGTCAGCGTGCGGCTTGTTTTTGGATTATGCAGGTATAGATTTTAATTTCTTTAGTGAAGTTGCTCAAGCCAGTGCTTTTTCCGATGGAGTTACTGGTGGAATAAGTCCAAATTACCCTCGGAATGTCAGGAAATGGGAAAAACTGATTGTTAAACACGCGAGGATTAACGGTTTGGATCCTGATCTAGTAGCCGCTGTTATTACTATAGAAAGCGGTGGCAGACCCACTGTAATTTCGCATAGCGGTGCAGTTGGTTTGATGCAGATTATGGCTTCAGACGGTTTGTCTGCAAAACTATATGGAAATATGTTTAAAGACAGGCCGACAGTAAGGGCACTTAAAGATCCGGAGACAAATATTGCTTATGGTACGATGTTTCTAGCGAATCTTATAAAGAAATATGGTGAACGAGAAGGATTAAAGAAATACGGTCCGATGGATCGAGGTTTTCAGTATGCAGACAAGGTACTGCATTTATATTACCAAAACGATCAATAAATCAACGAAAGAGCATAAGGAGGTTTATCATGAGTAAAAAGCAACAGGGCATGCAGGTTAGTCCCACTTCAAACGGAGGTTTGGGGGGATTGTTTCAGGCAATGTCCGACATGTTTAGAGGGAATCCGTTTTTTGACGGACTGAGAGGTCTTTTAGGGTTTGGTAACGATTTGGATATCAAGCAGGATACCAGCGTTACTTACGCTGAAACTGGTGAGTCGGCGTTTGAGGGGAATTTACTTAAGGTATCCGCAAAAGGTTCGGTTACTATGTCGGCACAGAGGAATACGTCTGCTACGTCTTCTCCGCCTAAACCACCAGCTCCACCTATTCCACCGACTACTCCCTAATAAAAAATAAGGACAAACTTAATTAACATCAGGACTGTTTGATGCTGAAAAGTTCAAACAGTCCTACACTCTTTTCATGGAGGTTTGAGATGAGAGTTGACACGATCGTAAAACAGAGGTTTGTTGCAAATATTCTGTTTTGGGTTGTTGTAGGAGCAGTGGTTTTATTTGGGTCCAAACAACTGGATAGATTTATTCCCCAGGTACCCTTTTGGTCACGTTTTTTTCTTTTATATGCATTTGCTTTGGCTGTATATTCAGCATTTACAAGAGGGTATAAGAGGTTGTTATTGTGTGTACTTGTTGTGGGATTCTCCTTGGTTGCTAACTGGTTATGGACAGAGAATGTGGTGGTAGTTGTTGCCAGTTTTGTAGTGTGGGTATTAGTGATTGCTGCTTTCTCATTTCTGAGCGGGTTGCAAACAAAAAGGAATGCATCAAGAACCGTCATGCGTCCAGAATCCACGGAACAGCAGGTTTTTCGGGAAGAAGCCCAGGTTAAGGTGGATTTGGGAAGCAGAGATGGTAGAGCCGGCTATTTTGACCTGGGAAAAACTTTTGATACTGCTGAGAAGAGCGTACAGCAGCAAACGGAAGCAATTGAGGTCGAAAAAAAGAAGATCATAGTTGAACTGTTGAAGCTTTATCAAGAGCAGTATAAATCCGGGCAACTTACCGAGGAGCAATTTTTGTTTTTGGTAAAAAGTGTTGATCCGAAATATGCTGATCTCTTAGAAAAAGCTTCAGGTACAGATTCTGATCAGAGTAAATCTTTTCAGCCTGTGCATAGTCATAAAAGCGGTATTAGGAATGTTATTCAATCTTAAAGGAGGAGCACATGTCTGTGCATATTTCAAACCATAATAAGCGAAGTGTTGGTCAACACTTAGTTGTGTTTGTTGTAATTGTGGTTTTAGTAACCTCGATATTGACCATTTGGTTGCTAAAATGGCCTACTGCAACTGTGCTTATTACCGGTGTTCTTTTAGTGTTGTTGTTTCTTTTCAATATTCCTGGTTTATCATGGATACTGTTGAGGGAACAAGAGGCTGTGGTAATTGTTACACTGAACCGTCGCACAGAGGAGTGCGGAACGGGTTTTCTCATAAATATAAAGTGGCCGTTTCAACGGGCTAGAAAGTATTCTCTAGCCCCTACAATCGTAGAGATGGATACTATGGCATTGGCGGTCGGAGGTGATACTGCCGGAGCTTTAGTAATTCATGACCCTGGGTTTGAATTTCAGGTGGTAGATCCGGGAAAGACTTATTGGAATACCCCATCCAGGGATCCGATTCAGGCTTTCGCCACCGTGTTTGGAGATGCACTTACGAGGGTTCTGAGCGGTACCACTTTTGATCGTATTAAAGCGGAGGGTACAGAATTTCTAGTCCGTTGTGTGACGGATGCCCTTCATAAGGAAGCCGCAAATTGGGGGTGTAAAGTTCGTCGGGTTTGGCTTAAAGATGTAGATATACCTAATCATATTCAAGCTGCTGCTGCAGAAATTGCATTAGCTAAAGCCAAGGCGGCGGCAATCCAAATATTAAGTGAAGCTGAAAATACTGCATATGTGCAAGAGAAAAGTACTCAGGGGGAAGATTATATCGGTAAGCAGGTTATGGATACCTTGGCGGAAATGGCAGGAAAAGGTGCTTTGCATACGGTGATTGGTGACATTCCTTTTCTTGGTAAACTGCTAAATGGGAAAGGACATTAGGAAATGGAAAGACATTCTTCATATGTACCTAAAGAAAGAGATTTCATTAACCTTCAGGCGGAAGTGATGGTTAAGCATTTTGTAGCTTTTTTTAAAGACCTCCTGCATATCAAGTTTGGTCTGCTGGTGGTTTTGCTTTGCTTGATCCTCACTTATGTAGTTCAGTTACCACCTCTGGTTACCATGGGGTTTGCTAAATGGCATCCCGATACATGGGGGAATGTGATCTCCGTATTAATTTACATTGCGGGTGTGTTTTTCTGGTGTGGTTTTGTGGTTCAGGATACTGAATACCATATCAGCCAGTTGACATCGGTACGTTACATCGGAAACCATGGATTATTTTCACTAATACTGCTTATTGCAGGGAATTTGTTGGTCTTTGCTTTTCCTCTTGTTTTCGGAACCTCAGTTCCCTCGTGGGTGGTTGGAGTGTGTATAGTTCTTCAGCTTGGTATTTACCTGGTTAAAGATCAGCCGGATCTTGGTAAAGACACTTTCTATCCTATTTCCAGTTATACTTTGGCATTACTGGGAATATGGATGCTGGCCTTTAGCTAGAATTTGAACAATCAAATATTAATCAGGGGGACAATAGTTTTTAATCCCGCCGGGTACTAATAAGTGCAAGGCGGGTTTTTTTATTCTTCTTTTGGCCAACTGGTTAATGCTAGAAGTGAGTTGTCTTGTTCGGATACTTTTTCCCAGACAGCTTCCGTTACAAAGGGCATAAAAGGATGCAAAAGTTTTAAACATTCTTTGAAGATATGTCTTAAAACACTTAGAGCAATTCTTTTATCTTCTCTGACCTTTACACTTTCAATACATTTTGCAGCCAGTTCATCCCACATATAATGATATATAGCATCAGCTGCATCGGCAAATCTGAATATTTCCAGACTGTTATCTACCGAACGGATTAATTCATTTAATCCATTAATCATTGTTCTGTCCTCATCCGTTAAATCGTTCTTATTTAATTTTTCGTATTCTGGTATTGCAGTACTATTGTTTTCCTCCTCATATTTATCCATCATCATTAACATAAATCTGGCCATGTTCCAGATTTTGTTGGTGAAGTTTCTGTAACCGATTACTTTATCTTTAGGAAATGCAAAGTCTTTTCCGTTAGCGGTTCCGCTGATTAATCCCATTCTTAATGCATCCACCCCGTATTTTTCCATGTATTCATCGGGATTAATGATATTTCCCAGACTTTTACTCATCTTTCTACCGTCTAAAGCTCTTACCATCCCGTGCAAATATACGTTTTTAAAGGGTGGTTGCCCGGTCATATAAATCCCAAACATAATCATTCTTGATACCCATAGACGGATAATTTCCCATCCTGTTTCCAATACATCAGTCGGATAAAAGTATTTAAAATCTTCGCTTTCTGGATATCCGAGTGTGGTTAAAGGCCATTGTCCGCTGGAAAACCAGGTATCGAAGGTATCGGTTTCCTGTAAATACTGTCCGTTAGGTTTGTTTTTACTGACAATAAATTTGGCATTTTTGGGGGCTACGAGATTTTGTAATCCTGATTCAATTTCCTCAAATGAGTAATTTTTTAACAGGTCAGAGATTAATCCGGTTTCTACTTTGCCCTGTTTATTTAAGAATGTAACCGTAATTTCCGGATTTTCCTGTACGTTATACCAGGCTGGTATTCTGATACCCCATACTACCTGACGGGATATAGGCCAATCCCGCATTTCTTCCATCCATCTGACATAGGTGATTTCCCGCCATTTCGGAAATATCTTTACATCTCCATTTAATACCGCATCCAGAGCTGGTTTTTTCAATGAATCTACTTTCACGAACCAGTTAGGCAGAACCAATGGTTCAATTTCCTTTTCTCCCTTGTAGCTTACCGGTACTAGGTGAACGTACTCATAGTCAATTTTTTCTATCAGTCCTAAATTTTGCAGATCTTTTACTATTTCCTCTCTGGCTTGTTTTACTTTCATTCCGGCATATTTCCTGGTATTTTCTGCCATTCTTCCGTTTAGACCGATTACGCTTTTTATTTCCAAATTGTGTCTGATTCCGATTTCATAATCATTTTTATCGTGAGCGGGTGTTACCTTTAATATTCCTGTTCCGAATTCCATGTCCACATAGCTGTCAGCAATTACGGGTAGTTTGTTTTTTCCCATTACATCTTCAAATTCAATTTCCTTTCCTATATATTGCTGATACCTGGGATCACTAGGGTTTACTGCTAAGGCTGTGTCTCCCAGTTTTGTTTCGGGACGGACGGTCGCTACAGTTAATGGTCCGTATTTGATGTAGTAGAGGGGATCTTTTCTTTCCACAAAGTTTACTTCCAGATCGGCAAATGTTGTTCCCAAAGCGGGACAGTAATTTACTACATAATCATCCCGATAAATTAACCCTTCATTAACCATTTTTTCAAAAGTGTTATGAACTACCTCCAGGGCTTTTGGATCAAGAGTAAATGTATATCGGCTCCAGTCCACACTGGCTCCCATTTGCTTAATCTGCTCTTCAATTAATCCTTTGTTGTCCTGCACAAACTTCCAGATAGAATCATAGAGAGTGTTTCTGTCAAAATCCAATCGGCTTTTACCCTGTTTTGATAATTCTCTTTCATATGTAACCTGTGTCTCAAAACCGGCATGATCGGTACCGGGAACCCAAAGAGCGGAATATCCCTGCATCCGCTTCCAGCGAATTAAGAGATCTTCTATGGCTATCATCAAAACGTTACCTGTATGCATTTTTCCTGAAGCGTTAGGAGGGGGGAGGAGAATGGTATACGGCTTTTTATTTGGATCTCTGACGGTTTTAAACGCATCAGCTTTCTCCCATTTTTGGGTGATTGTTTGTTCTACTTTTTGATGTTCAAATTTAGGTTCCATTTGGGTTCGTTTTGCCGTCATATAGGGAAGATTAACATATATAGCAATGTTTTTGTAGATGTCGGAGCGGATATTTAGAGTATGACATATTTAGCATTTGTTATAGTTTGGTTGATTACATAGACTAATTTCAATCTACATGCTACAATGCCCATAACTCTGTAGATGTCAGAAGTATTGCGAGTATCCTCATAAGTATTTCCCGGTCTTAGAGCCTAATATATGTTTTACGGCGTAAAAGCCATGATGCAGCCAGCATCAATAGAATGTGCATAAAGAACGCTTTAAATTGAAGGGCGGTGATTTAATTGACCAAGTTATATGTAGGTAATCTTCCTTATTCTGTAAACCAAGGCAGTTTAACTGATTTATTCGCTCCTTATGGAAACGTTGCTTCTGCAACTATTATTTCCGACAGAGATAGCGGACGAAGCAAGGGTTTTGGTTTTGTGGAATTCGAAGATGATTCAGCAGCTCAATCTGCAATATCCGAGATGAATGGTAAAGAAGTTGACGGTAGAAAATTAGTCGTATCTGTTGCCAGACCGATGGAAGAACGTCCCAGACGAGACTTCAGAGGTGGAGGCGGTTTTAATCGCGGAAACAGATACTAATTTTTAAAAGAAAATTAGTACGATAAAGAGCCGGGGAAACCCGGTTCTTTTGGTTTAAAGGTTAACGTGAAAAAGTAACGCCACTGAAGATACATATTCTCTTGCAGTGGCGTGAAAGTGTTCTTTATATTCCCTTACCATAATTGATACAAAAATCTTCCAAAACCGAAAGAAACAGCAGAAGTTCTCCTTCGGTAATTCCTGCAGCATCTGCTGCTGTTTTAAAATCAAACGGAACATTCCCTTCAGATGCAGATTCGAGTGCGATATATAAGGCAAGTTGTACATGAAAATCAAGACCCCCGTATTTAAGTTGCTCGACAACTTCTCTGCGTAGAAAAGTGTGACTTTCGCGGAACTTCCGTAGTGTTTGCGCCAGAGCCAGTACGTCTGTGCAATACTTACTGGTGTTGCTAATTCTTGAGACAAGTTCACTTACTTTGGGATATACCATAATCTTAACTCCTTATCTTAGGATCTCTACTTCAGACATTTCTTAAAGATTTGAGAAAGCTTTTACTTATGTGTTATTGAGTGATTATAGGCTATTTATAAAGAAAGATCTACCTAACATATTATGGCGTGCCCGGAGGGACTCGAACCCCCGACTTCAAGGTCCGCAACCTTGCGTTCTATCCTCTGAACTACGGGCACAAAAGGGAATTACCCCGCTATTATACTATTAAAATTCATTTTTGCGATGGAAAATAAGGGATGGATTGAGGTTAACCTTCAGTATTGAATTTATCTAATACCGACTCATACATCTTATCGAAAGCTGACTTCGGTTCTTGTTTTAAAAACGGCAGATATCTGGAAATAACTTCATGAAGTTTCTGTTTGTCTTCCTGTTTAAAAGAAATGAATATCCTGCCCGGTAAGGCTTCTTTTGTATCTATTGCCAATATTTCGCTGTCTCCGAAATTAGTATAGAAAAACTGCTTTAGCTGTATCCAGTAATACATTTGTTCATCAAACATTACTCCATGAGATGAAATTTCAAACTTGGAGATTTCCGGAGGAGTATTAGACAGAACATAGCTTACAAAAATCAAACTTCCGATTACAAGAATCAGGAAAAATTCACCCATGATAGCCAATAGCAGTGCGATGACAATACCAATTACCGTTAATGTTCTGGTCATTCTGGTGTTTCTCATTTTCTTGGTAGGTCGTCCTAATGTTTCCCACGCCAGAAACACTTCTTTTGGACCGAGATTTTCAGGATTTATTTCAATCTTTGGAGTTTCCTGTGAAGGTTGTGGAACCGGTACACCTATATATTTTGCGAAAGTAGACAATTTCATAGTTAAATTATAGCTTTTTTTTGGCGGAGGGTACAGGATTCGAACCTGTGGACGGATTTAAGCCCGTCACGGCTTAGCAAGCCGCTGCATTACCGCTCTGCCAACCCTCCAGATATGATAGTGAATTATTGCAGTCGGTGAGTAAATGCTGATCCTGATTATATATGAACATCATTGAAAAGAAAACTAGTACATTAATTGAAAATCCGAGAATATTGATATATTCCTTAACAAATATATCTCATATAGCGTCAGAATAATAAAAACCCGATTTGACAAACACCCGATATATCGAATAATATCTATGCATGAAAAATCATGAACAAAATAAAAAAACCAATAAAATTAAATGCACGGGTTGTTTTAAATCACTAGGAATAGACGCCCGTATCCAGATATATGTTTATTTAAGAGATAACGGAGAAAAAACCGTTTCTGAGTTGGTCAAACTGGTCGGACTTACTCAGCCTACGGTTTCGTATCATCTTAAAGAAATGCGTGAATTAGGTCTTCTGGAAAGCAGAAGATCTGGTAAAGAAGTTTTGTATAAAGTTTCACACGAATGCGGAAATACGGATTGTGTGTTGGATGCTGTAAAGTTTACGGGAGTAAGGAATGCTGGTCATTAACGATATCAAGGTTAGTATTGCAGAAGAACAGACTAATAAGCAGATTATCAAAGGGCTGAGTTTGGAAATCAAACCGGGAGAAATCCATGTTTTGATGGGTCCGAATGGCTCCGGTAAGAGTACATTAGCACAAGCCATGATGGGTCATCCTAATTACATTATAGACTCCGGTACCTTCATTTTTGATGGTGCTGATATTACTCAATTGTCTCCTGATGAAAGAGCAAAAAAAGGAATATTTCTTTCTTTTCAGTATCCCAGTGAGATTGATGGGGTGGGTGTAGCAAACTTTTTAAGAATGGTATACAACATTTCTCACCATGAGAAGTTAACCCCTGCTGCATTCAGAAAAATACTGGTAGACAAAATGGAACTTTTGGATATGAAAGAGGACTTTATGCATCGCTATGTAAATGAAGGCTTTTCTGGTGGTGAAAAGAAAAGAATGGAAATGCTTCAGATGTTGGTTGCGGAACCAAAACTTGCCGTTCTGGATGAAGTTGACAGTGGTTTGGATATTGATGCCTTAAAACATGTGGCAAAAGCAGTAAACCATCTCCATGAGAAGAATAATATGGCGGTTTTGATAATCACACATTACACAAGGATTTTAAAACACATTGAGCCAGATTTTGTACATATATTACAGGATGGTGTACTGGTAAAGTCTGGAGGTAAGGATTTAGCAGAGGAGCTTGAAGAAAAAGGATACGCACCCTTCGGAGAATAATAACATTTGTTTTTAATACATGTAGTTACTTAATCAACGTCAGGCATATTTATGTATAAATATGGTTTTCATACAACTGAAAAAGCAGTGTTTAAAACTCAGAAAGGCCTGAGTGAGGAAATAATCCGACAGATTTCCGAAATAAAAAAGGAACCGGAATGGATGCTTGATTTCCGTCTTCATGCCTATAAAACTTTCTTAGAAAAACCTGTGCCTACCTGGGGCGGTGATCTGAGCAAGATAAATTATGATGATATTTACTACTACCTTAAACCGGTGGAAAAAGAAGGAAAACGGTGGGAGGATGTTCCTTCGGAAATAAAAGAGACCTTTGACCGCATAGGTGTTCCGCAAGCGGAACGGGAACATCTGGCAGGAGTTAAAGCTCAGTTTGATTCAGAGGTTGCCTATTCTTCACTTCTTCAGGAGCTGGAAGAACAGGGTATTATTTTCTGTTCTACCGATGAGGCTGTTCAAAAGCATCCTGAGTTGGTAAGAGAATATTTCGGAAAAGTTATTCCTGCCAATGATAATAAGTTTTCTGCCTTAAATAGTGCCGTATGGAGCGGAGGATCGTTTGTATATATTCCTAAAGGAGTTCATGTAAAAAGACCCCTTCAGGCATATTTCAGAATCAATGCTATGAATATGGGACAGTTTGAAAGAACTCTGATTATTGCCGAAGAGGACAGTTTTGCTTCATATGTTGAAGGATGCAGTGCTCCAGTATATTCTTCCGATTCTTTGCATGCGGCAGTGGTTGAAGTAATTGTTAAACAGGGTGCGCGTTTCAGATATACAACAATTCAGAACTGGTCAAAGGATGTCTACAACCTTGTAACTAAAAGAGCCAGAGTGGAAAAAAATGCAGTTATGGAATGGGTTGACGGGAATCTGGGGTCCAGATTAACCATGAAATATCCGAGTTGTTATCTGGTTGGGGAAGGTGCAAGGGGAGAAATGCTATCCGTTGCATATGCAGGAGAATCCGGACAGCACCAAGATGCCGGAGCAAAAATGTTACACCTTGCTCCAAATACCAGCTCAACTATCATTTCAAAATCAGTTAGTGCGGATGGGGGTAGAACCAGTTACAGAGGGTTAGTGCATGTATCTCCTTCTGCAAAAAATGCCAAATGCCGGGTTGAATGTGATGCTTTGATTCTTGATGATAGATCTGCAACGGATACATTTCCCGTAATGAAGGTCCAGGAAAGTTCCGCAAATATTGAACATGAAGCAACAGTAAGCAGAATCGGAGAAGAAAAACTGTTCTATCTTATGAGTCGAGGTTTATCAGAAAGTCAGTCCATGAGTATGATTATATCCGGTTTTATTGAACCAATTATTAAGGAATTGCCCATGGAATATGCAGTTGAACTTAACCGTCTGATTGAGATGGAAATGGAAGGGAGTGTAGGATGAACACGGTCTTAGTGGAACTGAAAAATCACCTGGAGATGCATGCTGAGGAGGATACTCAGTATATACTGGTATGTCAAAAAAAGGATTCCCAGATAGAACGATCATTTACATTAATACTGGATAAAGAGGGAATATCAGCGGAGATTATAGGTTTATATAAAGTAGGTGCAAAAGAACAGCTTAAAATAGAGACATCCTCCGTTCATAAGGTACCCAACACCAGCTGTCTGACAAAAATAATGACAGTCTTAATGGATAATTCGTACTTTGATTATACGGGTAAGATTATTATTGATAAGTCAGCTCAGCAGACAAATGCCTATTTGCAGGATGATGTTTTAGTTATTGGTGAGAATGTGAAAAACAATTCTTCACCCATTCTTCAGATAGATGCTAATGATGTTAAAGCATCACACGGTGCCACCACCGGAAGAATTAGAAGTGATCAGGTATATTACCTGATGAGCAGAGGGTTTATACGCGAGGAAGCAGAACGGTTTATTACTGAGGGCTTTTTCAGCTCGTTAATTAATACAATTATAGATGATAAAATTCGAGAGATTGTTCGTAAACAGATATGTTAAAAACCGATTTAATAAAATCAGATTGTCCCATATTAAAAAGGGAAGCTAAAAACCACCCGTTGGTTTATTTAGACAATGCTGCAACATCCCAGAAACCCAGGCAGGTAATCGAAGCTATTGCGGATTATTATGCCAACCACAATGCTAATGTGCATAGAGGTTTGCATACTTTAAGTGAAGAAGCTACTGAAATGTATGAGGACGCAAGAAGAGTTGTGGCAGGTTTTATCGGAGCTACTGATCTTTCCGAAGTGATCTTTACCACAGGAACAACAGAATCACTCAATCGTGTAGCTTTCACTTGGGCCTTATTTAATCTTCAGGAAGGAGATAGTATCCTTTTAACGGATATTGAACATCACAGTAATCTTATTCCTTGGCAGATAGTAGCAAAGCAGACCGGAGCAAAACTGGAATATATAGAAATAGGTTCTGATGATACCGGAAATATAATTCTAGAAAAATTCAAGGATAAATTATCTTCTCTATCAGGAAAAGTGAAACTTGTTTGTTTTTCACAGGCTTCAAATGTATTAGGAACAATTCTTCCGGTGAAAGAAATTTCCAAAGCTGCTCATGCGGTAGGTGCTTTAGTATGTATTGACGGAGCACAGGCAGTTCCTCATATCCCAGTTAATGTTCAAAGCCTGGATTGTGATTTTTATGCGTTTTCCGGTCACAAAATGCTGGGTCCAACCGGAATAGGTGTATTGTGGGCAAGGAAAAATCTATTGGAAAGTATGGAGCCGTTTATTTACGGAGGAGGAATGATAGATGTTGTTACCTTGAATGATTCCACATGGGCGGTTCTACCCGAAAAACTGGAAGCAGGTACACCGCATATCGCCGGTGCAATAGGTTTATCAAGAGCAGTAAAGTACCTGCGTAATCTTGATATGAAAAATATCAGGGAGCACGAAGTTATTATGAATACATACGCTTTAAATAAACTAAGTACTATTGAAGGTTTGAAGATTCTAGGACCTGCGGATGCTCAAGAGAGGACAGGTTTAATTGCATTTTCGGTTGATGGAATCCATTCTCATGATCTGGCTGCGGTGCTGGATACCGTTGGTGTAGCTGTGAGATCTGGCCATCACTGCTGTATGCCGTTGCATAAGAAATTAAATATATCCTCTTCAACCAGAGCAAGCTTTTATATTTACAACAATACGGATGATATTGACCGTTTGGTAGAGGGAATTCAAAAAGCAATAAAAATTTTAGGAAAAAATAAATTAAAAAATTTAGAGTATTAATTTTGGAGTTATAAAATGGACGACACTTTATACAGAGAAGAATTAATGGAAGTCTATAAGAATACATCCAACAGAGGAAGGCTTACAGATCCGTCCATTGAAATAATGCAGAAAAATCCGATGTGCGGGGATGAAATTGTTCTTCAGCTGAAACTCTCCGATACAAATCCCCGAGTCATTGAAGACGCTAAGTTTGACGGTGTTGCATGTGCAGTATCCGTTATTTCTTCTAGCTATCTGCTGGATGCTTTAAAAGGAAAATCTATTGAAGAAGCAAAGAACATGACTAAAGAACAGCTTTTGGAGATGTTGAATTTAAATCTGACAACCAGCAGGGTAAAGTGTGCCACTTTGGTTTTGGATGCGTTGAAAAATGCTATTGATCAGTATGAACAAAGATAATGTAAGACAGGATAAATTAAATACGGCCGGCGGAAGTGAGTTTGTAGTTACGAAGGATACCAATCTTGGTGAGTTGGTCTTTCGATATCCTGATACAGCCGAAGTGCTATTGGATTATGGTCTACACTGTGTCGGATGTTTTGCCAGTACTTTTGATACAATTGAAGCGGGATGTAGGATTCACGGGATGAGTAATGAGGAAATCGAGGAAATAGTTGAAAGACTAAACGAAGTGATTAACTTTAAGGAATAATCTTCAGAAATATTTTTATAAAGGACAGGAGGTGAAAAATTTTGTCCGATAAACAGAATAAAAAGATTTGGAAAGTAGTTGTAAAAAGAGATGCCTGTATAGGTGCCGCAACATGTGTAGTAGTCTCCCCTGACGCTTTTGAACTGGACGGAGAAAACATTGCTGTGGTAAAACCTAATGCAGAATTAAGAAGCGATGAGGAATTGTTAATGGCTGCGCAATCTTGCCCTACAGCAGCGATATTTTTATATGATGAGGAAGGGAATCAGATCTTCCCGAAACTGTAATTAGAAATTTGTCAGAAAGGAAGCCTAAATGAACTACCAATTTAAATCAGATAACATGGATATTTCTGAAAGTATGAAAGAACTTGCAAAAGAGAAAATTTCTAAGCTGGAGCATCGATTTAAAAATGTAGATGAGGGATCTAAGTATGCAAGAGTAGTGATGAATAAAGCACCCGTAGAACAGTTTGCCGTGAGGATAGATCTGGATATTGACGGCGAAGAATTTTTTACGGATGAAACAAATTACAGTTTGGAAACAGCGTTGGTGCTTGCAGTAGAAGAATTAGAGCGTAAGGTGAACAAATCTAAATATGGTGCTGCAGCTTCAAGTGACTGGGAAGAACGTAGGGAGGCAAAACGATTTAATCCGGATGATGAAGAAAATTAAACATATCTGGTTTATTTTGATTTGATACTTTAAATCTTAATGAAAGCAGGTATAATGTGATCTACGCTGATTGGTATATGGGTGTTTAGCTCAGTTGGTAGAGCAAGCGTCTTATACACGCTCGGTCCCTGGTTCGAGTCCAGGAACACCCACCAAAAATTAACTCTTAACAAAATGCTTTATTAATTAGTACTCAAATGTATTTCTTGTGAAATAGATCTGGATTTTAGATCTCTGATAGCTAAAGGTATTTTTCTGATAGTCTGGACCATAACTCCCCTCTTCGACAGCCTGAAATACTCTAATTCCTAAATTTTTGCCAGGTTCCACCTCACTCTTCTCACTATAACTGTTAGTTAGCAAATGTACGCTGATACCTTGTTCCGTTAGCCGTTCTACTAAGGTACTAGATATGAATTTTCTCATAGGACCATTTTCATTTATTTCGGCATCCTCGCTTGAGAGATTAGGGAAGCCATGTATTTCTGCAAACAAAATTTCTTTCTGATACGGTAGATCCGACAAACCTTGTTTCTCCAACTCATTAAGTATTAACTCGACTAATCTTTTTGCTTCGTCGGAGTAATTATTTATATTTTCTTGTTTCACATCAAAGCTATGCGGTGGTTTAGGTTCGTATCTGAAGCTTTCTTTATTTCTGCTTGTTCTGCTAGAGTTCTATTATTAGCTTTGTTTAGTGTTTCCCCAACTTTTTCTGCTGCACGCTCTCCTTCTTTTACTTTAGTTTCACTTGGTTTTATTAAACCGAAAAATGATTTCTTATGATAGGGATCTTCTTCTTTAGCCATTTTATACGCTATTTTGGGATTTTGAACTTGTCCTTTATCATTATATATAGTGGTTCTTCTTGATTGTTCCTAATTGATTTTGGATTTAAATAAATACTAGTCAATTGTAAATAAGAAAACATACTTAACAATTATTTATATATACTAAAGAAGTTAAATACTCAGACGGAAATGAATAAATAATACTTGTTAAAGATTGATACCTTTTTGTCCTTTATTTGTTTGCATTAGCAAAAAAAACTAATATATATCAATTTAATATGTAGGCTTCACATGTCAAAGAAAAATAACTTATCTGTGCTTAGCTATCAAGTAAAGTACAAGGCAGATACAGATAAGATAAATTGAAAAAAACCAAGACAAGGTACAAAGGATAAAACCACTAGAAAACTAATAGTGATCTGTAAAATTATAACGGTAGCTCGTACCTCCGGACAGAAGGCAGACTATCCATATAGGGTAGTTTATTTTATGTGATTTTATAAAATACCAAGTTCCGTTTTTTCTTCTCCGGAAGGTCTTTCAATGTATTGAAGATATCTTTCAGTTGTAGATACTCTTTTATGACCGGCTATCTTTGAAACTTGTACAATGTTTGTTCCATTTGATAAATGAAATGCAACAAATGTATGTCTCAAATCATTCACCTTAGCATTTTCTACACCGGCTGCTTTATAGTATCTTTCAATAGTTGATCTTATATTTCTGATCAGAAGAGGTTTTCCTGATTTTGTGATAAATAGATGCTTTGCATCCTTGTCATTAGGACGATCCTTTTCAATATAGTTTCTTATAGCTTCGATAACAGCTTTATTCAAAGGAATAGTTCTGGAATCTTTATTCGGTTTTCCGGGTATAAAAAGAGTCCCAGAATCTTTATCCATGTGAAGATCTTCCATCTTAATATCTGCCAGTTCAGAAATCATAATTCCTGTTTGCAGAAGTACTTCGATAATGGCTGATGTACGAGGATCTTCTTTTGCTGCGTCTCTCAATGCTCTGTATTCTAATTTGGATAAAATTCTCGGAGCCTTGATATCGACTTTAGGATGCTTTAATAAATCAGCAACGTTTGTGTCAATATGTCCTTTTTCTTTCAGAAATCTAAAAAAAGTCTTTGTGGAGTTGGTTTTTCTGGAAATGGATTTATTAGTATAGCTCTCCGAAGCCAGTTTTTTCATGAAATCTTCCAAATGCTCCAGGGTAATTTCATTAACATTAGTTACTCCCTTCTTAGCCAGGTGAGATATAAGTTGTTCAATATCTTTTCCATATGCTAGTAATGTAGAATGGGATTTTCCTTGATTTTCCAGATGCTTTATAAAATTGTTACGCGCAGTTTCTAAACTAATCATATATTTCTTTCTAGGACAGAGTGTAGCACAGTTACTATAGGATGACAAATTATCACTTTGTTTTCAAAATGTCAACAGATGTATGATAAATATGTTTGAATAATGCAAATAAACTTGATTCCTGACGCACCTTGTATATAATGTCGTTAATGTCGGTGCCTGCTCATATAAAATACTTAATCCTTAGTATATTAATACTCATAGCAACTGCGAACTTTATTAGGACTACATTAAATGTTATGCAGAGTAGCAAGCGTTTAGAGGATATGAAATCGGAGATTAGTACCCTCGAAGAAAAGAAGGTAACCTTAGAAAGTATGATTGCCTATAAACGAACTAATGAGTTTGTAGAAGAACGTGCCCGTAACGCACTTAATCTCATTAAACCGGGAGAAAAAGTATATATCAGCGAATTAATACCCGCAAATTCTGTAGTGATAGAAAACGGGAAAGTGGTAGAAGACAGTATGCCAAAAGAAAAAACCAACGCCCAGCTTTGGGTAGAATTATTCCTATAATCGTATAAGTTATAAATATCGATTTTATTCTACTGTTACTTTTAAATTCGATTTTGACATGACTCTAATCATCTGTTACCATAACCCTTGCTTAGTGCATAGACGTTTTTAGATTGTTGTATTCACTAACGCGGGGTAGAGGAGTAGTACCTCGTCAGGCTCATAATCTGAAGGCCCCGGTGCAAATCCGGGCCCCGCAACCAAATTAGGGATCAACCTAGATCCATCCTTTCTTTTCTTTTATCCTCGTGGTATTTCAGATAATCGTTTATCCAAAAAACACTATTATGTTGCTTAAAAATGGAAATAATATTTTGTGTATTGACCCATGTTGTTGTTCTGGTACCTAAATATTCAGGCAGGCTGGTGTACTGGTATTTTTTAGGGATAGACCCGGGTTTATCCCTGTAAGGGTTGTTGTGAATATAGGCTGAAGTAGCCAATAAATCTTCTTCGGATTTAATTATTCTCGCGCGGTAACTGCTTTGAAAGAGACATCCGACACGATCATATTTATAGTTAAAATTGGAAGAATATTTTGTGCGTACAGATCTCATCAGTTTTGTGATGTCGCGCGGATTTTGTTGGTATACTAATAAGTGATAGTGGTTATGCATCAAACAGTAGCTTACCATGCAAACTTCGGTTCTCGTTATTGATTCCTTCAGAAAATGAAGAAATTTTTTGTAATCTTCAGGTGTTAAGAATATTGCTCTTTTTTCAACTCCTCTGTTGTAAATGTGATAATACGCATTAGGTTTATAAACTTTAATAATATATTTCCTTGGCACAGTATATAGATATCAAAATTTGGATAAATTTGAATCCTCCAATCTCTTTTTAAAATAGACATCGAAAAAAGTAGATGGTTGTGCTAAGATAAGGGGTGTAACTAGGGTGAACCCCTTAACAGGCCAACGTAGCTCAGTGGTTAGAGTGGGCGTTTCATAAGCGCTAGGTCGGTGGTTCAATTCCACCCGTTGGCACCATAACTATGAGCAATAAAAAAAGAATTCTTACAGGGGATAATACAACTGGTAAACTTCACCTTGGCCATTATGTCGGTTCTTTAGAGAATCGGGTAAAACTGCAGGATTCCTATGAAACATTTATAATTCTGGCGGATATGCATGCCTTTGCATATCCGAAATATGTTAATGATCCGGAAACTATTCGTGATTCTGTCATTCAGGCAACTATGGATAATTTGGCTGTCGGTTTGGATCCGAAGAAAGCGGTAATTTTTAATGAATCCGCTGTATCGGAAATCTATGAGTTAGCCGTAATATTCAGTATGTTGGTCAGTCATAATCGTGCATTGAGAAATCCCACACTTAAAGAAGAAATCAGAGATAAGGGATTAGGTGATAATTACTCGATGGGTTTCATTAATTTTCCACTTCTGCAGGCAGCCGATATCTTGTGTGTGAATGCTGATGTTGTTCCGGTGGGAGAAGATCAGCTTCCGCATATTGAACTTACTAATGAAATAGGTCAGAAATTTAATTCGATATATGGTGCGGTTTTCAAAAAAGTAGATGGGATGGTAGGCAGAGTTAAAAGACTGGTGGGAATTGACGGAAATGCGAAGATGACAAAATCTTTGAATAACTGCATTTATTTGTCGGACACTGAACAGGAAGTACGAAGAAAGGTTATGGGTATGTTTACAGATCCTAATAGAGTTCACCCGACAGATCCGGGAAGAGTAGTGGGCAATCCGGTTTTTATATATCATGATGCGTTTAATCCAAATGTTGAGGAAGTGGCGGATTTGAAGAAAAGATATACACAGGGGTTAGTAGGTGATGTTGAAGTTAAAGAGAAACTTTATCTTGCACTTAACAATTTCTTAATGCCTATCAGGGAGAAGAGGGCGTATTATGAACAGCATCCGGATGAAGTTATGGACATCCTAAGAACAGGTACCTCTAAAACCCGTGAGGAAGCAGCTGCTATTCTGGAAGAAGTAAAGGAAAAAATGCGGTTTCATAGATTCTAGTTAGGATGAAATCCTATCAATTTTAGTATATAATCCGAGTTCTATGTCAAAAGATATTAATAAGGAAAAAAACGGTAAGCGAGGTAATAATAAAAAAAATGTCAAGAGTAAAAATACGGAAGGTAAAAGTCCTTTGGATAAGGTGCAGCCGCCTAACATATTCAGCAACGTTTTCTTCTATATTTTTATCTTAATTGCAGGCTATCTTTTATTTGGTCTGTTGTTCCCCCAGAATTTTATATCAGAGGAACGCCCTATCAGTGAAGTAATGACGTTGATTCAGGAAGAACGAGTTCAGAATGTCACCGTTGCGGGTGATACGGTCGAGGTATTGTTGAAAGATGGCACGATGTTTAAATCTACTAAAGAAGAAGGGGTAAGTTTCAGCGAGATGTTAGCCAACAATCAGATTGATCCTAATAAGGTATCTGGAGAAATCAAGGTAGAAAACCGTATAGGTTTGGTTCAGGTATTATCCCCTCTTTTGATGTTCGGACTCCCTGTTCTTCTTTTGTTCTTCATTTTCAGACAGATGCGAAGCGCAGGAAGCGATATTCTGTCATTTGGCCGTTCTCGGGCAAAAATGTTTAACAGGGATCATCCAAAAATCACTTTTGAAGATGTAGCGGGAAATGAAGAAGCTAAAACTGAGATGAAAGAGATTGTGGACTTTTTAAAAAATCCGGAAAAGTACAGAAAGCTTGGAGCAAGAACACCCAAAGGAATTCTCTTGGTAGGACCATCCGGGGTAGGAAAAACATTGCTTGCTAAAGCGATTGCCGGTGAAGCTAATGTTCCGTTTTTCAGTGTTGCCGGTTCAGAATTTATGGAAATGCTGGTGGGAGTTGGTTCAGCTAGAGCCAGAGATTTATTCAGAATGGCAAAAGCTAGCCAGCCCAGCCTTATTTTTATCGATGAAATTGATGCTATCGGAAGACAGCGAGGTATGGGTATCGGAGGGGGTCATGATGAACGAGAACAAACCTTAAATCAGATCTTAATTGAAATGGATGGTTTTGATCCCAGGACTGATGTAATTGTGCTTGCTGCAACTAACAGACCTGATATGTTGGATCCTGCCTTAATTAGACCTGGAAGATTTGACCGAAGAATTACCATTCCGATGCCTGATCTGAAAGACAGGGAGGAAATAATAAAAATTCATATGCGGGGTAAACCGTTTTCAGATGATGTTAAACTCGATCAGATTGCCAAAAGAACAGTAGGTTTCAGTGGAGCAGATATTGAAAATATGTTGAATGAAGCAGCAATTCTTGCCGCCCGTGCAAACAAAGAAAAGGTTGATATGAGAGATATTGAAGAAGCTTCTCTTAAAGTAACTATGGGATCCGAAAGAAAAACTCTGCAGACCGAGGAAGAAAGAAAGATGACTGCCTACCATGAAGCAGGTCATGCCTTGGTAGCATCCTGCGTTCCTGATATGGATCCGGTTCATCGGGTATCTATTGTTGCCAGGGGTGGCTCATTAGGACATACGGCATTTCCTCCCGAAAGAGACCGCTATAATGAAACAAGAACACGACTTTTATCAATCATTGCTACTATGTTGGGAGGAAGGGCAGCAGAAGATGTGGTTTATAACGAATTTACTATTGGGGCGGCTGATGATATTGATAAAGCTACAAAGCTTGCCAGAAAAATGGTGGCTTCTTATGGAATGAGTCCGTTGGGACCGATTTCCTATGACGGGAGAGAAGGTAATCCATGGCTGGCAAGAGAATTTTCCGAACCGACACACAGCCAGGAGATGGCTGCAAAAATAGATGCTGAAGTGCGAAGAATTATTGATGATGCATATAACCGGGCGAAGGCAATTTTAACCGAGCAGAGGGAAGTACTTGACAGGATAACTCAAAAACTTTTAGAAAAAGAAACCATTGAAGGTGAAGAATATCAGAGCTTGTTAACTACTGTATAGTATTATAATATTTATAATCATCTATAGTTAAAAATCATCATTAATTAGGTGAAAAGTAAAAGAAGCGTGTTATAATTTTTTTGTACAATATGAACCTCACTACGCTTTCAAAAGTTAAATTTTTTGTTCATGTCATATTGATTGGTGCCTTATTTTTTATTCCGTTAAATACCACTTATGCTGAAGATGAAGCCTGCATGGATTTGGAATGTGTAGACGGTACATTGAGAGGTTCTGTAACAGGCTGTCCATGTCAGAGTGACCCCGCTTTAGCAACTGTATGTGGTCGTGTTTATTCAGCCCATGCAGTACCTATGGATAAAGGCGATGGAGCATCTATACTTAAAGCAGGTGAACCTATCGGAGGAGTTACGGTTGCGTTTTATGAAGTTGTGCCGGAGGCTCCTAATGGAAAATCTATTGATGCAAACACTCCGGGATATATTACACACTTATATGCATCAACTTCTACAACTACTGAAGAAACTGATAAGGGCAAATACTCATTACCAATGAGACGGCTTGGCCCGGGTAGCTTAAGTGGGTATGTAGCATATTTCTGTGGAGATAAACTGACGGAATTAATTAAAGTTCCAACTTACAGAAGTATATCGGATTTTAATGTCCATGTAGATTGTGACAGCAGAGCAAATTTTTCATATAATCCCCCTCCTGATTTATTGCAATACGTGGATGATAATACATTTTTGGGTTGTACAACTACGGTCCCTGAAGTAAGCAGTCCGACGGGAAACGTAATAAGTGTTGGTTTTAAGAAAGGTAAAGTTTCTCAGACTTTCGATATTCCTCTGGAGGAACAAGGTTATGATTTAAGATTCAAAAAAATGAATTCTATAATTTCTGTAGATTTATTAAATATACCTGTTCCGGATAATTCTCCGATTAGTGATGTTGCGGATGTTATTAATGGTGTTTTAAATATTAGTATTCCATTAGGCAGTTCCTCAGGGGCACTATGGAACAAAGATTGTGAAATTCAATGGGGAGAAAAAGGGACTAATCCTGTTACCGGCCAACCACTTAGCTTATACGAGTGTTATAAGGAACATATGTCAGATACACCTTTCGGTTATATGGATTTTTTGACACGTAATAAATTGCATTTCATTCCCTGGGCATCAAAAATTGAACCGTATAGAACTTTTGAGGGTAGAGCAAACTTACGTTATATCGCTGAAGATCCTTCTTTACCACAATCATATCTTCGTTACTTTGCCGATTGTATAGGATCCAATTATCAAAGGGAATACAACGCTGATGATACTTATGAACCGATATCCTGCCAGATCTTGGAACAGTGTAATGAAACCATATCTAAAGATAGTTTACAAAACATACAGACTACAGCCGGTCCATTCGCTTCTCTTTCTTCACCTGGAACATGGAAGAGATTCTGCGATTCAGGGTTTGCTGATTGGGAGACCGAAGTTTGTAAAGATGGAGGAAGAATCAGAACACTGAAGGATATTTGTGAGGATCCCATAAATATGAGACCGGAATACTTGTTTGCTTTGGGATCCACATTTGAACCCTGGGACTCCAGCACAAATAATGATGTATATCCAAAGCAAGGCATAAGGTCAGAAAAGTGGGAAGTGCAGGAAACTGAGGCTAGACAGCCATTTAATACCGGTTCTGAATTTGTAAAGGAAGCACGGCCGGGAAATAACTCATATGCCGATGCCATCGCAGTAGCAAGTGATGCAATTTACGATACCGGAGAAAATAGTCCTTTGGATCCAGGTGGGGCACTCTCAGGTATCCTTCTACAACCGTATACAATAAATAAAAATGAAGGTAGGCAAGGTTC
>DBRB01000012.1 GCA_002305475.1 candidate division WWE3 bacterium UBA1379 | reverse complement strand
AACAGGAAAGGAAAAAGATCAGGGGGTTGGGTATATGCCTGATGGCACAATGGTTGTAGTTGAAGGAGCGAAAGAGCTGGTAGGTTCTGAAATCAGTACAAGAGTATCGAGAGTTATTCAAACAAATGCTGGTAAGATCATCTTTTGTAATATATCAGTTTAGAAAAATTTTTATTGGAATGAGTAAAATACAATTCCTCAGAATTTAACTTTCCATTATTTATTATTGATAAAAAAATAAACGCTCCGCAAGGAGCGACCAAGCAGCGTCAACCGCAGGGCGTTTATTTTGATAAGTTCATGCTTCTGGACAGGAGAAGCAGGAAAGTATTTAAAGCTTAATCATTTAACACACTCTTAACAAGCGATGTACATTGAGTAATACTACTATCTATGTTGTATTTAAAAGGAAGAATCGCTTTTGTTCTTATATAGGTTGAATTGTCATTTATAACAAATAACATGTACTCATATTTTATATTTATTTTATGGATATAATTTTTTGGAAGGTGGCTTGAGTTATAAAGTTTTGATAAACTAGTAATATGAGTAAAGTTAAAGCATTCACCTATATTTTTATTAAAAGCATATCGTCGATTAAATGGTATATGGATTTAATCAAAACTAGTACCGCCTTTTCTTTGAAATATTTTTTCCCTTTAACATTTTTTGCTGCTTTGATTCCTGTAATAATGAGTGTTCCTCCTGTATTAAAGGCTACTAGCTGGGTATCGGAAGAGGTAAATAGGCACATAACATCAATTTATCCCCAAGATTTAGTAATAACTGTAAAAGATGACAAATTAAGTATTAATCAGCCTCAGCCATACTTTATTCAGATTCCTGGAAGCCTAAAAGAAAGGATTATTCAAAGTGTGGAGGATAATACAGACTCTTCAGGTGCAGAAGAAAGACAAGATATTGTAAATGAGTTAAATGAGGTAGAAAATCTTGTCGTTTTTGATTCGCAGGGGACGCTCGATGATCTTCAAAGATATAAAACCTTTATATTGGTTAATGAAGTTAATATCTTATTGCGAAGCAGTAATAAGACAGAGGTATTTCCTCTTCGAGATATTCCTGATGGTGAATTTGCAAAGCCTGATGCAGATCGGATAGTTTTAGCTTTTTCAAATTTTATTAAAGCACTTCCATATCTAATAATTATTTTTATTCTTTTAGCATTTTTATTTTATTACATGGTATTTAGATTATTTTACTTGGCTTTTGTTGGATTAGTTTTATTTGGAATAGGAAAAATTATGCGGGTTAACACAGTTTCTGGAGTTAAGATGGATTATGGGAAGTATTTTCAGATAGCTATACATACATTTACATTGCCTTTGTTAGTTGAAATGATATCTATGTTATTTGGCATGCCGATATTGATACCTTTTTGGGTTTTTGTATTAAATATGTTATTAGGTATAGTAGTACTTAATGCATTCTCAAATAACAAATTAACTTAGTTTTTCCTAGTTAAATCTTTCTATCTCTTCCTTTTGTCAGGAATAGTCAAGATATTCTAACCTATAGCTGTAAAATGCACTTATATAACTTTGGGTGCAAATTCCACCTAGTTTAACCCCATGGAGGAATAAAAGATGAAAAGCAAACGTGTACGAATCATTGTTTTTGTTGTGGTAATGTTGGGGGTTGCTTTATTCAAAGGTTATTCTGATAAAGCGGTTCATTGTCCTTACCTTGAGCAGGGGTTCTCTCAGCTTGAGTACAAAGAGGATGGGAGTACAGCTTTTACTCTTACCTCAATGGGTGAAGAGGTTTTGTGGATATCATGGAGTGGTTTTTACGACTCCCTTTATTGGTATACAGATGATGACACTGTTGAAGTAATTAGTGGTACACCGATTATTTATCAGAATTTCAAAATTAGTATTTATGAGTGCAATGGGAATTGGTTTATCAAAGTAGAGAAAAGAGAAATCCCAGAAAATAAAATCTTCTGCGATAGCAGTGAGAAAGTTTTTTCTAGTGCGTTTGATGCTGATGAAGCAAGTCTTGGCGCATTAGGATCGGTTTCTCTTATTGAAAAGGAAGGTCGGCTGGCGGGCTTTAAAGATCAGTCAGGGGTTGTGTACTGTTTTTGGGTGGAGGATATTGTTGTTAACCTCCACAAGACAGAGATTGTCAACGGCCTCTCATCAACTTTATGGCTTAATGGTGTGACGATTGATCTAGTTGAAGAAGGGGCGGTAGGTTATTTAAGCGTTAGGGAAAAAGAACAAGATAGATCAATTATTTTTGATGTACCAGCCCGTCATGGTGTGAATGATGAAAGGGTTGAGGAAGTATGGTACAAATGGGCTTTTCGGTACATTGAGGTAACAGGTAAAGAACCAGATATTGAAGAATCCCCATTAAATATGTGTATATTCATGGGGCAAAATGAATACTTGGTTCCAGTACCTGAATCTGTAATTGATTTATGTACTGAGGACGCTTGGTGATCCAATAATATTCAACCGGTAATGGGTAAAAACCATTACCGGTTTTTTTATTACTCATTCTTATATATTTATTAACAAATACTGAAGATTCTACAATATTATTAATAGGATTGTGAAAATGGTCCTTTAAAAATCTGTACAAGGAGATATAAACGAGAAGAGAATTGTGGTGTTGACGATTGTACTGCTGTTGATAACAGTAGCGTGCAGTCTTAGTGTGCCTAGACCTCAAGTGCCTGTGGATGCGCAAGCCATAGGGGAGATGCCCCCATCAACAGTGCAAGTATTTCGGGAAGATCCAACTCCTAGGGTTAGGAATACTTCTGTCTCAACTGAGGAACATGGGATTATTGCTACTCCTATTGCTGCGCTGGAAGATAATAATAGCGACATCTTCCTTCAAGTTACACCAGGTGGGGCTGAGACGGCAAAGCCCAGAACATCGGAGATAACTGCGGAGGAAAACATTACCATATCAACTTTTGATCTGGTGTTTGAAGCCCGTAGGTATCCACCTGAACTAATCACTAACTGGGGAAATCGTAACCAGCCAATGTGGATACACAACAACGCCTCTGAAATCCGGTATGTGTATTGCAGTTCAGATGCGGGAACCGTGGACTTGTTTGATGGTGATTTCGAACTGATCACAGGACAAGGAAACCAGAATGAACCTGCTTTATTAGACTCTGTTTCTTTTAACCGTCCTGGATTTCTCATAGGAATTGCCTTGGCGCCTAATTATTCGATTCGAATCACAGGTGTGGAATTTAACCACAACACCCCTATTACGGATCCGGATACAGGTGCGGAAATTTCCGGTGGGCACTATAACACATGGTGTGAGGAAAAAGCCACTATCGAACTGGTTGATGACGAAGATGAAGTTATTGACTGGCTGGTTTCAATGGTGAACTTCTACTACAACAACAGGGACAGAAAGCCCAATGTAACTTACTTCAATGGAGTGGAATTTGTAGATATTCGACGGAACGGGGTTTTGGTTAACCCATAAGATGTGATTCCAAGACCTGTTCTACTTTTGCATTTATGCACGGGTAGGGCAGGTCCTTCTTTTTTGAAGATAATAAGAATATTATCAACGATATAAGTGTAGAAGTGAAGATAACAATAATTTTCGTATGTGAAAAATTATTGCTCTAATTCTTATTAGAATAGACAAAATAATGTGTACCCCATAGTCTTGACATTATTGTTAAAATATTGTAACATTCCCCCCAGAACAAAAGAAAAGAGGAGCACTAAATCTGTCCCATAACAAATTTTCACTTTATTAAATAGTAATAATTTTTATTGTTCAGCAAAATATTCTTTTGTTTTCTGAGCAGAATTTTAATTCTGTGAGGAAAAGAAGACTCAATGGTGTTTGCCCGCAGAGACTTCCTTTTTTGCATTTTTGAAAATTGGTGGTTAGTGTTTTATATCTATGCTTTTGCGAAATTCGCGGGAAATTAGGCATATAGAGCTTTGTGTTTAGTTTTCCGCGATATTTCAAGAAAGTCTAGAGAGATAGCGCGTTTTTTTGTCCAATTAGATATCAACCCGACATTTTGAAAAGGAGTAAAGGAAATGGCAGAGAATAACCAGAAGATTGTGAAGAAGAAGAGGGCCAAAAAGCCTGAAAACATCTTGTTGACCGATTTGGTTGATGATGGCGGCGAGCCCGTGCTGAATAAGCGCATGCTCGCAAAGTTAGCCAAGGCCAGCGCTGCACAGACTGTTCCCCTCGTAACCCTAAAAGACCTAGCCGATTGGCTGGTCGATGAAGAGGGGGACGTGTCCGATGTTTTGGACATCCACGGGAACTTCGTCTTTGATGATGAGGGTAAAGACAGCCGCTTTTTAATGGCCGTTGCATGGAACCACCCGTCTCTCGAGAAGCACCAGCTTCACGAGGAATTTGTGGCGATAGGCGATAACCCCCTCACTGAGGAAAAAGAGAGTGGGGAAATCGTGATTTCGAAGCGGGTGCTTGTACCGGGCATTGAGATCCGGACTGTCAAGCCCAAAAGCCAGAGCTAAACGGTAACCAGGCCAAAGGATAAGAGGAGGTTAATTATGGCTACGACCCAACCGGCAACGCGTGAGCGTTTGTATATCCACCCTATCTGGTGGATCTTGTTGGTGGTGTTTTTGTGCTCCTGCCTGTTCTTCGTAGCTGTGGGACGCCCACAGTTACAGGAAGGTTTGAACAGGGCGCAAACCGCCGCTGAGGACCTGGGCATCGGTCTGGGCTTGGATGACAACCCGCCGACTGCAACCCAACCTGCACGCGAAACGGAAGAACCGGCGCGCGAACGGGAGCAGGCTGAAGCGACTGAGGTTGTTGAAGCCGAAGGAGAAGGAAAGCAGGGAGCTCTTTCGATTAACTGGGCTGTTGACGACTCGGGGGACTTTGACCGGAGATTTATCGCCGGCCGTTACCCGGACCAGGAGAATCCGGCTAACTCGCTTATCCAGGGATGGACGGAGCAGGGTTCCACCCAAGAAGTTTTCGGAGAGCGTGAAGGCTTTGTCTTTATGTCCAGCGATCCTGGGACCTTGCGCGCTTACGACGGCGATGGAGACGACCCGACGGCTGAAGAGACTATTGGGGGGAACGGATTCCTTCTGGTCGCTTACCTGGACGCTGACCGCCACCTGGAACTCGAGGGAGTCGGCTTTCAGGGCAACCCTGAAAATGGGGGTCATCACACGACCTGGGCTGAGGAGAAATTCCTCAGGGATGGCGTGGATGGCGATATCGAAGAAATCCTTCGCTGGTTGATGGAGTGGTACGACACGGAGCACGAAGAGAAAGACAACATGCTCCTGCTCCTGCCGAACGGCGAGTTTGTAAAACTCCGCTGGAACGGCGTTGACCAGTAGAACTAACCGCCCTTAGAATGCGCTGGATACGATGTGTAACTGCTAACAAGCAAACACAACGTGTCCGGCGCATATTTTTTTGTTTACTAATATAAACGCTTGTTTAATTGGCTGATTATTCACTAGTTATCAGCATGTATCTTTTCATAGTACAAAAGCTTTTGTATTATTAAACAAACACTATGGAGACAAAAAACCAAAGATCTCAAAACTTAACATTTATCTCTTTAATTATTCTATTTCATGTCTTTTTGAACCTATTGTGGCATAGCCTTAATACAGCTCCTCCAACTTGGGATAGTGCGGGGCATTTGGTATTAAGTTACATTTTTGCGGATAAATTGCCGGATTTATTTACAGGACAGATGGATTATACTGCATGGTTAAAGATTTCCTCATACTATCCTCCTTTTGTGCAAATGCTTGGGGGGTTTTTATTTACCATTTTCGGTCGTAATTATGAATTAATCATTTTGTTAGGAACAGCATTTTTGGTGATGGCCATGGTCTATCTTTACTTAATTGTTTTAAGATATTTCAGACATGACTACAGACTGGCAGCATTCACTGTTTTTATTTTTTCTTTCTTTCCTCATGTATGGGAACAGAGTAGGCAGTTCCACCTGGATATACCGTTGGTGGCTCTTGTGCTTGCAGCTTTTTATCACTTGATCCGTTCGGATACTCTTAGAGATAAAAAACACTCATTGCTGTTTTTCATCTTTTTTACATTAGCTCAGTCAACCAAGTGGTATGGGTTTGTGTATTTGGTAGTTCCTTTTTTCTTTGAGGTTTTGGCTAAAGTTTATTATCAAAAGGATTACTTTAATAGGGGGAGGATTTGGAACGTACTGATAGGATCAGTTATGGTTTTATTTGTTTCAGTTCCTTGGTATGTTGTGAACTATCAAAGTATTATTGAAAATGTTCGTATTGCTGCTACTGCAGACGCAGGCGATCCACGAGAGATATTTAGCTATGAGAGTATTTTTCACTACTTAAAACTTATGACTTCACACCAAATAGGTGCTGTTTCGGTTGTAGCTTTATTCGCTGCCATCTATTTTGTTCAAAAGAGAAAGGACATATTTAGTAGATATCTTCTTTTAATGACTGTTGTTCCCTATGTAGTTTTTACGGTAATTCAAAATAAGGATTTAAGATATATTTTGCCACTGACACCTTTATTTGCCTTTTATATTGCTTATTATCTTATGTTAGGATCACAAACAAAATTGATGTTAAAAGCCGTATTGTTTTCCTCATACTTAGTGTTTTTATACTTTTTTCTATCCTTTAATCAGTTTATTCAAATGCCTAAAAATTTAAAAATAATTGCCTATGCAATGGGAGGACCTTATTACGCTGCATGGGTGAATGATCCTAAGTTTTTTTCTTATGATAATAATGATTGGCAAAACGATGAAATAATTAAAAAGATTCAGGAAAAGGCTTCAAAAGATAAAAGTATCCGTGGAGTTTATAACGTGTTAGAGCTTTCGGATAATAAATTCTATTCTATAGCTTCTATGGATTTGCATAGAGTGCAGAATAGCTACAATAACATGATACTGACTGTCCCTTACAACCGTCTTTCCACATTTACACCTCAGGAAATGACCGATTATTTAGCAACCATGAAGTATGCAATTGTTCCGACAACCCCCGGACCTTCCGGTTTAAGAAACATTGATGTTCTTAACCAGTTGGTTACTTACTTTAAATCAGGACAAAATAAAGAATTTTCTTTGGTTACCACTTTTGATATGCCAGATGGAAATAAACTGGATCTCTACGAGCGAAAGGGTAGTTTAGGATACAGAAATCCCGGTGTATTAGAGGAAAGTCTCGATATTTATGTGGCAGAAATATTATTAGTGGATAGAGAAAAAATTGGAGGGACTAATTATTCAGTGACCTTAATCATGGATAGTGGTGAAAAAAATTTAATTAAGATTGGAAGTGATGGGGGAAACCAAAGAAGAATTCCTTTGCAAGGAGTGAGAAGTTTTAAAATAGATCTTCCGATGAATATGCAAAACATTAAAGAAATTAGAGGTTGGGAATTAAACAATTCAGATTTTACTAGGGACTCAAAATATCTAGGTGATAAGACATTGGCTGGAAATGAAATGGTGTATCAGAACTTTACAATAACACCAAAGATCCCTGTGATAATGAATAATGTTGAACCTATTGTTGATGTTGTTTACACACATAAAAATGAGATAGAGATAACCTTAATCAACCCATTGGCAACAAGCTTTGTTGCGTATGCAACGACGGGATGGCAGTGGAATAATGCAACTTTAGATACACAGAACAGAAGAATTACTATACCGGTTGAAGGATTGCTTCAGGTTGAAGTTTCCAGTCCTCACCAACAGATAAAGGGTTTTCCTGATGATTGGGGATATTTTATCTGTTACAACGGTAATGCAGTATGTTTTTATCCGGTAGTTGCTGGACTGTAAGTAAAGTTATACGAACTCTGAGATTCCTATAGGTTGTAATATTTATCGATATAAGTTATAATCCCGCTATCCGCAAATATTGCAAATTTAGCACACGGATTTAATCCATCTATTCCAAATTAGGAGGATCAGAAATGAAAAGTAAACGGCTGGTCTTGGTAATGTTTCTTGGGTTGATCATCATTTGTTTGTTAGCATCGTCTGTTTCTGCAGGCGGAGAATCCCGAGTGTTTTTGCCGCTCTTGCAGGCATCTGTTAATCAGGGACCCACTGCAACTCCCACTGTCTCACTTCTATATCAGGAGGGTGATTGTGGTGAAAAGGTTTTGCAGAATTGGGCTAGCAGTACTGTAACCGTCCCCGTGACGGGGAGCCAAAGCTTTTGGACCTCCTCGGATTGGGCTACAGTTAAGACGGACAAAGATCAGGAGGTTATTCCGGAGAACTCCAGAGCGATTACTGTGTCTGCGTACACAACGGAGTTTTCAGGTTTTACACAGGTGCCGGGAGAAAATGCACCTATTTTTGGGTGTTACTTCACCGGGAATTTTCAAACTAAGCAGGAAGATTTGCTGAAAGATTTGGCTGAACCGGTTTGGCTGATCGAGATCGATGCCAGTGGAAATATCACCAGTTCATTGATCAAGGGCATTTATACACCCACGCCAACTGCCACAACAACGGCAGAGGCTACTGAGACGCGGGTAATTCCTACAAATGTGACGCCTACCGCCACAGATACGCCGACCCCAACTCCTACGCCAACATTGGTGGAGTACCAGGAAAACTACTGTGGGCCGGAAGAAAGTGGTGGAATTATCTCAGGTTGGTACACAACGGCTTCAACAGCAGCTCCAACCATTCTACTGCCCGCTGATCCAACGAAATATCCGGGTGGACCCTGGATTCAAACATGGGTAACTCTAGACTCGGGAGTCCTTGTTACAAGCAAAGGACAGTACCCGATTCCCGCGAATACGCACGTTGTGGTAATTAGCAGCACTACAGTCAGCTACCTTGGTGTAGGAACCAACGGAACCCACGCAAATCTTTGGGCGTGTGCTGCCAACATGCAAGTGCCAGACAGTCGCGTAGCAGAGCTTGTTAATGAGCAAAGCAACGGCGGAACGGCCACTGTAGTCGTTTGGGATGTTGCTGAGAATGGCTCGGTGTCCGAACGTAGTAATTAGTACCATTGTAATGGCCATGCTTTTAGAAAGTTTAAGAGCATGGCCTTTTCTTTTTCAATATTAAATGTTAACCAATTTAAGATATACTTTAACTGTGCATCGAATAAAATCAGTACTACGTTTAATAAAAACTTATTCATTAAACAACATTTCTGCACTCCTGTTATTTATCATTGCTGTGTCTGTGTCTATAGCCAACTACACTCCTAATACTTTTTTAACCGGGTGGGACACACTTCACCCCGAGTTCAACTATAAAATTTACTGGGAAAGA
>DBRB01000018.1 GCA_002305475.1 candidate division WWE3 bacterium UBA1379 | reverse complement strand
GTTTGATGGGAAATTTCATAGATAGTGTCTCCTAAATCACCCGTTTTTTCATATATTTTTCTGATATCTGTTTTATCTAGCTGAGGATATGTATTTTCCAAAACCCTAAGCATCATCTTATCGGCAATATTAAACTTTGGGTTTTCATAGGGAGCTTTCAGATAGCCTAAGGACAGATATACACCGATGTCGGTTTCTTCGGGGTTTAAATCATTAATCATCTCTTTGAGTATGGCGGTGATTTCAAGTCTTTTTGTGGTATTTTCAAGTTTTTGCAGGTATTCTGAGAACTTTGTGATCTTCATTGGTTAATTATACATTTATTATGCCAGTTCATAACGCGATGATTTGGTACTTCCCTCTTTTACCACAATACCTGCTGTTATGAGTGTTTTTAAATCACGGAGTATGGAGTCTTCCGATGTATCAGGAAATACTCTGACAAAGTCTTTGTTTTGCAGGATTCCGTAATCCTGCAGGTATTCCACAATCCTGCTTTGACGGGCAGTTAGTTTGTTTCTTCCTGAAGATTTTGCCACTTTTGTATCTCTGGATAGCAATACTACCTTCTCTTTTAGGTTTGCATAGTCGGTGCATAAACCGTCAGTAAAGTATTCCAACCATTCTGTATATTCTTCTTCTCCTGTACTTACTATACTTAATATTTTCTGCTCATATTCTCTTCTAGCTTTAATGTAGTAATCTTCAAGACAGTAGTAGTGATTAAGAGAATATCCTCTCTGATTTAAGACGTAGCGTGAGGTGAAGTTAGAGACAATGAAGTTTGTCTGTTCAAATAACATCACATGCTCAATCCTGCCTTTGATTAATCCTGCTAGAAGTATAGGGTGCGTTTCGCGAGCATCCAGACTGTTATACCAGTCAATCATTTCCACAGCTTTAGCTAATATTTCATCGGGATGTGTGAATCCCTCTTTTTGCCTTTTTCTATAGGTACCGCTGCTTGCTGAACCCTGTGTCAGAAGGGAATGGATATGTTTAATGCTATCTTCTGTAAGTTCTAATTGCATGGTATCAGAGGTGACGAATTTAAAGGCGTCGTCTATGTTTTTAACGTCTTTGTATGTTCTATCCGCTAGACCGTCAACGTATTTTTTAATTTCTTCCGGGGGGATACCTACACCATAAAACATTAATGAGCTGTCTATAGTGTTAATTCTTGCTTCTTTTTGCAGCAGTTTTTCCCAATGGGGTAGAATAGGGAGGGTTTCGATTATAGCTTTGCATTGCTCAATCTGGGCAATGTTTTTCAGGATTTTCTGGGTTATGCTGTATTCGGGCAGAAACATTTAAATAATTCTCGCATATTTCCCGCACTTAGAGAAGCTGCCTTTATTACAGAGAAAACAGGTCTTTTTACATCTGTCGCGTGTTTGTTTTTTAGGGTAAACTAAAAGTATTACTTTTACCCACTATCAGATTAAAATAGAGATTGGAGGAGCAATGTCTGCTATCAGAGATGATATCTGCGTGAGTATTTCTCGGGAACCTAATACAGGGGATTGTATCGTGTGTGTGTTTACTGGAGTACCGAAAAGTAGAAAAGTTGCCCGATTATATGTCTGGAAAGATGGTGTTTTTCTTAAAGAAATCATCGCAGCATTATCAAAATCAGAGGAAAACGGCAGTTATGGAAGTGGGGAGATTATTTTACCGGATTTAGAATCTGGGACATATGAATTAAAGGTAGAAATTGCCGGCTTTGATCCCTTATGTGGGTCATTTGAAATACCTTAAATCAGGTAGAAAACCTCCGGGGATGTTTAATATCCGGAGGTTTCATTTTTTTAGAGGAGGGCTTCCTGCTGAGATCCGATATTTATCAGACTGAAATTATGAGGGAGATGAGAATGCACTTCTGTAGCTGTAATAATTGTCTGTTGTTTTTGGATTGTATCTAGTACAGCTTCCTCGTGTTTATCGTCCAGCTCTGAAAAAACGTCATCTAGAAGCAGGATAGGCCGTATTCCTGTGCGATCAAGGATCAGATCAATTTCCGACAGCTTTAAAGCAAGAATAGCCGATCTTTGCTGTCCCCTTGATCCGAAATCCGCAATATTTAATTCGTTTTGTTCTATTACAAAGTCATCTCTATGCGGTCCGATCAGAGTACTGCGGGAGAAAATGTCCTTTTCTCTGTACTCATTGAGACGTTCATAGCTAATTTCGCTTTTGAGATAATTAATATTTAAGTCCGTATCATACCCACCTAGTTCTTTTCCGTAAAATTTCAGCTGTTTATTCAGGTAATTCATAGCTTTTTCCCTCTCTTCACCAATATAAATACCATTCTGGACAACCTTTGTATTCCAAAACCCTAATTCTCCTGTACCAGCGCCTGTATCCCTGATTTTCTCCAGTACTTTGTTTCTTTGTTTTACCGCATGAATATATTCTGTATGAGTTTTTTTATATTTGTTGTTCACCTGATATAAAATCATATCCAAGAATCGTCTTCTTTCTGCAGGAGATCCCGTAAGCATTTCCATATTTTCTGGGGAGAATAGTACGGCTTTCAGATACCCGGCAAATACGGAAAGTTGTTTAGGCACTTTGTTTACTTTAGCTTTTTTAATTGAAGCGTTTTCAAAATTCATATTTTTCTGAATGACTATTTCTAGGTTTGTAACGTCATTTTCATCGCTGACTAATCCCTCAACACGGGCAAAATCGCTGTCATGATTGATCATATCCCGATCATAAGTAGCTTTAAATGACTTAGCTGTGGCAAGTAGATAGATTGCTTCCAGGATGTTTGTTTTTCCCGATGCATTAGCACCCGCTATTACCGTAACCTTTTTATCGAGTTCGGTTTCGAAATTCAGATGATTGCGGAAGTTTGTCAGTTTAATATTTTCTATTTCCATATTTTCTAATCTAGTGTACCCTAATCGTTTTTTAACTGCTGGCAGTTAGGGCAGAAGTATGTCCCTCTAGCGCTGATTTTTTTATATTCAACTTTTGTTTTGCATACCGGGCATTCGGTTTTTCCGTAAATTTTAAAATGATTCTGGTGGAAACCTTCTTTACCGAATATGTCCAGATACATTTTGTCGGAGAGAGTAGACCCTCTGTTTTCAATTCCCTCACTAAGAACCTGTTTTGCCGCATCAAGAAGTTTTTTTGTTGTATCGGGATTAAGCTTATTGGCTAATGTTTCCGGATGGACTTTAGCAAGGAATAGTGCGTCGGTAGCATAAATGTTTCCTAAGCCCGAGATGATACTTTGATCAAGCAATACGTTTTTTATATTAGTTCTTTTTGAGGTTATCCGTTTATGGAATTCTTCATAAGTAATATCGCTTTGAGGTATGGGTTCCGGTCCGTAACGTTTTTTGAGAAGGATCACTTCTTCAGCAGAGATGATGGCATGTTTTCCGAACATGCGCATGTCGGTAAAAAATATTGTTTTTGTATCAGTGTTTCTTGATAGTCTGAGCAAGACCCTTGTCCATCTAGGCACTATATCCTTTTCTGAACGCAAAAATACCTGTCCGGTCATGGCAAGATGCACTCGAAAGTAATCTCCTGATTCAAGTTGAATTAAAATGTTTTTAGCAACTCTGTGCACATCAGTGATAGTTTGTTGTAATAGAGCCTTTTTAAAGGTCTTTGCATCTGGTTCTACTCTATAATTGTTCACTATATCAACTTCGGTGATTCTAAACCCTATGATATGTTTTTTCAGATCTGATGCAATTGTATGTACTTCGGGAAGTTCTGGCATGAAGAGATTTTATCATTTATTCTTCGGTTTCCGGTTTTTCATTTTGTTCTTTGTCTTTCGTATGTTCTTTCCATTTATCTTCAACAAATTGTGCTAATTCCCTCTGAAAATGCTCTTTGCTGAATTTTCTGACACTTTTTCTGATAACCTCAGCATCAAAACCGTTTTCCATGATGGTCTTATCAAATTCTTTTATCTTTGCCGCTAAGCTTTCTACTGTCAGTTCTTCAAAAAACATACCGTTGATTCCTTCTTTAATAAATTCCAGATGACCACCAGATTTATGAGCCAATACCGGTGTACCGTGTGACATAGATTCAATAGGAACAATGCCAAAGTCCTCATCACTTATCGGATTAATCAATCCCAAAGCGTTTTTCATTAATTCATGTTTTTTCTCTTCCGAGACTCTTCCAGTAAATGTGATATTACTTCCTGCCAGTTTTTTCAGTCTTTCTTCTTCAATACCGGTGCCGATAATAATTAAAGGTAAATCTAAAAGATTAAATGCCTGAATCAATAGATCGAAGTTTTTGTAAGCAACCAATCTTCCTGCTGCCAGGTAATAGGGTCTTTGCAGGTTATTCATGCTGTCTGATTTTACTGGATAATCGATATCAACAGGCGGATTAATCACCTTTGCATCCCTTTTGTAGAATTTTTGTATTCTTTTTCTGGTTTCTTGTGAGTTTGTCAATAAAAAGTCTGGTCGTTGGGCAGCGTTGTAGTCCCATACTCTTAGGAAGTGATCAATAAAAGGAATGATGGGTTTAAAGTACCATTTGTTTCGTTTTGTGCTCTCCGCGGAATATTTATATAAAAATCTTGGCGGGGTGTGGATATATGAGATATGAAGCTGATTAGGTCTGGTAAGAACTCCCTTAGGCCAAGCTGTACCGTCAGAGATTATTATATCGTAGGGAGTCAGATCGAAGTTCTCAAATACTAAGGGCATTAGAAAGGTAAAGTATTTATATAGTCTTAAAATAATGGGATTTCTGGGTGCGATAATTTTTCTTGATGTAATATTGGTGCCGAATTTTTTAAATGAATATATACCGGTATAGATCGGTGCATCGGGAAACAGTTCAAGAATTGCTTCAAGAGTCTTTTCTGCACCTCCGTACTGAATGAGATAATCATGTATCAATGCGATTTTCGGTTTTTTCATAAGTGAATTATACATTTTTGGGGAAAATAAAGGAGTGAGAAGATTAAAATCATCCTCACTCCTGCAAACTCAGGGTGTATTAACTGGCGGATTTATTAGCTGATTTCTTATCTTACCTGATAAGATAATCAACACGATAAAAATCGGGAGATTAAGAGAAGAGCACATTAATAACAGCAAATCTCCTCCAATCGTACAACTGCTAACCCAAATTGCCATACCACTAATTAGTGTTAGCAGTGGTACTAAAATAACACTTGCAAAACCCCATAGTACTGTGTTCTTGGAAAATAAACTAATAAATCCTAGGAGTATACCGACGAAGAATACTCCTACGTAACAGGCAACCCCAAATGAAATTGTCTCTACCGCTTGAGCCGGAATAGTGAAATCGCAAAACCCACTCATTTGACTATCTCCTTTGCATTTATTCTAATATTTGAATGCCTATAGTATATCACGCTGTTTAATACGTGTCTATACTATGGGGTAAATTCTTTGTGTATTTTATTATTGCAGTTGAATAATACTTGACAGTAATTCCGATTCATGAGTTCATAGAATTATGAAAAGAGGTTTTGCCCGCCCTTTCATTCTAATAGTGTCGCTCATCCTTATAGGTTTACCTGTAGCTTTTATTGCGTATAGCAACTCTTCTTCTGCATCGGAATTTGTAAATAGAAATATATTAAAGGTATTAGGGAATGACGATGTAAAAGGTGCAAATATCTCATCTGATAACTATTCAAAACCGGGTTTTAGTATTAACATCATTTCTTCTGGTACCTGGAACCTTCAGGAATACCTATGTAAGACTCTTGAGGAGTGTAATAAATCATTAACTTCAGGAAAGAATATCGGAAGCATTAGTGGGGCAAAAACTGATGATGTAAAAGAGATTAGGATTGTCAGTACCGCAGAATGGGGTGAATATCAGTATATAAAATATTTTGTAAGATCATGGAATTCTGGTTTACAGAATTTCAGAGTTTTGGATCTAGGATCTTTAAACGGTTCTATGAAGAAAGTATTTTCCGATGAAAAATATGCAACTGAAGCGGTTATCTCCCCGATTACTGATATATTAAATACATTTCAACACTCTGCGACCTTTACCGATAAATAACTGTTGAAATCCATCCGGTCAGAATAAAAAGACAGTAAACGATAAACATTATTGCTGCTTCCCAACGGTCAATCTTTTCTTTGGTTTCCGATGCTCTTAAAAATACCGCCAAGGCAAGTATAAGCATTACCGCGGTAATAAATGGAAGGTGGTATCCGGGGAAGATAATTGGATGAATGATTGCAGTTATTCCCAGAACCAATGTGGAATTGGCTGTAACGCTACCCAGGATGTCGCCGAATATTTCGCTTGTTTTGTTTTTACGTGCAGCTTCCAAAGTGAATGCAATCTCTGGAAGGGAGGTTCCTATAGCTGTAATGGTCATTCCAATAAAAGCTATACCCAGTCCCAGGATACTGCTTAGATCTTGGGCAAACTCAACAATCCATCTGCTGGTAAAAAAGATCGCACATAAGGATAAGACAAAAAGTATTATTTGATGGAAGACATTAGATTGCTCTAATTTATCAAATAATCGTTCGATACCCCGGGATCGTTTGATTATTCTGTATGCATAATATATGTACGCTATTAGCAGAAGAATTCCATCAGCAAATGACAGCTGAAGATCCAGCATAAGAAGCAAAGGTAGTATTGTATACATGGCTGTGTAGTAAACATCCCGTGAACGGACAATACTATATGTACTCATTTTATTCCTAAAAATAAAGGGTATTGCGGGTATTATTGTTAATAATGCAATACTGGATCCGAATGTGTTGCCAAAAGACAGGATGGGATTTTTATGTATTGCCGATGTAATGCCTACGATTGTTTCGGGCAGAGCTGTTGCTGTAGCAATAAGAAGGAAACTGATTGTATATTCAGAAATGTGAAAATGTCTGGCTAATCTGGATGCAGAGCTGACGAAGATTTCCACAGCTTTAACTAGGATAATTGAAGAGAAAGCAATAATTAGAATATCTATAAAACCGGGCATTAAACTTAGTATACGCATTTTTGACGGGTTGTTGAAGCGGTTTTTCTCCGTATAATATTTAGTATGCAAGTAATGTCCAGAAAATCTGCCCTATGGAGTTATCTTGAACCTGATCTGCAGGGACTGATTCAGGACGGTGAAATGCTTCTTGATTATGCAGAAAGTATGAAAGGAAAAGTTTCCGATTACTCATTTTTGGTATTTTCATTTTCCAAAGCTTACGAGGGATTTCTTAAAAAACTGTTTCTTGATTTAGGTATTATGCGCGAAGATGAATATTATAGTGATGAGATCCGTATTGGGCGGGTTTTAAATCCCCATTATATTAATGAGCATGGACATTACTATAAAGCGTTATGTCTTCATGAAAAAGGTGGTGAGTCTTATGCTTTGCATTTATGGGATATATGGCATAAGGGGCGTAACCAAGTCTTCCACTATTTTCCGCACAATTTTAGAAGTCTAAGTCTTAATGAAGCTCTTGAGATTATTCATAATATTGTAGAAGCAATGCAGAATGCTGTAGGTAAATGCGATTTAAAGTAATTATCAACTCTTTTTTTATACAAAATTATCCGAATGGATAAGGTATAATCCCAACGTGAAGAAAATGAATAACACAAACAAAGGAATAAAAGTCGCTGTAGGTATGAGCGGAGGTGTGGATTCCTCTGTTTCTGCCTATTTGCTTAGAGAAGCTGGATATGATGTAACTGGGGTATATATGCAGTGTTGGGATGCCCGGGCAGACGGATGCAGGGCTGATGAAGATAGAGCTGATGCTGTAGTAGTTGCTGCTAAACTGGGTATAAGGTTTGAACATCTTGATTTTATTAATGAATACAAAGCTAAAGTAATCGATTACTTTTACTCAGAGTATGAAAAGGGAAGGACTCCTAATCCTGATGTAATGTGCAACAAAGAGATAAAATTCGGTATGTTTATGAAATGGGCATTGAATAACGGATTTGATATGGTTGCAACCGGACATTATGCCAGAGTCGAGCAGGATCTTTCATCAGGTAATTATTTACTAAAAAAGGGAATGGATGATTTAAAAGACCAGTCGTATTTTTTGTATCTTCTGAATCAGAAGCAGTTAAGCAGATCTCTTTTTCCTATAGGCAGTATGTTGAAAAAGGAAGTTAGGGAACTGGCAAAAGATGTAGGTATTCCTACATATAATAAACCGGATAGTGTTGGAATCTGTTTTATCGGGGAAGTTGATATCAAAGAGTTTCTGAAGAAACGTCTGCCGGAGAACCCGGGTGAAGTTATAGATACGAAAGGGGAAGTAATCGGAAAACATCAGGGGATTCATTTTTATACAATCGGTCAAAGACACGGATTCGATGTTACCAAATATACAGGGCTTCCTATGTATGTTGTTGGAAAAGATGTAACTAGCAATAGGCTGATTGTCGGATTTGCGAAAGACGTTAATTGTTTCGAATTTGATGTTAGTGATCTTCACTGGATTTCAAGTAAACCAGCTGATAAGTTTTACTGCGAAGCACGCGTAAGGCATCTGGGTAGTCTGCATCGTGCAAAGGTTTCTTTATATGATGGAACAGCGGTTGTTAACTTAAAAGAACCCATTTTTGGTGTTGCACCCGGTCAGAGTGCTGTGTTTTACGATGGGGATACAGTTATGGGGGGAGGAATTATTTGTTAAGAAACCGAAAATACTGTTCCCCTGATAATTACAGAATCTATTGATGATGGCTTATTTAGTATTTGTAGTGTCTGTTCGCGAACATCTTCAAGATTACCGTTTTTTATATTCTGAGATCTATATCTGATCATTACTTCGCCATTCTGTTCTATTCTGACTGGTGCTTTATACTCATTCCAGTCTTCCGTTTCGCCGATAACATAAAAAGTGACAATATCATCAGACGGATCGGAAACAGATAATGACATGATAGGGTATGGTGCATACACTCCATCTTGAAGGGTTCCCTCAACCAATATGGTAGTTACAGGATAGGTATTATCTAGTTTTTCTCCCATTAAAATAAATCTGGATAGATTGGATAATTCAGCAGAAATAGTGTTAGTACCTTGATCTACATTAGACGATAATTCTTCCCATAAAAGACTTTCTTCATTCCATCTGTATAACTTTATAGTTTCAAGTACAACATTTGATAAATCTAAATCCGATAAATTAAAAGTTAATCGGACTGGCTGGCTGAGATTTCTTATTCTGTTTCCGAAATGATCCCGTGCAGTAACAAGAATGGATGTGTTGGTAATATATTTCAAATGTTTTTGTACTTCGGGAATTACCGGATGAATATAGTTTTGAATAAGGTAGGTTAGTGCGGTTGATAAATCGGAATCAGGAGTATTGATTTTCAATGTAGTGTTTTCGTGAACAAGTGTTTGAGAAGTGTCATTTACATAGACCTCGGATTCATTTATGGATGTTTTCCAAATATAACTACTATGAACTCCGTTATGAGTACCATGTGTATCTGACCAGGTAAATAATGGCCGCGGATCTTCAAGAAATTGATTATTCCAACCGAAAGGATCGATTTTTCCCTGAGGAGTCTCATCATGAAAGGTGTTGTCTAAGTCCGAATCTTTAATTACCGCAAAATGCAGATGAGGTCCGTTGGTATTTCCTGTCATGCCTACTTTTCCAATAACATCACCTTCATTAACCCATATTTCTTCATTATTATCTGTAATTAGCCCTTCATTTTGCAGATGATAATAAACTGTTTGAAAACCATTCTGATGCTCAATCTGGATTGCGTTACCGCAGGCACCGCACCAGTAGTATTTCGCATATCCGGAAGCGGCTGCTCTAATTTGTGTTCCGTAGAGAAGTGCAAAATCATAGCCATCGTGAGCACTGTAATACATTCTAGGTTCCGTTTCTCTGATACCGTAGAAATTTGTTGTGGTGTATCTTTCATCCTCCGGTTCTCTTATTGTTAATGATCCCAGAAGAGGATAAGTATGATCAAAGTATGAATAAATTTTATCCGTTAACTCTCTTTCTGATGCATTGTGCCAAGGAATATTTAGAAATCTATGTTCAGAAAAATACTGTTTTTGAATTTCGCTCCGGTGTACGCCATACGAAGCTTGCAGAGCAAAGATGTACGAAGGTTTGGAGTATAAGTGTTTCATACTTTGATTAACACTATATTGAGGAAATTGTGCTCCTGTACTGCTCCAACTGTTTCCCAGATCGCTGCTTTTGTATATGTCCTGGAGATTGGTTGTGGGATTGAACCGTCCAGAATAATAGTTACCATCAAAGTATACGATACCTCCCGCTGCATACGGACCGAAGTTTTCCAATGCAGTCCATGTGTGTCCCTGATCAAAAGATCGATACATCCCACCGCCGCTGCCTGATGAACCGGCTAAAATAATGTTATTTGTGATGTGGAAATACTTGATACTTTTTCCTTTAAAAAATGCAATTTCTTCCCAGGTGGCGCCCTGATCTCTACTGATATATGTGTCTGAAAGTGTTGATGCGAATATGAGATCATCTGTACTATCCAAAGCGGTAATTTTAGGCCCAAACCAACCGTCTCCAATTTTCTGCTCCCAGGTCGTCCCGTGGTCTTTTGATATCCATAACCCATGGCTGAATCCGCCTGCAACAACGGTGTTTTTATTTGCGGTTACTGAAGAAACCGAGAAATTGAGTCCTAAATGATCCCATGTTTTTCCTAAATCCCCAGATGAAAACAAACCAGTCAGATTATTGTATTTGTAGTATGTACCCGCATATATTTTATTGTTTGAATATTTAACAGAGGTTACTCCTCTGCCGGACAGTCCAATTTCAGTCCAGCTTACCCCCATATCCCTGCTGATATACACACCGTTAAACGGGTTAGTCCATAATCTGGTGTCATATTCACCGGCAAGTACTCCCCAGGGGGATACATCTAATGAAGAAATGAAATAATTATTAAATATTTTTGGCCATGAAATCTCCTGGGCGTATATTATTTTATTTGTGTATTTCATCAAGTTATGTGCTGCCAATACAATTAACACGATTGTAAGGAATAACGCTGACCAATTTCTCATTTTTTTAATATGCCGTAAATTAAACTGGATATTAATACCCAATATTCTAGGAATAGTGGAATAGTGAGATAATATCCAGCATTTACATGTGCTTTAAGGTATAATGCACCGGTGGATACTATTATTTTCCAGTTAAAATCAAAGATGCCCGAACTTATGGAAGCGGAAATCGAAGGCATTCTTTATCTTATTCTCAATCACGAAAACCTTACCAACAGTGAATTAATAAGACTGACCGGATTACCCAAGGAAACATTAAAAACGTTTAAATTAAATATATCTTCATTGCTTATTTCAGATAGAGATAAAGATAACAATGTATCTATTATTTTTAGAAAAGAGGTAATACCTGAGCTGAGAGCTTTGAATTTGAAACCCTATAAATGGTCTTTGGTTTCTTATAGTGATCCAGATATTGAGAAAAGATTAAATAATCTGAGGGAAAAATATAATCTCAAACCTTCCAGAGAGTATGATCAGTTTTTTGCAGATGCCGGTACAACTGTATCGAAGATGATGCTATTAACAGATAAAGGCCTGATAAGAGGGAAGCGTATTGCTCTTCTGGGAGATGATGACCTATTATCCATAGCTCTTGGTTTAGAAGGTGGTTATGCCCAGATAACTGTATTTGATATTGATCGCGAACTTTTAACTGCTATAGAAGATATTGTGAAGTATCTGGGTTTAAAAAATATCCGAACCGTTTATTTTGATGCCAGGGAAGACCTAAATCCTAATATCCCTCATGAATTTGATGTGGTGGTAACCGATCCTCCTTATACCAGAAACGGAGTCTTCGTATTTTTAAATTCAGCGATCCGTCTTAGTAATAAAGATTCTTTTATATTCCTATATTATGGGAATAGTTTCAAAACACCGGAGAAAACATTAAAAATCCAGGATATTATAAATAGTTACAACTTATTGATTGAGGATAAGATCAATAAATTTGCATCATATTATGGCGCAGAATCCATAGGCAGTTCCAGTTCAGTGTATGTACTGAGGAAAACTCCGTTCACTCAACCAAGGAAAGAGAATTTGCTTATTGATAATATATACACATTTGAAACCCATAAAGAGGAAAGATTTCCTTTTGTGGACCATTACACATTTAAACTATTTAACGTACCACAGAACTTGCTGGAATCCCGAAAACATCTTTTATCTGCGGTTGATAAGTTTTGTCAAATTCATAAGCTAAAGGTGGTGGATACTAAAGTTACCCAGTTTAAAGGAAAAGGGTTGACGTTGACATATGTTCTGGCAAATTCCAATATGTCCGTTCGTACGTGGCCGGAACATCAGGCGTTGCATATAGATCTTATTACCTGTTCACCTATATATAATAAGGGATCTCTCGCTAATACTGCAGGAGAGATATTCCAGACCAACAGTATTGAAATAAGAAAAGTAGAGTAGGCCGTCTATTGACTTGTCTTTGAATGGTTGATATCGTGCTAATTACCGAAGCATAAAGTCATTATTTATTGTATTGACTTGATGTAGTCTATAAGGTATAAGATATTGTCGAAGTTTTGCGGTATGAAGCAAATCTTTGCAATAGGTACTTTGAAAAGTTCAGAATGAAGAGTAAAAAAAGCCAAATCCTTTGCTTTTATTTATCGAAGCTTTAAGTTTCGAAGAACTAAAGGCAAAAAGAATGTTTATATCTCATATATCGTTTGTATATGAGATTCTTTGAGAATTTGATCCTAGTTCAGGATGAACGCTAGCGGCGTGCCTAAGGTATGCAAGTCGAACGGGAGTTTTCCGCAAGGAGAACTCTAGTGGCGAACGGCTGAGTAATACGTAGGAATCTACCCTCAAGTAGGAAATAGCCCTGCGAAAGCGGGAGTAATGTCCTATGTGGTGGTAACACCAAAGATTTATCGCTTGGGGATGAGCCTGCGGCCTATCAGGTAGTTGGCGGGGTAATGGCCCACCAAGCCTATGACGGGTACCCGGACTGAGAGGTTGACCGGGCAGAGGGGCACTGAGACACGGGCCTCACTCCTACGGGAGGCAGCAATCGGGAATTTTGCGCA
>DBRB01000017.1 GCA_002305475.1 candidate division WWE3 bacterium UBA1379 | reverse complement strand
GGCTCCCCCGCGAGGACTCGAACCTCGAACCTTGAAGTTAACAGCTTCCTGCTCTGCCATTGAGCTACAGGGGATCATTTAAACGAACAAATGTTACCACATGTGGTATTATACTTCCAGCATATTATTATAATAATTCTGCCCGTCATTCAAGAGCATGACAGATAAAGATCAATACATCTCAGCTCAAAAATTAATACAGGAAGCCATAAACAAAGGCATAGATTTCGGTAAGGGTGACCCATATAACCGACTAAGGTACTATACAAAAATGGGATGGCTCCCTCATATGATAAGGAAAAAAGGCGAGGAGGATGATGTAAAGGGACACTACCCTACCTGGGTATTAGAACGTCTTTTAAAAATCGAGAATCTTAAAAAACTAGGTTATTCCAACGAGGAACTGACAAAGAAAATAAATGAACACAATACACTCCAAAGTTTAAAATCTATCCTATTTTCAAAAGAATTGAGACTTAAAACGTGGGCTATAATATTATTGTCATTGATTGTCATTATTGTTTTGTTTGAGCTAAAAGTTCTTCAGGTTAGAACATCAGGAAAAGTCGATAACATCAGACAAAATCTAGAATTTATACCTACAGATCCAATTTCAACCGAATAACTTACCTTTCTAAATTTATAACAATATACCTATCTGCACTAAAACATCATTTAAATATGTTGATTTAACAACATATTTCTACAATAAATAGTTATCCACATTAATTGTAAAAGTAAAATCGTTAAGTTATCCACATGCATTTATTAATACTGTGTATAAATGGCTTTTCATATGGAAAATGCCTTACTTCCCTGTCTCTCTGAAGATCAGTAAATTAATCTTACGCCGATATCTAACCTAATACACGTCAATATATGTCATCATTACGTATTCAAGTTACCTTGTTCTAGGAATTTAAATTTATCATCTCAAGTATGGAATCAAAGATTATTATAATTAAACATATCTAATACTATTGATATAAATTTTCAAATCCGTCTACATTGAGTTATTACTTTACTCGATGTACCACTAATAGCTGTAAGGACGGCGTTTAATGAATTAGATAGAGAAAACTCACTTCAAATCACTTGGAATATTACTTTTTTTACCATTATTATTAATAAAAATTTTGGATTCAACGGGTAAGTAAGTACTTTGATTTATAATAATGGTAATAATTTATACTCAATGAGACATATATTGTTGTTATGATAGGATAAATCATATAAGCATATAAATAACCCCAAGCCTTTCCAATATAGAATAGGTACCAACCACACAATATAAACAGAAAATATTTCTACCAGGTTCTATTGCCAGTTTACTCACTTTGCATAATACGTATTTGGGAGTAAAGGTTATATCCAATGTAGCATTATTTACTATTAAATGTACGGATAAAACTAATAGAGGTATAAGTATGTTCCTGTATGTATACTATCTTCCCTTGTTTCAATCTAATGGGATTGCTATCCCCTATTAAAGAAGATTCATATCTTCAATTGATACATTAAAACTAGTGATAGACATTTAAACACATGGGCTTGTATGGGATCAGACTAATTAAAATAGCCTCGTACATTGTACGAGGCTATCTAACTTCAGGGTTAATATCCCCGAATACCGGCTTAATTATTCCCCGCCGGTATAGGAGTAGGGGACGGAGTTGGAGTCGGCTGCTGTGTCGGTGCTACTGATGGAGTTGGTATCACCTGTTGTTCATTTACTCTAGGAGTTTCTCCGGGTCTTTCCAGTGGTTCCTGTACTGTCGGTTCTGTATTTCTTCCGCTCTGGTTTGAAGTTTCCAGTTGCTCAACAGTCGGTTTTGACTCTGCTGCCTGCCCTGCCAATTCTTTCATCTTCACAATATCTTCACTTACTCTCTTGTAGTCTTCTGATTCTTGCGGAACTAAAGCTTGAACCAGTTCAAACTCTTTCTGGGCATCAGCATACGACTTCAGATTAGATAGTGCATGAGCAAAGTTATAGTGAGCATTAGCATAGTCCGGTTTCAGAGCAGTTGCCTGTCTGAACATGGATGCTGCATTCAGATAGTCCTGTTTTGCATAAAACACTCCTCCCAGATCAACCAGAAGTCGAGGGTTGGTCGGATCGAGTTTTACAGCATTGTTGTATGCAGATAGGGCCCACTGATCAGCATCCTGGGCTGCTCCGGTTAAGGATCTGTATATTAAGGCACGAACCTCCCAGTTATTTACATTCAAAGGATTTACTACTTCTGTAGCTACCCGGGCATTCCTTATAGCCTGGGCAATAAGGTTCTGAATCGTTTGTTTATCCGTGTCCGTCAAATCCTGTTTTCCTGCCAGGCTGTTAGCAATAAGAATGCTGGTCTGTGCATAGGCACTATGATAGACATCACGGTTCGGGTTTAACTGAATGGCTTTTGCCTGTAGATCATAGGTAGCTCCCCCGTCATTTCTGATGGATGCTTCCAGGGATCGTCTGATATAGTACTCAGCTGCGTAAGTTCTATAGAAAATGTATGAACCGTAAATAATCAGACCGATCATCGGAAGAGCAATTATATATGGAAGTATTTCAGACTTCTCATTCAAATCACCAAGAATTGACATCGAATTATTATTTCCGCTTAATGAAGAAAGACTGAGGTTAATTTTATCGGAAATCCTCTTTTCTCCTAAGGAAGCAGCAATACCTACTCCCAATGCAAGAAGCATGAATAGAATGAATCCACTAAGCACTGTTGCAAAACTCAAAGCTAAGAAAGCTACTGTAGTAAGAATTCCCACGCTTACTATTAATAAGGTACCTGATTCCTCTTTCAGACTTCTGGGAAGTACAACCAACCTTAATGATTTTGTAGTCAAGAATAATACTGCCGCTATACCCAGCATACCCATTCCAGCTATCACGTTAAATACTTCACTGTTCGGTTTATCAAATCTGATATTCCAGAAATCCGTCCTATTCAATACAGCGGAACGATATACAGGAAAATTAAGATAAAAGGTAGATAAACCCGATCCAAATACCGGGTAATCCCTAAGAACAGAAAATGATACTATCCTGGAATGTAAGGCTGGAAGCATTAACTCCCGGGGATAATTTTTGTTCAATACCAGATTTCTTGTTGTAGGAACAACCATAATTAGAGTCAACGCTGCAGCAACCCCTGCAATTCCCATTAATACCACCTTATTCTCTCTAATTTGATCCATGGATACTAACCATAATAGTCCGAAAGCTCCTACAGCCAATGCAACATATACTGATATTCCAGCTAAAAGAGCTACCCCCAGCATATTTACTATTATAATTTGGGCCAACACCAGCTTACCCGGTAACGTTTTTGCATACATTAAATAGGCAAGAGCAATAAGCAAAGAAAGAGCTGCTAAAAACGCTGCGGTTGTGCTCGAACCGGTGAGCGTAAAGTTTAATGTCTGGAAATAAGGAGCACTGCCCAGTCGGATACCAAAATAGCTAAGAAGTGCTACTAAAGTTGAAACAGTTGAACCCGCTACAAATGACAGAAGGATTCTCTTAGCAGTTCTTACTCCTTCCAGATTAGATACTGTCACATAGTAGTAACAAATCAAGACAATAAATCCAAACAAGCTGGGAAACCATCTACCATAACTTCCGAAGATACTGGATACCTTATGTATGGAAAAGAACGTAGAAAGTATTACCGAAAATAGGAAAAATACTAATCCCAAATCAATCACCGATCGTGTTAAATACACTTTCCTGGTATATACCATTTTTAACACCCAGAGAATCATCATCAAAAATGTGCTTACCGTAACGAGAGCCATTTTGTTGAACTCAAAAAACTCTGATGTTATTGGCAAGAAAAATATCGGCATTAAAAATGCCAAAACAATCGGAATAAAATTAAATAGACTATCTATGAGGGTAATTTTTTTATTGTCTTGCATATATAAAGGATAGAACGGTTTAAAGGAGACTGTCAACTACGTGTTACACACATAATTCTCGTCACGGTAAATACCGACACATTAATAAATTGCGGGTTTATCAATTTTCGAATTATTATGTATACTTAGGAATTATTAAGAATCAAAAGCTTATAGATTTTATGGTGGACCGTAGGAGATTCGAACTCCTGACCTCTTCCATGCCATGGAAGCGCTCTACCAACTAAGCTAACGGCCCCCAGCCCTTTTACGCAATACATTATATAGCAACACAGTTAAATCCTCCAGTATTACTCAGTAAAAAATACCTCATTCCTCGTCTTTTTTATCCAGCACTTCATCCGTAAATACCATGCGTTTGTTAGGTAAATCCTCTATCCCAAAAACCTTCACTGGGCGTTCAACATTAAAACTTTCCTGGGATGGGAGTTTCTCAAACAATTCCGTCAGTACCTCAATTAATACATCTACACCCTCCCCTGTTGCTGCAGATATACCATATACTTCAATTTTCTTTATACTAAAAGTATCTTTAATATCCTCAAACATATCTCTCACTTCAGTAATATCGATCTTATTAATTACCACAATTTCCGGTTTATCCGTGAGTTTTCTTTCCAGGTCTTTTCCATAAGCCGCAAGCTCACCTCTCACCACATTATATATGCTTAAGGCATCACCTTCAGGATAGACATCAATCAGATGAACAAGCACCCGGGTCCTTTCAACATGCCTTAAAAAATCATCTCCCAAACCCTTACCCGCGGAAGCTCCTTCGATTAAACCGGGAATATCCGCAATTACTACAGTCTGACCGTTTTTCAGTTGCAATGTTCCTAAATTCGGAGAAAGTGTTGTAAAAGGATAATTAGCCACTTTTGCATTGGCTCTTGTCATCTGGTTAATCAAAGTACTTTTTCCGGCATTCGGAAGTCCAATTAATCCGATGTCTGCCAGTAATTTTATCTCCAGCTTCAGTTCTTTTTCTTCACCTTTTCCGCCGGGAGTATACTGTGTGGGTGCCTGGTTTACCGAGCTTTTAAATCGGTTGTTTCCTTTACCACCTTTTCCACCTCTGGCAACCATCAGTGTCTGTCCACCTTTAACCAGATCTCCGATCAACTTTTCCCCATCTGGTGTTATTTCATACACCAATGTACCGGTAGGAACCTTTATATATAAATCCTCTCCACTAATTCCCGTCATATTACGTGCACCTCCCTGTTCTCCGCTGTCAGCCTTAAATAAGGGTCGGGTGTGAAAATCTACTAATGTAGCTTTATTGTGATCTGCCACAAAATAGACACTACCCCCGCTTCCACCATCACCGCCATCCGGTCCTCCACGAGGGATATATTTTTCACGTCTAAAAGAGACGCGTCCATCGCCTCCTTTACCTGCTTTAACTTTAATTTTTGCTGTATCAATCATAAATCTAGGCTACACTACAGGAAATAAGGTGACAAGTCAAAGTTGACTTGTCTTCTTTATATATGAAACAATAACTAAATCATTATAAGTAAAAAAAGGATAGAGACAGGAGGTATCATCGTGTCAAAGCAAAAACGGGAACCGGGTACTCTTGCCATACAAGACGGTTGTGTTATTTATAAGGTAGTGGAAGAAAGCACTCAAAGTACTGATGGCAAACTGATCCATTCATGTGGAACACCTTTAAAAACCAGTACTGTATATAGAGAGAACAACAATAAAATTGTTGAGGTTGATGTTACCTGGTGTCCACTATGTGAATTTGCTCCTCAGGTGTACAAACTAAAACTGTTTTATTAAAAGCAATACTTTTGGCGTTGTGAACTAATAATTCATGACACCACATTTTTCCCTATATTAGTTTATATAGTTCATCGGATTCTGGGCGACACCGTTGTACTTTACTGTAAAGTGTACATGAGGTCCGGTAGAACGACCGGTATTACCCATAAGACCAATCGTTTCCCCTTTATCTACTTCCTCACCGTACGACACATATATCTTGCTCATATGTCCATAGGTGGTTTCATAGCCACCGGGGTGAACAATTCTGACGTGCAAACCAAGACCCCAAGGATCCCATCCAGCTCTGACCACCGTTCCGCTTCCGCAGGCATACAAGGGAGGCATTGATGCCCCCCACGGAGTAGCAATATCAACACCATTGTGATACCAGGAAAAGTATTGAGTAACAATATTGACAGATGTAGGCCACATACACCATCCCTTCGTTGCTCCGGGATCAGCCGAAGGAGGAATAATTGTTGCCGGTATGGAAGGTGGTACATATACAGGCTGCGGAACTTTTGCTCCTGGAATCACCAATTCAGTACCTACGGCAATCTTTGTGGTATCAAGCAGATAGTTGAAATCTGCAATAGCCTGAGAAGGAACATCATATTTTTTTGCTATCGATTGCAGAGTATCTCCTGAAGCCACTTTATGAATCAAACCGATCATCGGAGGAATAATAATCTCCTGTCCGGGCTTTAAAACAGAATCATCCGTAAGGTTGTTTACATATTTAATAGCATCCAGAGAAACTTTAAATTTCTCCCCGATTCCGTACAAAGTATCCCCTCCCTCTACCACATATGCGATAGGTTCGGTTCTTCTGCTGTCCGGAATACTGGTTAATGCCGTATTTTTAGGAGGAATAATATCCGAAACATTGGAGAGATAATCGGCACTGATTTCCTGACTGTTAACCAACTTTGAGCTGTTAAAAACTTCACCCAACATAAAAACAATAAAAGCAGCACCCATTACCACTAATGTGGCTATCGGTTTACCGAGTTTACCTCTGGACCAGATTAGTTTTCTGATTGTATAAGCTTTTACTCCCTGAAATATTTTTGCTGTTAGAGAAATTAACCGGATAATCAAATTACCTGTACTTCGACTTTTTCGTTTTAAATAGAGGATAAGAGCCCCAAGGAACTCTTTATATATTTGCAGGCTTTGTTCAATTTTATTTCGCCCTTTTGGTGTAAATCCGTTAAAACTCAGTTGAAAAAACCGCTCGGATTTGGGGCGTTTTATAGTAAAGAGCATATACCGTTAAACGACGCAGTGGAGGAATTATAGCAGAAGTAGCTTATGCTTTATGCAGAGTCTTTAGAAACTCATCATTACTCTTGCTCTTTTTTAAGCGTTCAATTACAAGCTCAGTAGCTTCTCTATCATCAAGTAGATCAACCATTCTTCTTAGCTTGTAGACTGCCTCCAGCGATTCTTTATCATATAAGTGTTCTTCATGTCGTGTTCCACTGGCTTTGATGTCAATGGATGGGAATACTCTTCTTTCGGACAAAGCTCTATCTAAACGCAGTTCCATATTACCTGTACCTTTAAATTCCTCAAAAATCACATCATCCATTCTAGAACCGGTATCCACCAATGCAGTAGCAATTATTGTCAATGAACCGGCTTCTTCAAAGTTTCTGGCTGCACCGAAGAAGTGCTTGGCCGGATATAATGCTGATGGATCAAAACCTCCTGTAAGGGTTCTTCCGGATGGAGGTACAACCATATTATAGGCACGAGCCAGTCTGGTTAATGAATCCATCAGAATTACCACATCCTCGCCTTTTTCTGCGAGTCTTTTAGCTCTTTCCAAAGTAATTTCCGCAACCCTAGTTTGATCTTCCGCTTTTTCATCAAAGTTCGAAGCAAAAACTTCTCCCTTTACTTTTCTGCGCATATCGGTAACTTCTTCCGGTCGTTCTCCGATTAGAGCCACCATCAGAATCACTTTAGGATAATTGGTGGTAATTCCGTGTGCAATATCCTGTAAAAGCCAGGTTTTACCGGCTTTAGGTGGAGCAACAATCATGGCTCTTTGACCCCTACCGATAGGAGCAACCAAATCTATTAAACGTGTAGATAATACATCAGGTTTGGTTTCCAGTTTTATCCATTCATTCGGAAAGACGGGGGTAAGTCTGGAAAACAGAGGTCTTTTCTTTGCCTCTTCCGGCTCCAAACCGTCAACTTTTTCCACTTTAAGAAGGGATAGATAACGTTCTCCTTCTTTAGGAGGTCGAGCCTGTCCGGTTACCAGATCACCCATTCTCAGTGCAAATCTTTTGATCTGAGACTGACTGATATAAACATCTTTAGGTAGATTTTCATCCACCTGAGCTTCCTGTCTTAAAACACCGTAATCGGGAAGGACTTCAAGAATACCGCTTACCGGAACTGTTTCTCCGGTAAAATATTCAGTCCCGCCGTTTGAACCGGCCTGATAAGATCCCTGGTTGGAACCCTGATACGAACCATAATTTTTTTCAGCAGCTTTGTTATCAGCCGCACCTGTTTTATTTTGTATACGTGGAGAGGGCATTAAATATTGTTATTGAGATTTTGGCAAATTAATACGTTTAAAAATTAAGCCTACCTTTGTAAACAAAGGGGCGAAAGCCAAACTCTTAACTCAAGTCGGGAGATAGCCACTGCCCCGAGCTACCTCCCTACTTGAACCAAGAGTTAACTGTGCTGGAATTTATCTTAAATACAACTTATTGGATAAGCTCTCCCTTTACAATCAGTCTCTGACTGTAAGTATAGTTGCCTGGAAGCCAAATCCCACCACATGTTATCAAAGTGATACTTGAAGTTTTTTCATTGCTTTTAAAAATCTGAAGTCTGTTTGGGTCATTGATGTCTATATAAAAAACTTCCTTTACTTCATATCTAAAAACTCTACCTAAGCTATCATGCACGCTCACTATATCACCTGTTTTTACATTTTTCAACTGCCAGAACGCTGCAGGTGTTCCTCTATTGGTGTCGTAATGACCATCTATGATCAGATTACCCGGTGCACCGACTAAAGCACCCTGTGTATACCAACCGCTGACAAACCAGTCTTTCGGGGCTTCCAAGGCTCCGTCATTCTCTAAACCGACTTCAATCACGTCTACAGAAATACCCACAGATTCGATCAATAACTTTACAGGCTTATCATATACCGGTTTAACTTCTTCCGTAAAAACCGAATATTCTTCACCTAATACATCTTTATCAGCATCCTGCTCCGGTCGAACGCGCTGAAAGAAATACCAAAATGGCGTACCAAATCTGAGATAGTAATATACCACCGAAAACAAAACAGTGGCTAATAGAATTATTACTAACAACCTTTTAATCATAAACTAATAAATCGGGCGGAAAATTCAAATAATGTTAAATCAGTCTTACAGAATTACTTCCCCTAAGCAAAAAACAATAACCTGATATGGTAGAATGAATGTGTCTGAGAAAGAACCGGAAAATAATTGGACGGAGGATAGTAGGGTCGCGTAAGTTAAGCAAACCCAACCCTACTACACTCCGTCCAACTGTTTTTTTTTCCTTAAGTTAAGAAAGTCTTTTCTTGGTTACAATACCGCCTACAATCATTCCCAATCCAGCTATTCCCATAGCCAAGGTTGATTCTGCTCCAGTTGAAGGCAATTCTTTAATCTCACCTTTTTCGTAGCAGACAATTGCAGTATCTGAACCTTCAAAATCACCGTCGAAGAATAGTTCAACTTTGTTTACTACACATTTCTCAAAGTTGTCCCTATCAAATTCATCTTCATCAATCTTAGCTCTGATGATGAATTCTTTAGTTTCATCAGGTTCAAAATCATCCCATATCTCGGTTAAACCGTCACCGCCGGTTCTTTCGAGTTCGTCGGGTAATATATCCCTGATTTTCATGTTGTCAACCTCAACTTCACCTACATTTTTCACCTTGATTCGAAATTCAACCGTTTCATCTTTCTTAACATCAGTAACTTTCTTTTCCCAGTCATCATCTTCATCTTTAATTCTGACTTCCTTAGTAATTTTGAATGACTTATTAAAAATACAGGTTTCCCCACCTCCGTAGTTAGGTTCACAGTCTGCAAAAACAGGTCTGGTACCTGCAACTATCACGATAACAGCTGCCAGAACTACTGCAACCACAGAAAACAAGGGATTTATTATATTTTTTGTGTTTTTAGCCATAAAATCTTTATCTTCAGCAGGCCCTATCCAATAAAACCCCTTTACTGTTATAAAGGTTTTTCTATTGTGTAGGGGTTAGGCAAGAATAGGCAGAAAATCAATAACAAATACGCGCATGAGCACAAAAACAATATATATTTGAATGGCAGATTGATTGATATGAAGCCAAATAAAGGCCTTCAATACAGAATATGAGTATTTTACCCTATAATATCAATATTGTCAAGACTATGGGCTTGATCAGACTTTCTACTATTTTTTAAATAAATTGCAGCAACTGTTGAGATTAATATGCCAAAACCCAATATTTCCAGTAATTCAGGCCAAAAAGCCACCTTAACCTTGTCTAAATCCTCTGAAGGGTCCAAAACCCAGCCATTAGCCCACCCATTGGCGATAACATGATTAGCAGAACAAAGCTTAAACGTACCACATAGAGCCACCCAGCCTTTCTCATAGGCCTGGTTATAAACCAGTAGCTTGCCGTCCTTTACTTCATCACCCTTGTTTAAAGAACGTATGAAATTGTAAGGTACCGGTGACATGCTTATTGATTTCAGATCGTTTTTACTTCCTGACTTTCCAAAAACTAAACTACTCACATTTACCGTAAACCCATAACCGTTACCCATAGGAGGAATCAGAAAATATTGTGTATTAAACAACTCGTCCCTAGTTTCACCACCATTTAAAGATACATATAAATCACATCTTTTCGAATACTCATTAGTTAAACAAACCCTCAGCGGTAATCCCTCAAGATTTCTTGCCTGTATTTCCAAGATATATCCGGTTTTATGTGTAAGGGTCGGAAAATAGAAAGAATCACATAAGGCATCACCGGAAGCTCGATAAGAAATATATTCCTGGTTAACTACTTCTACTGCAGATTTATAAAAGTCATATTTTCCCGTATTACAAATTCTCGCATCATGTCTGATATTTACAATATCCAAACTGAATTCCTTTCTGACATTTATACGAGTGTCAGTCGTGCTACTATCAAACATAAAAGTATCTGACAGAGATAATAAATCTCGGCTTATAAGTTGAGGAAAATTAATATAAATATTTTTATACTCTACTCCGACTTCCTCTTTGCTTAACAAAGAATTAGTGAAAAATCGTATATAGTGTTCATTCTGAATATCTTCCTTTAAGATTGCATAAGTCTCTGTACCGGACAAAGGATAGTTTTTACATAAACCACTTAATGAATCGAACACACAAACATCCGGTAATGAACCATTGCTTAAAGTCTCAATATTTAAGTAAACAAGAACATCTTCACTATCTGCTCTTACTGGGATTTCCGGCAACGGAAAAGTAGCACACGCTTGCACGCCTTTGGAAGATAACTTAAACCCATCCGGCAAGGGCTGTAAAGTATAACTGGCTTTCTCCGCTAAATCACTGCAGGGCTCCAATTGTGCAATATAACTGGAAGGCTGAACCAGATTTGTTGTCAGTCTATATAAATATAATTGAGCTCCTTCAGAAGGATTTAACAATACGGTACCAAAATCCTTATAGTCAGTAGAATTAACTCTATCCAATGAAAATACCTTGTCCGAAATTCGTAGTATTAAACCCTGTTGTATAGGGACATCAAATTGTATTTCTTTATTACCGAAAATACCTGAAATATCACGAAGTATTACTTTAACCAACCCGTTCTCTAGTTTTGCGAATACCCCAAACTGAAAATAATCAGTTATACTTGGCGACAATGATTTCCCGTCACGGAAATCAATACTTATTGTTTCGTTATCGGCAGTAATTATGCTTCTGCGTACACTTTCATCTAATTCCGTAATTCCTGTATATGGATAGACTTCCTTATCCGAAGATATATAAACCGATTCAGAGTTATAAAACACATCTTTTGGTTCTTTAAAGATATTTATGCCCGCTTCCCTATACTTATCGTGTACTTCTATTAAGCTATACTTTTCAGCTGGATTAAATTTATATAGTTTTAGACCTGATCCGAAATCCTTTTCTACCACTATGTTTGATGACTCACCAAACATATTTTTCAGTTCCGGATAAAATAATACATTTGGATTATTTCCCGGGGCAATCACACTTTCATCTAAAATCATCCACTTAACTTTGTATTTTTCCAATGTTCCTTCCAGTAAAGCGGGATTTTCAGAATAAACAGCATATGACATTTCCCGATAGTATTGTTCATTTAATAAATTCCACCGGTCAAACTCCCGATCCAAAAGCGGCTGTTTTAAACCGAACCATAAAAATCCTGCACCCTGATAACCTAAAGAGGTACGCGGATTCCAGTTGTAGTAAACCCATCCCCAAAAAGAATGAATCGGAAAATCTGCTATTCTGCCGTACTCATCCTGTTGATTTAAATAATCAAATAATTCAAAATAGCGCTGCGGAATGGACACCCGCATCGAAGGACTGATGAGATGTCCATTAAAAACGGGAAACATATAATAAGTAAATCCGGCTAATATAAGTACATAAAGAAAGCCTGATTTTACCTCAGTCAAGCGAAAATACTTTGTTAAGAATGAAGCAAGATAAACAACTGCATATGAAAAAAACACCGAGTAAGAAAATGCTAGTGATATAGAAAACTTAGTAAACGGGAATCTGAAAGCTTCTTTAAATAACGGTATATATTCCTGTAAAAAGGCAAACAGAAAACCTAAAGGCGGATTAACATTCATCAAGAAAAAAATTGAGACTAAGAATATAGGAAGAATAGCTAGAGCCTGTTTCTGTCGTTTAATAAGTGATATTACAAGACCGATCAACAGTACAACAAAAAAAGCATAACCTAAAACAAGAATGAGGGGGCGGGTTTGATGGATTTTCCATTCATCCAATAAGTCACCGAATTCGGCGTTTCCCACATGTTCACCCCAATTAAAAAGAAAATTTCTGATGATCATTACATCTCTAAAATCCCCAAACTCTTTATTCTGCAAAAAAGCTTCCTCAGAAAAAAGCTGATGGATTTTTGACTGCTGGATTTCTTTACCGTGGTTAACTGCAAAATAGATATTTGGCAAGAACCAGAAAGAATTAACAAATAACACAGTTACCATTAACACCAATGAGACTCTCAAATTTTTGAATTTTGATATAACTGTAATAGAACCAATATATAAATACAGGACAATAATTAATGCATAAAATAGAGTAGATGTATGTGCCTGAGAAGCTGATATAAAGCTTATGAAAACAAACCACAGAAGATTTTTTCTGGTTGGTGATTCCATGTAGATGCCTGCTGTAAGGAAAATCCACCCTAAAAACCCGAAATGAGTCAAAAACATCTCCAATGGAACATAAAAATGCTGGAGAATACCCAAATTGAACATATAAAATAACGCTCCGGCAAAGGAACCCAAATCTTTAGACAGATTATCAAAATTTTTAAAAACCAGGCGTTTTAAAAAGAAATAAACACCGAGAGGTCCGATTATATACATTAAAAATGCGTATGCGTATCTGATTTGAGACGTAGAGAGAATCAAATCTAAAAGCATGAGAATAATGACTCTGGGGATTTCTGATATATGTGCTTGTGTTGCTACAGCTCCTAATCCCTGATGTTCCTGCCAGACTCCCCCCAGCATTCTTTCCCAGTAAATTTTATAGTT
>DBRB01000009.1 GCA_002305475.1 candidate division WWE3 bacterium UBA1379 | reverse complement strand
AATTTTTAGTAGACACCAATGATCTTCCCATAAACTTTGGTGTTTACATAAGGACCGGCCACATTGTACAGTTTTGTGGAAAGTTCCGGTTTGATGTAAAGCGATGCTTCGGCATCGGCTTTTTCCAATACAGGTGTTGTATTGGAGAAGTCATTGGTAAACGTCTTGTATTCCGACCAGCCCCCGGTTTTGTAATACCGTATTCCTGCATCAATAAATATTTGTTGGGTAGCAGAACAAGTTACGGTACCGCTGACATACCCTTCCAGACCCAATTTTACTTCCACCTTAGGCACCACCACAAGAGCCAAAGGTCCTACGATTGGAATAATGATAGGTGCAAAAATTATTGTGGCGATTGTGAGATCCTTGTCAAACTCACGCTTTAAAGCAGCAGAAAGTTGCAGGGTAAGGGTCTCTGTCATGATGATGCCACTTTTTGCCGAGCTTAAAGACGAATTGGCTACAGTAAAATCCAAAATAAATGTCATGTCACTGACAAATTTCCCGGTTAGCCGGATCCCGCTGTACAATTCCGTGTTTATGTTCCAGTTGGTAACATGATTAACAGAGCCTTTTACGTTAGAAGGTTCAGGGGTAATACCTTCGTAATGGAACACGACCTCCTGAATATCTTCAGGTGTCAATACCACCTCGGACTTGATGGAGCCTTCTTCGATAACATCGGTAAGAGAGGCAAATTCTGTCTCCACTACAATGTCACCACCGGCTTTTGTTGTAGTTATGTTGGTTATCTTTCTTAGTAATCCGTTTCCGACGGTTGAAACCAAAATATCACCCGGACTTAATGGCTGAACTCCGGTAAAACCTTCTTTAAAGGTTATTGTATAGTCAGTTGAATCAACAGATAGGATATTGTTGTCCCACGTCTGGTCGTCCACGACTTTTGTGTTTTCCGTGATAGTAATATCCGGATCGGGATTTTCATGAGGGCCACAGGAAAACAACAATAAACCCATAATCAAAAGTATGATTGTCTTTTTCATTTTAATGTGTTTTGATAAATATTCTATTTGCCCAATAATATTGACTTAATTATTAGCGGATAAATAAAGTGTGGTATCTGAAGCCAGGTGTACAGTAAGAATGCAGTAGATGCACTTGGGACAAATAAGGATCCGATGGAAACGTAAGATGGTACGTTCTTGGACACTATTAATGAGGCATTTAAATATAAAAAAATAATATATTGTGAAACAACATCACTTTGAATTCGGTCGGTTTGAGTTTGAATTCGGTAAAAAAGCGCTACATCATTTTGCTGATCTTCAGTGCTCTGAATTGGCTGTTGTGCTCTGATAAACTTATTCCGCCTCAGTCAACAGTCATGTAAAGGAAAAAATGAAAAATAACTCGGCAATGAAGCAGCTTTACTACTGAATACGATGACTAAGGAAGAAAATGTTGCTGTGCTTAAAAAAATGCTGTTTCGCAGCACCAAATAAAAATTATTATATTTGTGAACTGAAAGGAGAAATTATTTCCGTTATTAGTTCACGAGTGCAGGTATGAGTTTATTACTGGATATATTCAAAGATCAAAGGACAGTTTTTAAAATTGCTGAAATTACCATGCTTTTTCCGCACGAGGATAGCAGGTATATAAGTGATAGGATGAGATATTATGTCAAAACGGGTAGACTTCTTAATCCAAGAAAAGGAGTATACGCCAAGCCCGGGTACAATCCATTGGAATTAGCGAACATACTTTATACTCCATCGTATATATCGTTGGAATATGTTCTACAAAAGTCAGGTATAGTATTTCAGTATGATACACGCATAACCAGCGTAAGCTATCTTACAAGAGAACTGACAGTTGATGACCGTTTATTAAGCTATCGCAGAATTAGTCAGAATATCATCATGGAAGCTTCCGGTATTTTCAGGGATGGCACTCATGTAAACATGGCCACACCTGAAAGGGCTTTCCTGGATATACTGTACCTCAATAAGAATTTTTACTTTGATAATCTGAAGCCTTTGGACAAACAGATGATTGATAAGATTATCCCTGCATATAAATCTATGTCACTGGAAATGAGGGTTCAAAAATTATTAGCAAATGGTTGATATTAATAAGCACAGGTTGTACCTCTTTCAGATCCTTAAAAGCATTTACGAAGACAAGGAACTCTCAGGTATTCTTGGTTTTAAAGGAGGGACTGCTCTTATGTTCTTCTACGAATTGCCCAGATTCTCAGTTGACCTTGATTTTAATTTATTAAACCCGGAAAAAGAGAAACAGGTATATAATAAAATCACCAGAATACTGTCTGAACATGGAACAATACACGATCAAGCCATTAAATTTTATGGAATTATATCTGTTCTGGATTATGGAGTGGGGGACAGGAAACTTAAAATAGAAATTTCAAAACGAGACTTTGGTGACAGTTATGAAATTAAGAATTTATTAGGTGTCAGTGTTAAAGTTATGGTGAAGCCCGATATGTTCGCACATAAATTATGTGCAATAATGGACAGAAAAACCATCACTAACAGGGACATTTTTGACAGTTGGTTTTTTATGAATACTAAAACCCCATTGAACAAATCAATTGTAGAACAACGGATGGGTATTCCTCTGCCTGATTATGTGCAGCAGTGCATAGATAAACTAGAGACAATGAGTGATAAGGGAATTCTCAATGGCCTGGGCGAGTTAATGGATTATGAAATGAAGAATTTTGTTCGTCATAAACTCCGGAGCGAGTGCATTTCTCTTATGAAGTTTTATAAGGAATTCCCGGTTTTGACTGCCACGCCGACCCCCAAATCCTAGCCGCGCCCACCACCCACCAGCCGGACTGCCGCGCACTCTTGATGTATAGCCCTGTATAACAGATGTTTAACGAAATAGCTCCCCCAGGGAGCTATTTTGTTATATTGCTGAAAGTCAGCAGGATGAATGAAGAGTGCGCGGCACTAATCGCCCTGCGTTGCTGTCACTGTCCACGAGGTTCCGGTAAAGACGGCATTCACATTCACATTAACAAATCCGGTAGTCTTATCATCATCCTGGTTAATAGAGGAAAGCTTGAAATCCCTATAATCAACGTAATATGTATGTTCAACACTACCCTTGCCCCCATCTCCCCTGAGTATCAAACCAAACGTCTGTTCATACTTGGGGTCTTTAGATAGTTGTTCCGTATAATTCACGACCCTGGATGCATTTGGTTTTACCAGTGTTGACGCATCTTTTGATTCATTCAAATCTGCTAAAACAAGATAAGCATCCTGGGAATACCCGTTTTTCAGCATTAATTTCACTTTTACAATAACACTATCATCGGTAAGAGGTCCTCTGTTACCAGGAA